>JANQKS010000017.1 GCA_028281005.1 Pseudomonadales bacterium
GCCAACGCAGCCCAGCGCACGCGCCAGTGCCTCCCAGCGGGCGTGCCATACGGCGCCTGTGGACTTCGTTGCGCCCCTTGGCAAGGTACCTACATTGCCGGCGGGACGCGCCTTGCCACAGACGCCGTATGACACGCTGAGCACATGAGACTTATGCAGAGGCTCCCTAGCTTGCTTCCAGTTTGCGCCGCGTTTCGAGGGTGGTGTGCCCTGCTGTTGCTGGCGCTGGCCCTGCCGGTCTCGGCCACCCAGCTGCAGGGTGTGCGTATGCACGAAGCACCGGACTCAACACGGGTGGTGTTCGATACCGATGCCAAAGTGTCCTACAAGGTATTTACCCTGGAGAACCCGCATCGCGTTGTTGTGGATTTAGCCGGTGTGTCACCACAACCTGGTTTTGATCCGGCCGTGGCGGCGGTGGGGCGTGATCGCGTACGCAGCTTACGCGCGGCTAATCGGAACGGCGACTACCGTGTAGTCATTGATACCACCACCGCTTTGCAACCCAAGGCTTTTACACTGCAGCCGATACAACCCTACGGTCATCGCCTGGTGGTGGACTTAATTGACCCGAATGGCGCTAGGCCCAATACACAGATCACCGCGCCGGCCAAAAACCGTGATGTCATCATTGCCATAGATGCCGGTCATGGCGGCGACGACCCCGGTGCGATTGGGCCTAACAAAATTTTTGAAAAACATGTTGTGTTGCAGCTGGCGCGAAAGGTGCAGCGCCGCATCAACGCCATCGAAGGTTTTTCCGGCGTGCTGGTTCGGACCGGCGACTACTACTTGCCACACCGTAGACGGACCCAGTTGGCACGAGACAGGCGCGCTGACTTGTTTGTCTCGATCCATGCTGATGCGTTTAGGGAGGCCAATGTCAGCGGTGCTTCGGTGTATACCTTGTCTGACCGCGGCGCCACCAGTGAAACGGCGGCTTGGCTGGCGGAACGCGAAAATCGAGCGGACCTGCTTGGCGGGGTAGGCGACGTGAGTTTAGACGACAAAGACCCGGTGCTCGCACACGTTCTGCTTGACCTTTCCATGGATGCCAATCGATCACAAAGCATCTCCGCGGGCGAGGCGGTGTTGGCCAATTTGGGTAGAGTCACCAAGCTGCACAAACGCCGCGTGGAGCAAGCGGCTTTTATTGTGCTGAAGTCGCCGGACATGCCTTCCATATTGGTCGAGACCGGTTTTATCTCCAATCCCACCGAAGCGCGGCGGTTGTCCCAGGCGGAACATCAGCATAAGGTGGCTGCTGCCATCGCCGACGGTGTGGAGCAGTACATGCGCAACAACCCACCGCCGGGTACCTTGCTTGCCGCAAACGCCGGTACCCGTCCGGAGATGCGTTACACCATTGTCCGCGGCGATACTTTATCCACCATTGCAATGCGGTACGGGATCAGCTCGAAACTTCTCAAAACCAAGAACGGCCTGCGCAACGACAAAATTAAGGTGGGTCAGGTATTGGTTATTCCGGGCGCCTGATTTGCACGTGCAACCACCACCGCCGCGGGTTAAACGCCTCTCCGCCTTTGTCGCGGATCAGATTGCCGCCGGCGAGGTGGTGGAACGCCCGGCGTCCATCGTCAAAGAACTGCTGGAAAACAGCCTGGATGCCGCGGCGTCGCAGATTGATGTGCGTACAGAGCAAGGTGGTGTTGGGCTCATCTGGGTGCAGGATGACGGCCACGGCCTGTTGCCGGAAGACCTGGAATTGGCCTTGGAACGGCACGCCACCAGCAAAATTCACGATGCTCAAGACCTGCTTGGCGTAGGCAGCCTTGGCTTCCGTGGCGAGGCGCTGGCGAGTGTGGCATCGGTGGCGCGGGTGCGCCTGAGTTCGGCCACCCGTAACGCGCAGATGGGTGCGGTGCGGGAAGTTCACGGTGGCGCCTTGGTAGAACAAGCGCCCATTGCCCATAACCCCGGTACCACGGTCGAAGTGCGGGACCTGTTTTTTAACACCCCGGCGCGGCGCAAATTCCTAAAAACAGAGCGCACCGAGATGTCGCAGATCGACCAGGTGGTGCGGCGCTTGAGTCTTGCCCACATGCAAGTCGGATTTTCCTTGCGCCAAGCGGGCAGCAATGCCAAACAAGCCCGCGCCTTGTCATTGCCGGCCGGACGTATAGAAGAACGTTTGGGGCAGGTGCTCACCCCAGACTTCGTGGCGCAGTCGGTGGCTGTGGATGAAGCGCGTGGGGGGATGCGTTTACATGGCTGGGTGGGTTTACCACAACACCACAGGCGACTGGCTGATCAGCAGTATTTTTATGTGAACGGCAGGGCCATCCGCGACAAATTGGTCGGCCATGCGGTGCGCCAAGCGTACCGGGATGTCATGTTTCACGGTCGCCATGCGGTGTTTGTGTTGTTTTTGGAATTGCCCCAGGATGCGGTCGACGTCAATGTCCATCCGACCAAACACGAGGTGCGTTTCCGCGAATCTCGCAGCGTGCACGACTTTGTTTTTGGCAGTCTCAATCGTGCGTTACGTGAGGTGCGGCCCGCTACCGTTGACCACGACCTGAGTTCGCGGCCACCCCCAAACGGCGCGTTAGAAGAACCCAATGACTGGGCGCATAGATCTGCGCGCGACCCGGGACGGCTGCAAGCGCCGCTTTCGCTGCCAAGTTCAAGTGGGACGTACGCGGGGGTTAAGCCGTCCGACGCTCCGGGTGGCTTAGCCCAACTGGTAGCAGAGCAGTCACCAGGCTGGGCACAGCCTGGGCCATCCGACCCCGCGCATGATGCGGCCGATGCACCCATGGGATATGCCTTGGGTCAGCTGCATGGTGTCTACATTCTGGCGCAGAATTCTGCAGGTTTGGTGATTGTGGACATGCACGCGGCGCACGAACGCATCACTTATGAAAAACTCAAGCAGCAGTTTGCGGCCGCGGATATTCCGCGACAGCGGTTGCTGGTGCCGATAGGTATGGATGTGACGGCCGCGGAAGCGGATCTGGTTGAAGAGATGGCCAGCGAACTTGCAGCGGCTGGCCTCGTGATCGAGCGCACAGGTGTGCAAAGCGTCAGCCTGCGCGAAGTCCCGGCGTTGCTCAGCAATCAGGATTTGCATGCCATGTTGCGTGATTTCTTGGCTGAGCTGATGGCCTACGGCAGCAGTGATCGGCTGCAGCGGGGGCAGTTCGATTTGTTGGGGAGCATCGCCTGTCATGGTTCAGTGCGCGCCAATCGTAATTTGACCTTAACGGAGATGAACGCCCTGCTGCGCGCCATGGAAACCACGGAAAACGCAGGCCTGTGCACCCACGGTCGCCCCACCTATCACGTGCGTTCCATGGATGAGCTCGATCAGCTGTTTTATCGAGGCCAATAAACACGTAAACAAAAATGGTAGCGCACGCATCATCACGAGAGATTGTGTTGGTCACCGGACCCACTGCCGTTGGCAAAACGGACGTGGCTTGTGCCCTGGCCGACGAACTGGGCGGTGAGCAACAGATCAGTTTGATCAGTGTGGACTCTGCCATGGTGTACCGCGGCATGGATATCGGTTCCGCCAAACCTTCCGAGGCAGACCTGCAACGTTATCCACATGCCTTAATCGATATACGCGAACCCGAAGATACCTACACCGCCGCGGACTTTGTGGCGGATGCGGATCGCTACGTCATACAAGCCTTCGCAGACGGAAAACTGCCCATTTTAGTAGGTGGCACCATGCTCTACGCTAAGCGGTTTATCGAAGGCATAGCGCATTTACCGTCGGCAGACCCCAAATTGCGAGAATCCCTTGCGCAGCAACTTGCAGACCAAGGCGGCGATGCTCTGCATGCGCAATTGGCCGCGCTTGACCCAACCGCAGCGGCCAAAATCCACCCCAACAACCCACAGCGTCTGCTGCGGGCGCTGGAAGTTGTACACCTTACCGGGCGCGCTTTGAGTGACCAATGGCAGGAACTTAACGGCCGCCCGGCAGTCGAAAGATTAGACGCCGAGGTGAACGTTTATGCGGTGCTGCCGGATAACCGGCAAGCACTGCATGAACGCATCGCGCAGCGCTTTGATGTCATGCTCAACAGCGGATTTGTTGACGAGCTCAAGAGATTACAGGCGCGCCCGCAATTCAGCCGCGATTTACCCTCGATGCGCGCGGTGGGTTATCGCCAAGGTATGGCGTATTTGGCCGGTGAGGTGGATGTGGACGGGTTTCGCGAAAGCGCGGTAACCGCCACGCGGCGCTTGGCCAAGCGGCAGCTCACCTGGCTACGCAGCTGGCCGGATTTGCAGGCATTGACGTGGGACAACCCAGTCAAGCTGGCGCGGCAGATTTTGCGGCGTCAGCCAGCAACCGCGCCGCGGTAGCCGCTCGAAACAGGATGCGTTGGCTTGCATTACGCAAGCTGAGCATACGTGGTAGGCTTGCCCGGCAGCGTCTTTAGAACAATAACTGGCTTTTTTTACGTAGCCAGACTTAGAAGACGCCAAGCCGATAAAGGAGACTGCAATGTCAAAAGGGCACAGCTTACAAGACCCTTATCTCAATGCACTACGCAAGGAGCGGGTACCGGTATCGATCTATCTGGTTAACGGCATTAAATTGCAGGGTCAGATCGAATCGTTTGATCAATTTGTCGTGCTGCTGAAAAACTCAGTCAGCCAGATGGTCTACAAACACGCCATCTCCACCATTGTCCCGGCGCGCAATGTAAAGCTCGCCCCAAGTGGCAGCGAACAGGAATAGCTCGTCAGCAAACTTTTTGAACCGCTGCGATTTGGGTCGGGAGCGCTCGTAGATAGGCGTCGGTTTTACTGACTTGAATTTTGGACCCAGAACTCGCACATAAGTAGTTATGTTGTTTGAACGCCCAGAAGCCGGCCGTCATGCGGTGATACTGCATGTAGAATTGCATGGCCAGGCTAACCCAGACTTAGGTGAATTTGCTGAACTGGCCGGTTCGGCGGAGATGGATGTGGTGGATACGGTGTCTGCACACCGCGACCAGCCACAGCCGCGGACCTATGTGGGTTCAGGCAAGGTAGCCGAAGTGCGTGAAGTGCTGCGCGCCGCTCAGGCTGATTTGCTGTTGATCAACCACGAACTGACAGCGGGCCAACAGCGGAATTTGGAAAGAGATTTAAACTGCCGGGTGATTACCCGTACCGAGCTGATCCTCACCATCTTTGCTGACCGCGCACGCAGTCACGAAGGCCAGTTGCAAGTGGAGTTGGCACAGCTCAAACACGCACAAACGCGACTGGTTCGGGGCTGGACTCACCTGGATCGCCAGAAGGGCGGGATAGGGCTGCGCGGCGCGGGTGAAAAACAGATCGAACTCGACCAACGCATGTTAGGTGAGCGCATCAAGGCCACCGAAAAGAAGCTCACCACCGTCAGCAAGCGACGCACCCAGAACCGGCGCGGACGCAACCGCAGGGGCACTCCGACGGTGACGCTGGTGGGGTATACCAATGCAGGTAAGTCGACCTTATTTAACAAAATGACCAACGCAGACGTATACGCGGAGGACCAGCTGTTTGCAACGTTGGATCCCACCATGCGCCGCATCGAGGTGCCCGGCATCCGTGATGCGGTGTTGGCGGATACGGTAGGGTTTGTCAGTTTATTACCACACGCGTTAGTTGAGGCGTTTAAAGCAACTCTCGAAGAGGTGGTGCATGCAGACTTATTACTGCACGTCGTGGATGCTGCTGATCCGTTGAAAGATGAACGTATGCAACAAGTTCGCGATGTGCTGCGGGAGATCGGGGCGCAGGACGTACCAGAGCTGTTGGTGTTTAACAAAGTTGACTTGCTCAGCGACACAGCGCTTGGCGCGGGATGCCTGGTTGATTGCCCGCAGTCAGGGGTGTACCCGGTGAGCGCGCTGAATGGTAGTGGCATTGCGGCGCTGATTGACGGTATAGCGGATGCATTAGGCGTCGCTGCGCCCCATGAAGTGGTGCTGGATTCCAGCGATGGCCGCACGCGCGCGTGGTTGTATCGCTCCGGCGCGGTACTCGAAGAACAAACGATGGAAGACGGTAGTCTTCATCTTACGTTACAGGCGGACGACGCCTTGCTGGCGCAGTTGCAACAGTCCGATGATGTTGTGTTGCACCGCAATGACGGCGTCCATAAAATTTCAACAATTACGAACTGATTCGTGGAACTTATGTGCAAACTAGCTGCACTAAAGCGGATCGGTAACGACATGTTTGGAGAAAGTTAATGGCGTGGAATGAGCCAGGTGGCGGTGACAACAAAGACCCGTGGGGTAACCGCGGTGATCAAGGGCCACCAGATCTGGATGAGGCAATTCGCAAGCTGCAAGCTCAGTTGTCCGGTATTTTTGGTGGCAAAGGCGGCAGTGATGGCGGCGGCGGTGGTGGTGCCACCATCTCCGGCGGTGTGTTGGGTTTGGTCGCATTTGCGCTGTTGGCCGTCTATGCCTTTGCCGGTATCTACCAGGTGGACCAGCAGGAACGTGGGGTGGTGTTTCGTTTTGGCGCGGCACTGGAAGGGTTACGTGAACCCGGGCTGCATTGGAACCCGCCCTTTATCGACGAAGTGCAGTTGGTGAATGTCACTCAGGTGCGCTCTCACAGCCACCAGGCGCTGATGTTGACCGAAGATGAAAACATCGTTGATGTGAGCATGACTGTGCAGTGGGTGGTAGACGACGCGTTAAATTTCTTGGTTGAGGTCAGAAGTCCGGAGTTGAGTCTGGACCAGGCGGCAGAGAGTGCATTGCGTCATGTGGTGGGTAGCGCCTCGATGGACGAAGTCATCACCGACGGCCGTGAGGCGATTGCTGCGGAAGTACAGACACGCCTGCAGCGCTACTTGA
The DNA here is from genome assembly GCA_028281005.1 of Pseudomonadales bacterium. Lineage (GTDB taxonomy): Bacteria > Pseudomonadota > Gammaproteobacteria > Pseudomonadales > Azotimanducaceae > UBA4421. Next base: position 6,831 of record JANQKS010000017.1, read on the forward strand.
GCAGTTACGGCACCGGCATTTTTGTGCGCAAAGTCAACATTGATCGCTCGGCGCCTCCCGCGCAGGTGGCTGATGCCTTCAACGACGTACAAAAAGCCTTGGAGGATCGACAGCGTTTCATTAACCAAGCCACTGCATACCAACAGCAGGTGGTGCCGGAAGCGCGCGGTCGTGCGCAAAGGCAGATAGAAGAAGCAAACGCCTACCGCGACCAGGTTGTGGCAAGAGCGACTGGTGAGGCCCAGCGCTTTGAGAAGCTCTTGGCGGAGTACCAACAGGCGGAAAGAGTCACGCGTGATCGCCTTTACATTGATGCCATAGAGTCCGTGCTGAGCAATGCCAGCAAAATCATGGTGAACGTCGAAGGCAGTAATAACATGATGTATTTACCGCTGGATCAGCTGACTCGCCGCTCTGGTGAAGGAGGCATTCAAATTGATCAATCCGCGGTTGATCAAGCGGTGGAGCGTATCCTGCGCGAAGTTAACGCCGCGCGTTCAAACAACTCGCGCATACGCGGTAACTAGGAGAACAACATGTCAGCTAAAACACTTGTAGGTTTGGTGATTATTCTGGTGGCGGTTGGGCTGGCCAGCCAAGCGCTGTTCCGAGTGCAAGAAACCGAGCGCGCCATCTTGTTGCAGTTTGGTAATTTGGTACAGAGCGACTTAGATCCCGGTTTGCACTTTAAGCTGCCCATCGCGCAGGAAGCCAAAAAGTTTGATGCGCGGGTATTAACCTTAGATTCAAATCCAGAGACGTACTACACGCTGGAGAAAAAGCCGCTGATCGTGGACTCCTTTGTTAAATGGAAAGTATCTGATGTTGCTTCTTTTTACGAAAGCGCGTCATTTGATATTCGCCGCGCCGAGCGGTTGCTGCAGGAACGGGTCAACGAAGGTTTGCGCAACCAGATCAGCCGCCGTGACATGCATGAAGTGGTGTCTGGTGAGCGCGATCAGCTCATGGAGGAACTTCGCGGAGATCTAGACGGCGTTATGCGCGGTTATGGCGTGGAAGTAGTAGACGTGCGTGTCAAAAGGATTGATTTGCCAGTGGAAGTGTCTTCTTCCGTATACGATCGCATGAACTCTGAACGTGAAATTGAGGCACGGCAGTATCGCGCTGAAGGCCAAGAACAAGCACTGGCGATTCGTGCCGGCGCAGACCGTGAAGCGGTGGTGATCGAAGCCGAGGCCTATCGGGAAAGTGAAAAGATCCGCGGTGATGGCGACGCCGAGTCCGCTGCCACTTACGCATCAGCGTTTGAGCGTGATCCGGATTTCTATGAGTTTTACCGCAGCATCAACGCTTACGTAAACGTATTTGGCGATAAAGGCGATCTGATGGTGCTGGATCCGAACAGTGAGTTTTTTAAGTATCTAGAGAGCGACGGCTGAGCCAAAGCCGGGTAGAATCGCGCTTGATCGCGAACTGCTAGAACACCCTCATGAGAACACACTGGCGCCTGCCGCGTGGCGTGGACGAATTGCTCCCGCCTGCGGCATGGGAACTCGAACTGCTGCGACGAAAAGTGCTCGACGTTTTTGTCAGCTGGGGGTTCGAGTACGTTGAGCCGCCTGTTATCGAATATCTAGAATCGCTGCTGGTGGGCAGCGGTGAAGACTTGGATCTGCAGACGTTAAAGGTCGTGGATCAGGTCAGCGGCAAGCAACTTGGCGTGCGTGCGGATATGACCTCCCAAGCGGTGCGTATTGATGCGCACAGTTTGGTGACCGACGATGTCCAGCGTTTGTGTTACGCCGGTCCGGTGGTTTTTGCCAATCCACAAATTGCCATGACCTCGCGCGTGCCCTACAAAGCCGGTGCGGAAATTTTTGGTGCCGCGAGCATCGACGCGGACGCTGAAGTGGTTGGCCTCATGCTGGAAACCATGGCTACCGCTGATATCGCGGAACCGGTGCTGTTGCTTGGCCACATGGGTATTTACCATGGTTTGGTCGATGCTTTGTTAGAGCAAGGCGTATTGCAGCCTGAAGATGAACGTGAGTTGTTCCTCTGTGTACAACGCAAATCTCAGTCAGACATTGCCGCGCTTTTATCTCCCTCTGTGTTAACCGACATGATGGTGGCGTTACCTAATTTAATGGGGGATGCCAACGTATTGGACGCTGCGCGGGTGAAGTTAGGCGCGGCTCCTGCTGCGGTGCTTGCCGCCATTGACCAATTACAAGAGCTGGTGAGTTTAGTAGCACAACACAATCAAGGTGGGGTGCGCGTGGATGTGTCTGAATTGTCGGGGTACGGCTACCACAACGGGCCGGTGTATGCGGTTTATCATCCCCAACACGGGCAAGCTTTGGCGCAAGGTGGCCGCTACGATGGGGTCGGAGAGGTGTTTGGCCGCAGTCGGCCTGCCACCGGCTTTGACGTCAACCTCAAGGCGCTGATCGGCGCGCATAGTGAGCCGGGCAATATTTTTGCACCCTACGTGGATGATGCCGACCGCCCAGGGTTGGCCCAAGCGGTGGCTGCGTTGCGGGCACAAGGTGAGCGCGTGTGTTTTGCGCTAAGTCCTGACGAACAACCGGCAGCGACGTGCCGCGGTATGTTGCGCTGGGCGGATGGACAGTGGCACGTGGTAGACATCAACCAGGCACAAACGACATAGACCTAGAAGTTAGACGGGAAGAATATGGGGCGAAACGTAGTCGTTATCGGCACGCAATGGGGTGACGAAGGTAAGGGTAAGATCGTCGATCTGCTCACTGAGGAAGTGTCTGCCGTAGTGCGTTTCCAGGGTGGCCACAACGCGGGTCACACGTTGGTGATTGAGGGGGAAAAGACGGTCTTGCACGTCATCCCCTCGGGTATCCTGCGGCCGGGTGTACAGTGTGTTATCGGCAACGGCGTGGTGCTGGAACCGAACGCATTACTCAAAGAAGTTGTGGCGTTAGAGGCGCGCGGGGTACCGGTGCGTGAGCGCCTCCGCATCTCACCCGCTTGCCCCCTTATCTTGCCGCATCATGTACAACTCGACCTCGCCCGTGAAGAAGCGCGCGGCAATCAAAAAATTGGCACTACCGGCCGTGGAATCGGACCCGCGTATGAGGACAAAGCTGCGCGTCGCGGTTTGCGCATTGGCGACATGTTCTACTGGCAAGAATTTGCCAGCAAACTGAGTGAGGTCATGGAGTACCACAACTTCATGTTGACCTCTTACTACAACAAGCCAGCAGTGGATTTCCAAGCTACCCTGGACCAATGCGCTGAAGTGGCGGAGCAGATCAAACCCATGGTGACAGATGTGGTGTCGCTGTTACACGGATTGCGTGAAGCCGGAGACAATATTCTGTTTGAGGGCGCCCAGGGCGCGTTGTTGGACATTGATCTCGGCACCTATCCCTATGTCACTTCGTCCAACACCACTGCCGGTGGCACGGCGGTAGGCAGTGGCTTTGGCCCCACCTATCTGGACTACGTGCTGGGTATCACCAAGGCGTACGCCACCCGGGTTGGGTCGGGGCCGTTTCCTACCGAGCTGTTTGATGAGGTTGGTCAACGCCTTGCGGAACGCGGGCATGAGTTTGGCTCCACCACCGGGCGACCCCGGCGCTGTGGATGGTTTGATGCGGTGGCCTTGCGCCAAGCGGTGCAAATCAACAGCATCTCAGGGCTGTGTTTGACCAAACTTGACGTACTCGACGGCTTGGACACCATTCGTATCTGTGTGGGTTACGAAGACCCCGATGGTGCGGTTGCCGGTGCACGCTTTGGTAGCGAATACTACGCGGCGGTGAAACCCGTCTACGAAGACATGCCCGGCTGGCAGGAGTCAACAGTGGGCGCCAGTTCCATGCAGGCGTTACCCGTGCGTGCGCGTGACTACATTGCGCGGGTTGAAGAAGTGGTTGGCGCGTCGATTGATATCATTTCGACCGGGCCGGACCGCGCAGAGACGATCGTGTTGAACGACCCATTTGCGTAGCGAGGTTTGTCATGGATACAAAGCTGTTAGAAATGTTGGTTTGCCCGGTGAGCAAAGCCAGCTTGCATTACAAAAAAGAACAGCAAGAATTGTGGTGCCGAGTCAGTCGTTTGGCGTACCCGATACGGGATGGATTTCCGGTCATGATTGAAGCTGAAGCACGCGCTCTTACGGATGAGGAAACTGCGAGTCTGCCCACGTAAACGGTCAGCCGGATACAACAACAAAACCATTCGCCACCCATTCGCTTAAAGAGTTAAGAACGCCATCATGCACACAGTTGTCATCAGCGGTACCGGGTTGTGGAAACCCGAAGAGTTTGTCACCAACGATGAGTTAGTCGCCTCATATAACGCCTACGCCTCGCGCTTCAATGAACAATATGCCGAAGCCATAACGTCCGGCGACACGGCGGAACTACCGCTGTCCAGTGCGGAATTCATCGAGAAGGCCAGCGGCATCAAACAGCGCTACACCTACTGTAAAGAAGGGATCCTCGATATCGATCGTATGCGCCCGCTGCTGCCCGTACGCGCTGATGATGAACTGTCTCACCAGGCAGAAATGGCGGTGTATGCGGCGCGTCAAGCCATGACTGTGGCCAACAAAACCGCGGCGGACATCGATATGGTGATTGTGTCGTGTGCCTATACCCAGCGCGCGTATCCCGCCATAGCGATAGAAGTGCAACAGGCGTTGGGAATTGAAGGGTTTGGTTTTGATATGTTGGTGGCATGCTCTGCGGCAACCTTCGCGCTGCATCGGGCCTATGATGCGGTGGCAGCCGGTTCAGCGCGTTGTGTACTGGCGATCAATCCAGAACTCACCACACCACAGATCAATTTTAAAGACCGGGATGCTCATTTCATATTTGGTGACGTCAGCACGGCGGTCATCATGGAGTCGAGTGATACCTGCACCTCCGACAACGGTTGGGAAGTGTTAGGTACCCAGGCGGTCACCCAGTATTCGAACAACATACGTTCCAACTTCGGCTATTTGTCTTATGCCGACGACACGGATCCTTATGCCGATGACAAGCTGTTCCACCAAAACGGCCGCAAAGTGTTTAAAGAAGTTTGTCCCATGGCTGCGGAACACTTGCGCACCCAGGTCGAGAAACTCGGCTTCAGCGTGTCCGACATCAAACGTTGGTGGCTGCACCAAGCCAATATCAACATGAACGAGTTGATTGCGCGCCGCCTGTTGGGTCGTGACCCAGACACAAACGAGGCGCCGATTGTGCTGGATGAATACGCCAATACCGCGTCCGCCGGATCTATTATTGCGTTTAATCTGTACAACGAAGACTTGGTGAGTGGTGACCTGGGTGTGATTTGTTCCTTCGGCGCCGGCTACTCAATCGGTTCGTTAGTTGTAAAAAAACGTTAGTACTGCGGGTGGGGTAAGTCCTGCCCGGCCAGTACATCCTTCGCCCTGGATGTGAAGAAGTTGTGAATGTTAATTCAGAAACTTTGACACAGCATTCACCAACACATCTCCATTCTGCGCACCTCATGTTTTCAGCAAGGAGAAATCCCAGTGCGCTTCGGAATATTTTTAACGCTGGCGCTGACGGTGTTGGGTGGATGCGGAAGCAGCTCGTCTAGCCGTCCAGTTCAGAACCCCGATCCAGTAGACCTGACCCAGGTTGTTTTTGAGCTGGTTCATGCGTCTCAAGATGCACCGCCGGTTAACCTCACGGTGGGCGGCTCAAGCATCGCCAGCGGCGCGGACTTTGGACAAGCCGCATTTGTGACCACCACGGCAGGAGAAATCACCGTGGAAGTTGAAGGGATCATCCCTTCCGGTAATGCAACGGTGATTACTCGCACTGCAGATTTTGCGGATGGTCAGCGTGTAACCATCTTCGCGACCGACGAGGTGGCCAATATCGATGGTGCTGTGAGCCCTATCATCATTATTGATGACCAGCCCGAGATTGCACCGACGGAAGTTCGATTGCGCCTGGTCCACGCGGCTTCAAACGTCACGGCGATTGCGCCCATGGTAGACGTATACATTTCTGGCCCCACGGATCCCCTGCCGGCAGCGCCAACCACAACGTTTATGTTTGGTGACGTGGTCGAGTTAGCTGCACCCGTCCCGGCGGGTGATTACCGTGTGCGCGTGACACCGTCGACGTCGACCACGGTCGTCTACGACTCCGGCACTCTCCCGCTAGCTGGCGGTAGTGACCTGGTAGTGGCTGCGATTGCCAATGTGGGTCCCGGCGCTGCACCGATTCAGCTGTTGGCCCTAACCGGCAGCGAAGCGTTGTCGTTGCCCTCTGCGGGTGATGTGCCGACGCCGGCAGATCTGCGTGTGGGTCATATTGCCGCTGACGTGGTACCGGTGGACGTAATCGCCAATGACGATTTGGTGAACCGCCCGGTCGAAGACCTCGAATACGGCGACGTGACTGACTACTTGCCGATCCCAGCTGGACCGATCAACTTTAAGGTAGTCGGCGCTGGGACCGATGGCCCTGCCGCGATCGACACGTTGGACACGGTAGATCTAGTGTCTGGCACCACCTACTCGGTGTTTGCGGTAGGTTTGGCAAACGCAGACCCGGCCAGTGATGAAGCGTTAACCGCGCGGATTTACGAAGACAACCCGCGCCGGATCAGTACCGAAGGCCGCGCGCGCATTTTCCACGGGTCACCTTCTGCCGGACCGGTGGACATTTATGTGGTTGAAACGGGTACCGACATTACTGACCTCACTGCTGATTTCTCCGGCGTAGAATTTCTTGGTGAGACAGGCTACGTTTCCTTGGAGGTTGGCGTGGACTACGATGTGATCGTCACGGGTCCTGGCAGCAAAACACCGGCTATCCCGGTGGTGACCATTCCGCTAGACATCGGCGTGGGTGGCGGTGTTGAAGGTGACACGATTTACACTGCGATTGCAGCCGACGCACCTGGCGGTGGTGCGCCAATGGGCTTGATCCTGGCGGATGACCTGGATCCTTAAAGAGCCGAAAGGGCGAGAAATGCTCTAATGAAAACCGGCCTTCGGGCTGGTTTTTTTTTGGGGCCGCGTTTAGACGATCCAGGTAGAATAACGCGCACAGCGAGCGACTTGTAAGAGTAGCGAGATGCTACAAAGATTGATCGATGTTTTCGGCGAGCCGAAAAACTCGCTAAGCTCGCATCGCGAGCGGCATGGTGCCCAGGAGAGGACTTGAACCTCCACGGGGTTACCCCCACTAGCACCTGAAGCTAGCGTGTCTACCAATTTCACCACCTGGGCACAGGGGGTGCGGACTGTACTGAAATCTTAAGGTAGGTGTCAACGTTGCCAAAACGGCGAAAGGCTCCACGCAAACATTCCAACCGATTCACCGCCACGGAAATCACCACGCTGCTCCGCGAACAAGCGGGTCCGGTGAGTTGGCGGGTGCTCATCGACCTGACCGGTGCAGACGAACCGCGCGCCATTACCCAATTGCGGCAGATGCTCAAAGGTCTCGAACGCAGCGGCGAGTTGCTGCGCGATCATCAAGGTACCTACCATCTGCCGGATGCCGGTACCGCGCAGGAGGCGTTGGTAGAACGCAACGGCAAACAGTTTACCGCTGCTGGCGCGGTGATTGAGGACGCACAAAGATTCTCTCTGCGCGAAGGGGATGCCGTAGAGCTGCGCGTGGTCAACGGCCAAGCGCACGTGCTGCGAGTGATTAGCCACGCGGATACTCCCGTAACCGGTGTGTTGCGCAAGCGCGGTCGTTACCCCTTTGTCGAGGGGATTGGTAGCTACCGAGGGCACGTGTCCTTATTGGAACCGCCCGCCCAGGGCGAAGATGGCGATACGGTACATGTCCGCATTGTGGATCGTGATCGACGCGGTTTGGTTGGCATCGTGGAAGATGTGCTGGAGCACACGAGCGTGCTTGAACAAGCCATTGCCACCGCTGTCGCCAGCGCACAAATCCCCCACGAGTGGCCGGAGGCGGTGACCGCAGCGGTAAACAAACTGCCCAGCAGCGTAAATCCCAAGCGACATCCGCAGCGTGAAGATCTGACCGCTTTACCCTTGGTCACCATTGACGGTGACAGTGCGCAAGACTTTGACGATGCGGTGTATGCTGAGCCCTTGCCCGGCAAACGCGGCGGCTTCCGCTTGGTGGTAGCCATCGCAGACGTGGGCCATTACGTGAAGCGCGGCGGTGCGCTGGATTTGGAAGCGGTTCAACGCGGCACCTCGGTTTACTTCCCCACCACCGTCATACCTATGTTGCCGGAACATATTTCTAACGGTTTGTGTTCGCTGCGACCGCTCACCCCACGCTTAAGTCTAGTGTGCGACATGCAGCTAGACGCGCATGGGCAAGTAGATCGCTACAGATTCTATGAGGCGGTGATTTTCTCGCATGCTCGGCTGACGTATTCCCAGGTACAGGCTTTTCTTGAGGGCACCGATGAGCTACCAGTGGAGGCTGCTTACGCGACTCAGGTCGGCAAGTCGGTACAGGTATTACGCCAGGTGTATGCGTTGTTGCGACAGGCCCGAGAGCAACGCGGGGCGCTGGATTTTGCCACGCGGGAAGCGCAGTTGGAGCTGCAGGCTGGGCGTGTCATCGGAGTGCAACCGGTTGAGCGGCTGCTGGCGCATCAGTTGATCGAAGAAGCCATGATAGCGGCCAATGTAAGCGCCGCCCGTTATCTGGAAGAGCACCATACGCCGGCTTTATACCGCGTGCATGAACCGCCCGACCCAGACAAAATGGAGGAGTTGCGCCATGCACTGGCGTACGCCGGTGTACGGTTGGCGCCGGGAGACGTTGCACCCAAGGCGCTGCAGGCGGCACTAGGTAGATTGCCGCAGCACGCGGACCAGTGGTTGTATGCGCAACTGGCTCTGCGCACTTTGCAGCAAGCGGTCTACTCGCCTCGCAACCAAGGTCATTATGGTTTGGCCTTGGAGCGCTACATGCATTTCACTTCCCCCATCCGGCGCTACCCAGACCTGGTGGTGCATCGAGCGATTAAGGCAGTGCTTGCCAAACAGGCGGGAATCTCAGCGAAGCGTATCCCCAGTTTGGACGAGCTGCACGTCTTGGGTGAACAGTGCTCTTCCCATGAACGTCGCGCGGAAAACGCAGGTTGGTCGGTGGATGCATGGCTGAAGTGCGACTACTTGCTGTCGGAGATCGGTGCTCGTTTTGACGGTGTGGTTGCGGGAGTCACCGAATTTGGCCTGTTTGTGGAACTGCAGGGTTACTACGTGCAGGGCCTATTACACATCTCCAATTTGGGTGAAGACTACTATATCTTTGAGCCGCGTACGCTTGCCCTGGTGGGTGAACGCAGCGGCCGCCGTTTTGCCCTGGGTGATCGTTTGGACGTCATGATTCGCGACATAGACCCGCCTCAAGGCAAAATTGATCTGGTGTTGGCCCAACCCACGAAACGCAACAAACGCGGTAAACAAGGGGGTAAACAGAAGGGCGAACAGAGAGACAAACAAAGAGACCAACGAAGAAAAGGTGAGCGGCAAGGTGGCACCGGCGGCCAGACCCGGCGTAAACGTTGATGAGTGATGTCTACGGCATTCAAGCAGTGCGTTCGGTGCTGCGCGAAACCCCTGATCGAGCTCGGCGCCTATATATCCAGCGCGGCCGCAGGGATGCGCGCATCAGTGAGCTGGTGGCGCTTGCCCGGGAAGCTGGTGTGCGGTACCAGGCTATGGAGGCCCAGTGGTTTCGCCGTCGGGCCGGCGAGGTTGCGCACCAGGGTGCGCTGTTGGAATGCCACGAAGCGGCGCTTGCCGGTTTGGACGATCTGCTACAACGCTGGGATAGCTTCGGACCCGAACCGCTTTTGTTGATTGTCGATGGGGTGACCGATCCGCGTAATCTTGGCGCCTGTTTGCGTTGCGCCAGCGGCGCCGGTGTCGATGCGGTGCTGTTGCCGAAACACCACAGCGCGCCGCTCAGCGCAGTGGCTTTAAAGACTGCTCAAGGCGGAGTAGAAGATCTATACCTCGTAGAAGTCACTAATCTGGTTCGCGCTATGAAAAAACTACAAGAGCGGGATGTTTGGATTGTTGGCACCGAAGGTGATGCGCCGAATGCATACACGCAAATACGCGCTCAAGGTCCGCTGGCCTTGGTCATCGGCGGTGAAGAAAAGGGCATGCGGAGGCTAACGCGTGAACAGTGTGACGAACACGTGCATATACCGATGCGCGGCAGCGTCAGCAGCCTCAATGTATCGGTTGCCGCAGGCATTGTGCTGTATGAAGCTCTGCGACAAAGATCCATCACCGCTGGCGAAACGTCGGTGGACAAGCCCGCGTAGCGCCAAATGCCGCTTGCGCGGAGACCTCTTCCTCCCTAAAATGCGCACCCCCACCACAGGTGGTTAACTCACTTGCCTCACGCGTTGATGCGGAGGCTAAGCATCCTGCAACTGCGGGTGTGAACCATAAGGAGAACATATGCGACATTACGAAGTCGTGTTTCTGGTGCATCCAGACCAGAGTGATCAAGTCCCTGGCATGATCGAGCGTTACCACAGCATGATCGAGCGTGGCAACGGTGCCGTGCACCGCACCGAAGATTGGGGCCGCCGGCAGTTGGCTTTCCCCATCGCCAAAGTACACAAAGCCCACTATATCCTCATGAACATTGAGGTCGGCCAAGACGTCTATGACGAACTGCAGAGCGCATTTCGCTTCAACGACGCGGTCATACGTAGTCTTATTATTCGTCGCGATGGCCCGGAAACCGGTAACTCCAAAATCTACGAAGAAGAACTGCGTGAGCAGGAAAAAGACCGCGAGCGTGAGCGTCGTCGTGAAGAAGAGTACGCCGCGCGCGCCTCACAAGGGGAGGAATCAGCAGAAAGTGGCGTCAGCGAAGCTGATGCCGATACGCAGAGCAATGCACCCGCAGTGGAAGAGGAGCCCAGCACATGAGCCGTCGTCGCATGCAACAAGCCCAGCAAGAAGGGGCAATCGATTACAAGGATCTGGATACGCTGCGGCAGTTCATCGGTGAAACCGGTAAAATTGTACCCAGCCGTATTACTGGTGCGTCCGCCCGCTTTCAACGGCATTTGGCCAAAGAGATCAAGCGTGCCCGCTATCTAGCGCTGCTGCCTTATACGGATCAGCACAAATAAGCATCGGAGAACCTCATGAATGTAATTTTGCTGGAACGGGTTAACAACCTCGGTGACCTCGGTGACGAAGTCAGCGTCAAAGGGGGTTTTGCACGTAATTTCCTGTTGCCGCAGGGTAAGGCGGTGCAAGCCAATGCAGCCAACCGGGCTGTGTTTGAGGAACGCCGTGCAGAACTACAGGCTGCAGCGGATGATAAATTGGCGGCCGCCCAGGCGCGCGCAGAAAAACTCGCGGACACCGTCGTTACCATGGTCGTCAAAACCGGTGAAGAAGGCCGCTTGTATGGTTCGGTGGGTACGCAAGACATTGCCAATGCTCTGGTAGCCGAAGGTCATGACGAGTTAGTGCGCTCTGAAGTACAGATGCCCGAAGGGGTAATCCGCGTCATTGGTGAATACGACATTGGCTTGCAACTGCACTCCGATGTGACCGTCGACATCAAAGTAAACGTGGTGGCGGAGTAAGCACTCACCCAATTTGCTAGGTGATAAGCCCCAGGCAATAAGAACAATTTGAAAGAAGAAAGAAAATAAGAAGCACATTAATGTGCCACATTGAAAGGGTCCTTGTTTGGACCCTTTTTTTGCCTGCATAACCCCGGCGGCGATCTCCGGCATTGCTCGTCGCACATCGATTTAGCCTTTTCCCGTGGATGCGCACAAAATATCCACAGCTTCTCAATTGCACAGCCGGGCCTTAGGGTCGTAACCTACAGGGGTAAACCCCCAGCGTAATGTAATCCCCTTGGTCGATGTCTGAATACGCCCCTGAGCCCGATGGTCCTGTGAATTTGAAAGTCCCTCCCCATTCCATGGAAGCGGAACAATCCGTATTGGGCGGATTGATGTTGAACAACGAAGCTTGGTTTGACCTTGTGGAAATTGTCCGCCCGAGTGACTTTTACCGCACCCAACACCAGATCATTTTCGAAGCCATGATGGACTTGGCCAACGCCGATGAACCCCAAGATGCGGTGACTGTGTCTGAGCGCTTGCGCTCACAGGGGCTGTTGGAGAAGGCGGGTGATGTTGTCTATCTGGCGGAGCTTGCGGAGTCGACCCCCGGCGCCAGCAACATCCTGGCGTACGCCAAAATAGTGCGTGAACGCTCGGTGATGCGCCAGCTCATCGGTGCGGCTAACAAGATAGCCGACGCTGCATTCACGCCGGATGGGCGCGACAGCGATGCGCTGTTAGAACTGGCCGAAAAGTCGGTGTTTGAAATTTCCGAGCAGTCCAGCAAAGACGGCGGACCAGAAAAGGTGGCGCCGCTGTTGTCCCGGGCGGTTGAGAAGGTGGAGTTTCTGTACAACTCCAAGGGTTCAATCACCGGCGTGGCCAGCGGCTTCACAGATCTCGACAAGAAAACCGCCGGCCTACAACCCTCCGATCTGGTGATCGTTGCGGCCAGACCCTCCATGGGCAAGACCGCTTTTTCGGTCAATATCGTGGAGCACGCGGTTATGAACGGCGAGGCGGTTTTGTTGTTCAGCATGGAGATGCCATCAGAACAGATTGTCATGCGTATGTTGTCCAGCCTCGGCCGCATTGACCAAACTCGCCTGCGCACGGGAGAACTGCAGGACGATGATTGGAATCGTTTTACCGGCGCGGTGGCGCAGCTGCGCGACAAAAAACTTTATGTTGACGATACACCCGCTCTGACGCCCAGTGATGTGCGCTCCAGAGCCAGGCGCGTGTCGCGGGAAGCTGGCGGGCTTGGCCTCATCGTGGTGGATTATCTGCAACTCATGCGCACGGCGGACAAAGCCGAATCCCGCGCCGGAGAGATATCGGAAATTTCCAGATCGCTAAAAGCGCTGGCAAAAGAAATGCGCTGCCCGGTGATTGCGTTGTCGCAGCTAAATCGTGCGTTAGAGCAGCGTCCGGATAAACGTCCCATGATGTCTGACCTTCGTGAATCCGGTGCAATTGAACAGGATGCAGACGTCATCTTGTTCATCTACCGTGATGAAGTCTACAACGAAGACACCGAAGACAAAGGTATCGCCGAGATTATCATCGGCAAACAACGTAACGGGCCGATCGGCAAAGTCCGCCTGTCCTTTATCGGCAACCTCACCAAATTCGAAAACCTGGCATCAGACATCTACTCCGACTTTGTTTGATACCTTGTTAACCCTGCAGCGGAGTCCTTAGTGGCAAAAGCAAAAACTAAAACTGCATACGTGTGCAGCGAATGCGGTGCGGAGCATGCCAAATGGCAAGGCCAGTGCAACAGCTGCTCCGCATGGAATACCTTGTCCCGGGTCTCCATCGGCCCCATCAAGGAACCCCGGGTGGGGTTTGCCGGGGCCACCGCCGCCATCAAGAAGCTCAACCAAGTTGAAGCCCAGGAAGCGCAGCGCATCGGCACCTCCTTTGCTGAGTTTGACCGCGTGCTTGGTGGCGGACTGGTCCCCGGTTCGGTGGTGTTGATCGGCGGTGATCCGGGTGCCGGTAAAAGCACCCTATTGCTGCAGGTGTGCACGCAATTAGCGCAAAACCGCAGTGTGCTCTACGTCACCGGTGAAGAATCCCTGCAACAATTGGCGCTGCGTGCAAAGCGTCTGCAACTGCCGCTAGACGGCCTCGATGTTGCCTCGGAAACTCGGGCTGAAGTCATCGCCGCCCACATCGAAACCAACAAACCTGACGTCGTGGTATTGGATTCGGTGCAGGTGATGCAAATGGAGGGCATTGACTCCACGCCTGGCTCGGTGACCCAAGTCCGCGAAACGGCCGGCTTTTTTACCCGCCTGGCAAAGCTCACCGACACGGTGATCATCTTAGTGGGCCACATCACCAAGGAAGGCGGGCTAGCCGGGCCTAAGGTGCTAGAGCACATGATCGACTGTTTTATGATGCTCGACAGCCCAGCTGGCAGCCGCTATCGCACTCTGCGCGGCCATAAGAACCGCTTTGGTGCGGTGAATGAGCTGGGGGTGTTTGCCATGTCGGATCTCGGCATGAAAGAAGTTGCCAATCCCTCCGCGATCTTCCTGCAGCGCGGGGAAGTGGATTCCCCCGGCAGTGTTGCCACGGTCACCTGGGAAGGTACACGGCCGTTGTTGGTTGAACTGCAAGCCCTGGTAGATGAGTTGGCGGGCGGTTACCCCAAGCGCGTGGCGGTGGGATTGGATCAACAACGGTTGGCCATGCACCTCGCCGTATTGCACCGGCATTGCGGTATAACGTTAGCGGATCAAGATGTGTTTGCGAACGTGGTTGGCGGCGTACGCATTGCCGAGACCGGTGCGGATCTGGCCATTCTGTTGGCGGTGTTATCTTCGTTTCGAGATCGTGTGTTACCGCGTGATCTGCTGGTGTTTGGCGAATTGGGTCTAACCGGGGAAATTCGTCCAGTTGCCAATGGCCAGGAGCGCTTGCGTGAAGCCGCCAAACACGGTTTCAAACGCGCCATTGTACCGTTTGCTAACCGCCCGCAGGAACGCCTGCCTAACATGGCGGTCCACGGGGTGAAAAACTTGAGTAGCGCTCTGGAGGTGGTCGCCGCTCTATAGCTGCTCAATATGCACGGTTCGACCCTGAGCGGGCTAGAGATCCGGTTGCTGGGGTTATCTACTTGGTCTCGCTAGTCGCATTTGCGGCCGTGCCCGCGCTCGCGTTCCTAAAAAAGTAACGCCTGGATTTGGCCGGCTCGGATTGTCCCGAATCGCGCAAGCAGAGTTATCCAAGAGCTGCCGTCACCCAAATATCGGCATACCGTTTCAGACATCCAACGTTCGGGTACGAGCTCTATTGCGGGGTCGAGATCGCGCTTAGCGACAGGGGCAAGCCAACCCATGATTCGATGAAGTACAAATATATCGGTTTCGCGGCGTTCGCAGAGGCTCTTCTATGACTCGAATTTGGCAGTTAGTCCGCAGTCTGCTCGCCTAAACCGATTTGTCAGCAATGATTGTCTGCTAGCTATAGGAAACAAGTCGTAGAAATCCCGAGATACACCCAGCTGTTTTGACGTGGTTCGGCCGGAATGAGAAGTTCACGTTCGCCGCCTTAGATCCTCTAGAAAGCGTTGCAACCAGTCTTCGTTGATGTCATCCGATGTCACCGAGAGGAGCGGCACAGGGATCGTCGGGACATCATCACTCAAGTGTAGATGCGACAGCACAGCACGTACGGTGGCTTCGTAGTTGGCGACGAAATCCTCATAGGTCACCGCCATCGGCGTTGCGGAGAGGCTGCGTAGAAGTTCTTGGGTTCCTGCCTCCCTTTCTACGCTCTCAAGCACAAGGTTCCGGATCGCTCTGAAATCGTAGGAATCCGCCAAGTTGCTTGGTGACGAGGGTACACTCTCCTGCCAACGCAACGGTGCGCCATCTTGGCTCAGATGCCACGGTCCACCCTGGATTGACTTCCACCACGATATCGCCAACCTGAATTTGTTGCGCCGCGTCATCACGATGTGACGACAGTTTGGAAACACCGACTCCCATGTTTCTTGCGGGTCCAGATGACCATCGTCATCGTACTTCCCAAAGACTTCAAAAAACCGCCGAATGTTCGGTTCGTAGTAGCTGAATTTGATGCCTAGGACACCATTAACCGTGGTCTGCTTCTGCCAAAGCTCGGATCGAAGCTCCTCAGCGTTAACGGACTCGCCGTTGAGAACTTCCTCAGGCCACTCCACTGGGTGTCCCGCCACTCTGGTGGCTTCAAGTGTTGTGCACATGAGTGAACTGCCCGTTCGCTGGGTATGCCAAACGATGTATGAGCTGAGGGGTTTCTGAGACTGCACCAATCTGTTAATCCGAAGCGGTCGCTTTCTACACTACCACCATATCGAATGGCGGTAATGGAATGGGTCTCGATGTTGCCTATTTTGTTGTGCAGAGCAAGATAATCGCAGGAGAGTCAGCGGAATAGAGCGCATTCTCAAAGTGAGCATCACCGTGAACGAATGTATCTGCTCGTATCTCCTGTGGATTGATCCGTTCGTAAAGGTCGCTTAGCCCCATTAGGAAACTCTCGATATCGTGATCTACCCGTTCACGGATCGTCTTGATGAATGGCTCCAAGGCAAGCCGAAAGAAGCTCAGCCTTTGTTCCATAGTTTCTGCCGGAAGACCTTTGCCGGTTTTCGTCCAAGTTTTTCGGATTGTTGAGTCACTAGACGTAAGACCATGCAGGACCGCCAATGCCTCCACTAAGCACCGGCATTGGGCACGGGTGGGCTTGCGCTTATTGCCCGGGGATGTGTATCGGCTAAGTCCTCGATGAACAGCTTGTCAGCGAGATTGTCTCCATCCACGATCAATCGACACTTGGGTACAAACCAGTTCGGCAAGACCAGAACTGTCGGAAACGCCCGATTTTTAAGAATCAAGCTGGTGGAGGAAGAATCTACCCGAGTTCGGTAGACCTCAGAATGTGCAAGGGTCTGCAGAGGCACGACCTGAATGTTCTGCAGGGAAAGTCCTCTGCAGTCTTCGAGCGATCTGAGGTCGCTGTAGACCTCCTCAGTCACCCTATCCCGGAGTTGGTCACTTTCATCCATCGTTGCATTGTAAGCTCAAGAGAACGAATGGCTTGTTACACCCGGTACCGAGTTTGTCAGAACAAATGCTTGACGAGGTTCGCGACTACAAACAACACGATTTGACGAACGCAACCATTTCGTCAATCGCCGTTATTGCTTCGGGCGCCTCAACCCCGCTATCGATGAACCGCACAGCCTTTTGCGGAAAATTGTCCGGGTAATGCATGCGCCAAGGACCGTTAAGTATCCAGATATGCTCGGCATCCGGGTACTCAGTGATAGTCACGGGTACACCTACGGTGCGTGCAGAAGCAGCAAGTCGGACGCTGTCGTCATGACACACATCGCGCCCAGCCGCCTGGATGAGAAGCGGCGGCTACTTTGCTCGGTTGGTATCCGCCGGGACCCATGAGATGTTTTTACACTGCAAGCTCATCCCGTTTGAGGGTTACGCCTTCCGGCTCGGTTATAAGCGGGCCAAATAGCGGCTGCTGCTCATTAATCTGTTCCTGCAATTCGGGCGTCATTGCTCCCCCTCGTATCTATGGAATAGCCTTGGTTGAGATTCCGGCGCCCCACATTGCCGTCGTGTTGGGGAGAGTTGCGACGCTTAATCCCGATGGATCGGCTTGTACTGCATGCGGGTCGGCGTAGCATCCCCCACGCGGCGTTTGTGATCCGCCTCGTAGTCGGTGTAATTGCCCTCAAACCACTCAACATGGCTGTCTCCCTCAAACGCTAAGATGTGCGTGGCCACGCGGTCTAAGAACCAGCGGTCGTGCGAAATCACCAGCACGGTACCGGCAAAGTTAAGTAAGGCTTCTTCAAGCGCACGCAGCGTCTCGACATCGAGGTCATTGGTTGGCTCGTCCAACAGCAGCACGTTGGCGCCGCTGCGTAACAACTTGGCCAGATGTACGCGGTTACGCTCGCCGCCAGACAGATCACCCACGTGTTTCTGTTGCTCTGAACCTTTAAAGTTGAAGCGGCCGACATAAGCGCGTGTCTGGATCTCGTGTTTGCCGATGCGCATCACATCCAAGCCGTCGGATATTTCCTGCCACACTGTGTTGTCGTTGTTGAGTGCATCCCGGCTTTGGTCAACAAAGGCCATCTGTACTGTTGAGCCGATGTCTATCTCTCCTTTATCCGGCGTCTCCTGTTGGGTCAGCATTTTGAAGAAAGTCGACTTACCGGCGCCGTTGCCGCCGATGATGCCGACGATGGCCCCTTGGGGAATAATGGCATCGAGGTTGTCGATCAGCAGGCGTTCACCAAACCCTTTGCTCAGGTGGTGCAGCTCAATGACTTTGTCACCCAGGCGTTCGCCCGTGGGAATAAACAGTTCCGCCGTTTCGCCACGCGCTTCGTTCTCCTGATTCACCAATTCGTCGAATCGAGCCAGACGCGCTTTCGATTTCGATTGACGCGCCTTGGGGTTGGATCGGACCCAGTCCAGCTCCGATTTGATGGCTCGTTGGCGGGCTTTCTCTTGTGAGGCTTCCTGCTGTAGGCGTTGATCCTTGGTTTCCAACCAGGCGCTGTAGTTGCCCTCAAAAGGAAATCCGCGGCCACGGTCGAGTTCCAAGATCCACCCAGCGACGTTGTCCAGGAAGTAACGGTCGTGGGTCACCGCCACCACGGTGCCCGGGTACTCGTCGAGGAAACGCTCCAACCAGGCAACACTTTCCGCATCCAGGTGGTTGGTGGGTTCGTCAAGCAACAGCATGTCGGGTTTGGACAACAACAACGCACACAGCGCGACACGGCGGCG
This sequence comes from Pseudomonadales bacterium, assembly GCA_028281005.1. Lineage (GTDB taxonomy): Bacteria > Pseudomonadota > Gammaproteobacteria > Pseudomonadales > Azotimanducaceae > UBA4421. Next base: position 25,190 of record JANQKS010000017.1, read on the forward strand.
CTCCCCACCGGACAACACATTTACCGGTGTATCCCAAGGCGGCAGGCGTAAGGCGTCGGCGGCGATATCGAGGGTGCGGTCGATGTCCCAGCCATCCACCGCATCTATCTGCGTGGCCAATTCACCTTGCCGCTCCAACAGTTGGTTCATCTGGTCGTCGTCCATGGGTTCGGCGAACTTGTCCGAAATTTCGTTGTACTCGTTCAGCATGGACATAATCTCGCCAACGCCTTGCTCGACGTTGCCGCGAACGTCCAGGTTGTCATCGAGCTGAGGTTCTTGGGGCAGATAGCCGACGTTGATGTCTTTCTGCGCGCGTGCTTCACCCTCAAACTCGGTGTCGACCCCAGCCATAATGCGCAGCAAGCTGGATTTACCGGAGCCGTTTAAACCCAGCACGCCGATTTTGGCGCCGGGGAAAAACGACAGGGAGATGTTTTCCAGAATGGTGCGTTTCGGGGGCACTACCTTGGTGACACCCTGCATGGTGTAAACGTACTGAGCCATCGTGAACCTCAAAATCAGAAGCGGCGCATTATAGCGAAATGCTGCCAAGCCCTCTCATCTTTGGAAGTTGCATTAATCCGGCAGCGCTGGGGTGAGACCCCTTTCAGGACCGCTGCAAGTCCATCCATGGACGCTGGCGCTGCGACATCCCTGTCGCAGAGCCTCCTGAAAGGGGTCTCACCCCAGCGCTGCCTACCTGCTCCCGAGCGTCCGAAGAGCTTGGCAGCATTTCGCTTTGACTAACCAAAGCCGAATCACTAGCCCACTCTAACCAAGGATCTGCGTTCTATCTGTTCGCACCGAATCTTGTGATAACACAGGCCTGAGGGAGGGTGAACCCGGTCAGGAGGCTCCGAGCCAGGACGGCGAGGCGCCAGCGCCCATGGATGGGTTCACAGCGGTCCTGAACGGGTTCACCCTTCCTTGGGCCGGCCATGTCCAACATTCAGACTGACTCTAGCGGTTAATACTGCCTTTGAGGGAAAGCGATTCAGCTTCCACATGAATGGTTCTACTAAAACCCTCCATACCTTTTCAGTTACAATACGCGCTTTACTGGATACCACTCGAACCCAGTTCCCATAAGTTCAAACCACAGGGCAGACGATGTTTGCAGGAAACGAAACCATTGCCGGCTTCGATGATGAATTGGCGTTGGCCATAGAAGAAGAAAACCGACGTCAGGAAGAGCACATAGAGCTGATTGCCTCAGAAAACTATGCCAGTCCACGGGTGCTTGAAGCCCAAGGCAGTGTGCTCACCAATAAATACGCGGAAGGGTATCCACACAAGCGCTACTACGGTGGTTGTGAATATGTCGACAAAGTAGAAGTGCTGGCCATCGACCGTGTGAAAGAATTGTTTGGTGCCGACTACGCAAATGTGCAGCCGCATTCCGGTTCCCAGGCAAACGCGGCGGTGTATCTGGCGTTGTTGGAAGCGGGTGATACCGTGCTGGGTATGAGCCTTGCCGATGGTGGCCATCTGACCCATGGCGCGGCGGTGAATTTTTCCGGGCGTATCTACAACGCCGTGCAATACGGCATAGACGCCAGCACCGGTGAAATGGACTACGACGCCATCGCCGGTATTGCCCGTGAGTGTCAACCGAAGATGTTGATGGCGGGTTTCTCTGCGTATTCACGTACGGTGGATTGGCACAAATTCCGCGATATCGCGGACAGCGTTGGCGCTTACCTGGTGGTAGACATGGCGCACGTGGCCGGCTTGGTGGCGGCCGGGCTGTATCCCAACCCGGTGCAGGTGGCTGACGTTACCACCTCCACCACCCACAAAACCCTCGGTGGTCCACGCGGTGGCATCATTCTGGCCCGATCCAACCCCGAGATTGAAAAGAAGCTGAATTCGGCTCTGTTCCCCGGCAGCCAGGGTGGCCCTTTGATGCATGTGATTGCCGCCAAGGCAGTGTGCTTCAAAGAAGCCATGAGCGAAGAGTTTAAAACCTATCAAGCACAGACCTTGGCGAATGCCCGCACCATGGCCAACGGTTTTATTGAGCGGGGGTTTAATGTTGTGTCCGGCGGCACCGACAACCACCTGTTTTTGCTGGATCTGATCGACAAAGACATCACTGGTAAAGATGCCGATGCTGCTCTGGGTCGGGCCAACATAACGGTGAACAAAAACGCGGTGCCAAATGATCCGCGCTCACCGTTTGTCACCAGCGGTTTACGCCTAGGCTCACCGGCGGTGACGCGCCGTGGATTCAAGGAGCAGGAGTGCGCCACCCTAACGGATTGGATGTGCGATATCTTGGAAGATATTGAAAACGACAACATGATTGGCAGCGTGAAACAGCGTGTGGTGGAGTTGTGCCGCCAGTATCCGGTTTATCCGGCCGCCTAGCTTAGCGGGTATTGGGCCTTAGGCAGCTATGCATTGCCCTTTCTGTTCAGCCGACGACACGAAGGTCATTGACTCACGTTTGGTGGCGGATGGTGACGCTGTGCGACGCCGCCGTGAGTGCCAGGTCTGCGGCGAACGCTTTACCACGTTTGAAACTGCCGAATTGGTGATGCCGCGCTTGATCAAGCGCGACGGCAGCCGCGAACCGTTTGATGATGAAAAGCTCAAAGTCAGCCTCACCAAGGCATTGGAGAAACGTCCGGTCAGCGTTGATCAAATCGAGACGGCGCTAAACCACATCAAGCACCGTCTGCGCTCCACCGGCGAGCGGGAGTTACCCTCACTCACGGTTGGCGAAGAAGTCATGACGGAGCTGCGCTCGCTTGACCCGGTCGCGTATGTACGCTTCGCCAGCGTCTATCGGGATTTTCAGGACGTCAGTGAATTCACCGAGGAGATTCAGCGGCTCGCCACCGAGCAACCCGCGGATGAACGGCTGTGATTGAATCTGATCGCCTGTTTTTGCAGGCTGCCATCGATCTGGCTGAAAAAGGCCGCTTTACCTGTGCGCCAAACCCCACCGTAGGGTGTGTCATCGTTCAACAAGGCCGCATTGTTGGCCGTGGATATCACGCGCGCACCGGGGAGGCCCATGCCGAGGTGAATGCCATTCGCGATGCCGGCGGGGACATTGCTGGCGCAACGGTTTATGTCAGCTTAGAACCCTGTTCCTTTGTTGGCCGAACCCCAGCGTGTGCGCAAACGCTCATTGATCGACAGGTGGCCCGCGTGGTGGTGGCGGCGGAAGACCCACACCCCAACGTCGCCGGCGCAGGGATCGACATGATGCGCGCCGCGGGTATCGACGTTGCCTTGCTGGTACAGCCCGCTGCCCTTGATCTCATTGCGGGCTATTCTAAACGCATTGTTCACGGGGTTCCCTATGTGCGGGTTAAGACCGCCAGCAGCATTGATGGCGCCACAGCCTTAGGCAACGGTGAAAGCCAGTGGATTACCAGTGCGGCAGCGCGTGCCGATGTGCAGTATTGGCGCGCGCGGAGCGACGCGATTATCACCGGCGTGGCCACGGTGTCGGCAGACAACCCGCAACTCAACGTTCGGGACGAGCAATACCTACCCTGTAAACAACCCCTGCGCGTGGTGCTGGACAGCAACCTAAACACACCGCCGCAATCCACCGTGCTGTGTGACGGGGGTGAAACTTTGTTGATACACCATCCGGACGTGGCGGTGCCCGAGCATATGCAGCAGTTGCCTGGTGTGAGTTGCTACGCACCCTCGGGTGGTCCTGCAGACCTAAGCGCTGTCCTCACCTACCTCGCCGAGTGGGGGTGCAACGAAGTATTGGTAGAAGCGGGCGCCAAGGTGTGCGGCAGTTTTGCCGAGCAGCAACTGTGGGATGAGTGGCTCTGTTACGTGGCGCCGAAATGGTTAGGCGCCGGCAGTCGGGTGTTGGCCGAATTCCAGGTACAAGCGCTGGCGCTTGCCCCCCAAGGCAACATAAAGTCGGTCACCATGGTTGGGGATGATGTGCGGATACAAGTTGCCCAAGCGCAAGTTGAGTGGGGTGACGCATGAGCGGCAAGACAAATGTCTGGGCGCGGCGCAAAGCGCGGCGCGCCTTGTTGCAGGCGGTTTATCAGTGGCAGTTGTCGGGCAACGAGCTGGCGGCTATTCATGCGGATTTTCATGACGGGGAGGCGCTCAAAAAAGCGGACACAGACTTTTTTGATGAGTTGTTAAACAAAGTAGTACGTGAAAGCGCGGCGTTGGATGCCGCATACGCTGCATCGCTAGACCGGCAGGTGGAGCAGTTGGATCAGGTGGAGCGGGCCCTTTTACGGCTCGCAACCGCCGAATTTATGTGTCGCATCGACATCCCTTTTCGTGTGGTCATCAATGAATATGTAGATCTGGCTAAGTCCTTTGGCGCCACCGATTCTTTCAAGTACATCAATGGTGTGTTGGATAAAATCGCGGCAAACCTGCGCGCGGTGGAGGTAGAGGCGGCGGCGCGTGGATGAATTTTCTCTCATCAACACCGTTGTTGCGCAGTTAGGAGAGCAAGCCCAGGGGAGGTGGGTGCGACTCGGCCCCGGCGACGATGCCGCGGTGATTGAACAATCACCGGACTGTGAAGCCGTTGCATCCATCGATACGCTTGTGGGAGGTGTGCATTTCCCTCTGGGCTCGACGCCGCTGCAGGTTGGTTATCGTGCGCTCATGGTGAGTCTCTCGGATCTAGCTGCGATGGGTGCAGAGCCACGTTATGTGCTGGTGGCTTTAACACTACCTCAAGCCGACGCGGCCTGGGTCAGCCATCTAGCCCAAGGTATGGCCGAAGCAGCGGTGGCTTGCGATGTGTACCTGTGCGGCGGGAATTTTGCCAAAGGACCGCTGAGTTTAACGGTCAGCGTACACGGGGAGATCCCCATGGGGCAGGCTGTGACCCGCAGTGGTGCCCGAGTTGGAGACGGTGTTTTTGTCAGCGGTGATGTAGGTGGTGCCGGCGCTTGTGTACGGCAACAAGATTGGGATTTTTCCATACCGTTGAGCCCCGGGCAGGAGCGCTACTTGCGCCCGCGGGCCCGCTTTGATCTGTGCGCTCATTTAAGAGAACACGCCCATGCAGCCATCGATGTTTCGGATGGCTTGGTGGCGGACATGTCGCACATCTGCACGGCGTCGGATGTCAGCGCGCAGCTGGATCGCACCGCCATACCGTTGTCTCCTGGCGCGGTGCTGGAAGATGCTTTGTATGGGGGTGACGATTATCAGCTGCTGTGTACCGCAGCCACCGACAAACTTCCCGGTTTCACCTGTATCGGTGAAATCACGGTAGGTTCTGGCGTTTGGTTGGATGGTGTGCAGCTCGAACCCCGCGGGTACAACCACTTTGGCGCTGCCTAACGCGGCGCGCACCAACCCTGCGCTGATCTGGGCGAGCGGCTTAGGGCTTGGCTACCTGCCCAAGGCGCCGGGTACCTGGGGGTCTTTGGGGGCCTTGGCGGTGTGGTGGTGGCTGTTGGCTGATTTGTCGGTGCTGCTGCAGCTTGCCATCGCCGCGGTCTACTTCTTCAGTGGTTGGTGGTGCAGCAGTCACATCACCGCGCGTTATGAAGTTGAAGATGCCGGTGAGATTGTGGCCGATGAAATTGTCGGCATGTGGCTGGCGCTGGCGTTGTTACCCAAAGTCTGGTGGTTGGCTCTGCTGGCCTTCGTTTTGTTTCGGCTGTTGGACATTGCCAAACCGGGCCCGATCGGCTGGCTGGATCGGGAAGTGAAAGGCGGTCTGGGGGTGATGCTGGATGATGTTGTGGTGGGAGCTGTCGTAGCAAGCGTGCTGTATGTCTCATTTCTGATGCTGCAAAGCGCCGGTCTTGTGTAGGTTAGGCGCTCAGCGGCTAAACTAATGTGGTTATCCCTCTGGCGGAATAGATTGATGCGTACTGCCACCCTGTTAATTCGAAATAGATTTGTAGTGTTGCTCATGGGTGCTCTGCTCATGCCGTCTGCGTTGGCGGCATCGCCGGTAGAAGCGGTCGCTTTGTTTAAAGACCGCGCAGTGGTGCGCACTGTACAAGGCGAAGAGATGCTTAAGGTTGGCGAAACCTCGAAGACAGGCGTGACGCTATTGGCGGCGACACCGGTAGGTGCCACCGTACGTTATCGAGACGAAATCTATGAGCTGGACCTAAGTACACGGGTGGCGGGATCGTATGCCAAACCCAAAGAAGATGTTGTCAGGATCAGTCGCGATGAGTGGGGCCAATATCGCATGCGCGGAGCGATCCACGATCAGCCGGTGAACTTTTTAGTCGATACCGGGGCCTCGGTTGTGGCCATGAGCGAAGTACACGCATCGAACTTGGGCTTAAACTATCAGGCGGGGCAGAAGGGGTTTGTGCAAACCGCACAAGGTACCGCCAACGCCTACTTTTTAACCTTGGACAAAGTGACATTGGGCAGCATTACTCAACACAAAGTGCGCGCCACGGTCATAGAAGGGACTTACCCGGTAGATGTGCTGCTTGGCATGTCGTTTCTAAACGGTGTGAATCTACAGGACAGCGCTGGCGTGCTGACGCTCACCGCCCGTTTCTAGTGATCTCGTTCCACCACCAAGTGTGCAATATTGGACAATATGCCGCTATCCAGGCGGGTGCGTGTCAGCAGGGCCTGAGCCTCATCAATCAGCGTAAACGCCAAATCTTTGGCTTGCTCGGTACCCATCAACTTGGGGAACGTGTTTTTATCCAGCGCTTCGTCTGAGCCCGCGGGTTTACCGAGCCGCTCCGTGGTTTGGGTGACGTCCAGGACATCGTCCATCACTTGAAAAGCCAGGCCTACGCGGTCACCAAACTCCGACAACAGCAGAAATTGCTCTTCGCTAATTTCCTCGGGTTGCGCACAGAGTGCACCCAGTTGCACAGAAACCCGAATCAAAGCCCCGGTTTTGGCGCCATGCAATGCCTGCAGCTCAGCCAGTCCTAGCTCGCGGCCCTCAGCCTCTATGTCGAGGCACTGTCCACCCGCCATGCCAGCCCAACCGGCGGCTTGGGCGAGGAGTTCGATCATTTTCAGACGCGTAGTGCTGCTGTAACCGGGCGCTGCGGCGATGGTTTGAAAGGCCAGCGAATGCAAACTGTCACCGGCTAGGATGGCGTTGGCCTCGCCGTATTTGATATGCGCACTCGGTAGGCCATGGCGAATGTCGTCGTCGTCCATGGCGGGTAGGTCGTCGTGTATGAGGGAGTAGGCGTGGATAAACTCTAACGCGCAGCCGATGGGCAAGGCGCCGGTGATACCCGCGCCAACCGCGTCCGCGGCGCCACAGACCAACATGGGTCGTACACGTTTACCGCCACCCAGTACCGCGTGGCGCATGGCGTCGGTAACGGGTTGCGCGATGCTGGATGTTTTCGGTAAGTGGTGATCAAGCGCGAGATTAATTTGTTCGCGCAATGCCACCAAGTCAGGTGTCATCAAACTCTTCGGCGTCTAAATCGACTAACTCTCCGTCGTCGCGCAGCGCTTGTACTTTGAGCTCCGCCTCCGACAATGCCTTGGAACATTGGCGGGTCAGTGCAATACCGCGTTCAAACGCCTTGAGGGAGTCATCCAGGCTTAAGTTGCCGCTCTCCATTTGCGCGACCAGCGCTTCCAGCTCTTCCAAGGCTGCTTCAAATTGCAGGGTTTCCTCTTCCGTTGCTGGGTTGGCCGCTGGTGTCGCGTTGTCTTGTTTAGCTTTTGCCATGACACGCAAGGTAGCAAGCAACGTCGGTGGTGAAAAGCCCCGGGCGATGCGAGACTGCCTATTACTTTAAATCACTATGGGGAGATTGCTGATGGATGAAACAGAAAAGCTGCGCTTGGCACGGTTGTTTACCGAAACGCTCGCCACGCCGGAAGAGATCCGTGATGACTGGGGTAAACTCATTGTCGAGACTGTGTTGCCGGAAGGGGTGTGGTCGCGCCCCGGCCTGTCTGCCCGCGACCGCAGTCTGATCACCATTGCTTCGCTGACCGCGTTGCACCGACCTAACGAGCTACGTCTGCATATCCCGCGCGGCCGGCATAACGGTCTTAGCCGGGAAGAGATATGTGAGGTCATCATGCATATGGCGATTTATGGGGGCTTCCCGGTGGCCGTGGAGGGTATGGCGGTAGCCAAGGAAGTGTTTGATGCGGAGGACGCAGACGCCTAAGGCTAGGGACCCGTAAAGCGCTGGTCCCACAAGTCAAGCACTGCTCGCCGCACGCCGGCGACGGTGTGCGCAGCTGGCCGCAACAGTAGCGTGTGATGATCTGTTGTGTTGTACGGTTGCCATTCGGGCAGTCCTTCACCGTTTGGGTTGGCATGTTTGGCAAAGTTGGTCCAGTAGCGGGTGATCAACGCCGCCAGGTCGTGGTCGTCTTGGCGCCAGTCCAGGCCAACTTTATGCGTATTGCCAAACACATAGGCCAAGTCGCCTGAGTGGTAGGCGCCGGCACTGCGGGGGCCATCCGGTAACCCCAGGTCGGCATTCTCCGGCCAATACAAACGAAACGCGGGGGTTGGGTGATCCAGAAAGTACAAATAAGTGGGCTGCTGGATGGCCGCTTGGTAACCGGCCCAGCGACGCATGCCGTAAGCCATAAACAAGTCTGTGCGAATCTCTCGTTGGGCAAGGCCCGGAGATTGCGCGGCTTGGTCTTGATATTGCTGGAGCAGTGCGGACGCTAAATCGGCCCCAATCAATCTTATGGCATCAGCCTCTAGTTCCGCTTGTGTGAGGTCTTCTTTGAGAGGCAGCAGCATGTGTCCTTCGTTGGCCAACGAGCCTAACAGCAATGGCACTTTGGCTTGCTGTGCAGATGCGTACAGTGCATCCGGTGCTGCTGGGATTACCCAGCCGTCTACTACGATACGCGATTGGGTCGCCCAGCCACTGCGCTCACTGGCGTCCAGTATTTGTTGAGGTGTGGCCGCCCGCATCGCCTCGAGGGTGCCGTTTCCACCGAGCTCAGCGATCAGTCGCTCACCGCGGCGCATTCCGTCCGCGTCCGGAGCCGGTAGCGGATTAACACATGCGGCAGACTGGCCGATGGCTTTATGAAACAAACCCCGCGCCAGCGGCGAGACCATCAGAGAGCATACACTTTGTGAACCCGCTGACTGTCCAAATATAGTGACGTTGCGCGGATCACCGCCAAACTGCGCGATGTTGTCGCGCACCCAGTTTAACGCGGCAATTTTGTCTAACAGCCCATAGTTGCCGGCACTGTTGTGGCTGGATTTTTGTGCCAACGCAGGATGGGCGAGAAAGCCAAACGGCCCGAGCCGATAGTTCACCGTGACCACTACTACCCCGAGCTTGGCCAGTTCGGCGCCGTCAAAAATGGGTTCGTGGGCCATCCCTACCGTGTGCGCACCACCGTGGAACCACACCATCACAGCCTGGTTGGAGGCTTCGTGATCACTCCAAACGTTCAGGTAGAGGCAATCTTCGCTGCGCGGGAATTCTCCGCGACTCCATACAAAAGCCTCCGAGTTCACCGCTTGCCAGCATGCCGCACCCGCATGTGTGGCTAAGCGGGGTTCAGTCCAACTGTGGGGTGCCTGGGGTGGTTGCCAACGCAGCTCGTCTAAGGGTGGCCGTGCGTAAGGCAGGCCGAGAAAAACGCGAGTTTGGCGGGCGTCGTCTGCCCAAGCCCCACGTACGGTGCCCTGGTAGGTCACCACGTCTAACGGGTTTGGCATAGGGGTTGTATTGTTTCCAGGTAGCGGATCTTGCGTCTCAGCAGGTGCCATCTCTGCGGCGGAGCCGCAGGCCATTAACAAGAATAGTATCCAAATTGGCAGGAAGTGGCGCATGGGCAGCGAGTATTGTCGATAAATGCGCATACTCGATGAGCAGCAATAAAAAGTATAGCGGCTCGGGCAAGCGCCGCGTTGTTGAATTTGGCCGGCGGCGTTTAGCTGCCGTTAGCGCGTTTGGGTGCGTTTTGCTCTTCTTGGATGCGCTGGTAGATTTCTTCGCGGTGCACCGCAACGTTGCGCGGTGCCCCCACGCCTACCCGAACCTGGTTACCTTTCACCCCAAGCACGGTCACCGTGATGTCCTCTCCAATCTTGATTGTCTCGCCCACGCGGCGGGTCAGTATGAGCATGTGTCCCTCACTTTTTACCTGTGTTGCGCTGTGTAGCGCGCTCCTAGTCGGTTGCTCCTGATAACGCCCGACCCCCAGTGATTTTAGCAGGCGTTCTCCATCAGACTACAGAGAAATGATTCATATCTACAGTAGTGTTGATAACGAATTATGGTACAGGACCCACTTAAACTGCAAGAAATCTGAAGAATATTAAAACGCCTGTTTAGGCTTGAAACAGCTAAAGCTAAGTTTTCAAGTGGTTTGAGCACTAGTTCACAGGCAAATGTCGCTGCAGCCAGGCTTTCTGCCACGCCACGGCGTTTTGATAGCCTGCGCCGCTGTAGACGTCGTAGTGTTTACCGTCGATGGTTTTGTAGCTGGACGGCAAACGATCTTTGATCTGCGCGTAGAGGTAGGCGCCATTCTCCTGAATATCGAATAGCTCCTCCTCCGCGGCATCGACGATCAAGGTGGCTGCGGAGAGATTGTCGAGATTTGCCATGGGGTCGTAACGGGTGAAATCCGGCCAGTCCGGGTATCCCTGCAAACCGGGTTGCGGCTCTGAAGGAAAAGAGGGTGCATCACCCCGGGCGATTGCACCGCGCCACGCAACCATGTTGGCGGGCGATAACGGATTGTCTTCGCTGGTTGCCGGCGCTGCATCGATGCCGCGCGGGTTCACCGAACCCACTTGGCTGATCAGCACCTTAATCTGTGGGAACTCAATGGCGGTGGCTAAAGCCAACCCACCGCCGAGGCTGGAACCCCACACTGCTACTCGCTGTGGGTCGACGTTGGGGTCGGTGGTGAGATAGGCAAATGCCGCGCGGATATCGTCCTGCTGCTCTAACGGATTTACAATGCGGCGCAACTCTTGCACCTCTGTGGTATAGGTTTGCGGTGTTTCGGCTCCGTTCGCACTTTGCGGGCGTTTACCGCTGCGAATCAGGAACCCTTCGCTTTCGCCCCAACCGGTGTAGTCAAAGGTCAAAACCACGTATCCCATCTCGGTAAATTGTGGGGCGTAAGCTTGGTTAAGGTGGGATTTGAGGCCGCCCCAGCCGTGCACCATGAGGATGGCCGGGCGCTTTTCGTCTGCCTTTAAGTCCGCTGGTTTCCAAATATCTCCCGCGAGCCGGATACCATCGCTGTATAGGGTTATCGCCTCACGCTTGGCCTCCGCCGCAGCCGTGTTGGTGAACACCGTGCTGATCACCAGCCCAGCGACTAGCAGCAGATGGCGCAACATTGTGCCTTTAAAGTTCTCACCCATCTTCAGTCCCATCTTTACGCCCATCTTCACGTCTCCCCTGTATATATTTGTGTAGTTGACTATCGCATTGATTCCGGCATATTGACAACTCCTTAAGCACGTTTCCTTTTGTCATGAGCACCTCCCAGTTTCCACTGCGCGAAAAGCGTAAGGCTGCAACGCGCGGCAGCCTCATACGCTCTGCACAAACGCTGTTTGCTGCTCAAGGCTACGATGCCACGACGCTGGAAGAAATTGCTGAACATGCGGGTTTGCATGTGCAGACGCTCTACCGGCATTTTGCGAACAAACAAGAGTTAGCGACGGCCGGAGATGAAGACTCACTTGAGCTGTTTCGTCAAGCCATCACCAATCCGCAGCGCGAAACGGACACGTTTACTTTCTGGCGTGAGTGGGTGCGCGCCGCCACACAAAGGGTGACCCAAGAGGACGGTGGTCAAGGGTATCGGGCGTTCTTGTTGCAGCGATGGACACAACCCTTGGTCTCTTCGCAACTAATTCGCATCGCGCAACAATATGAAGACCTCTTAACTGAATCGCTGGCTAAAGATTTTGGCGTACCGTCTGCTGGCATTGGCCCTCCTAGATTAGCGGCGACCGCTTTGTGGGGCATCAACGCTTACGTGCAACGCTTGCACGCTTCCCAGGAGGATTTTGATCTGATCACGCAGATCATCGACGCCATAGACCTGGTGGAAACCCAGTTTGGCCACCTGATACGGAAATAGGACGGGTCTAGTGCGTTGAAACGCGCTCGTGCTGCGGTGGCGCGCGCCGCCACCCAGTTGGAAACAGAAAGTGCGCTGGGGGGTACGCAAAAGGAGATTATGAGCGCTTGCGCCGTATCAACCCGGACACCGGTCCGGCGTCAGAGCTGGCGCTGCGGAAACCACAAATGCGCGAAGCCCTGGCAGAGCTGCAAAGTGCTGAAGCGGATTTAGAGCAGGCGTTAGGCGACCTGGACCGCACGGTGATACGCGCCCCCTACGACGGTCTGGTAAAAGAAAAGATTGCGGACGTTGGGCAATTTGTTGCGCTCATATCCTGGTGTGACGGTGCAACTCGGCGGCAGCTCAAGAGATGAAATGCTCGGGGTTAGAGATTTCATTACCGCCTTCATTGCTGCCTGTTTCGGCATTTATGCATTGATGGCAGTCCCGTTACGCTCTTACCTGCAACCGTTGGTGATTATGAGCGTCATCCCGTTCGGTATTGTCGGCGCAGTGATTGGGCACTGGGTCATGGGTATGGCGGTCAGCAGCTTGTCTTTGTTTGGCATCATTGCCTTGGCCAGCGCGCCTACCTCAGCTCAAACTTAAAGCTGCGTTGCGGCCGATCTGCTGCCGGAGCGGGTGCCGGCGCCGGTTTGTGGTCGGGGTAATGCGGGTAATCCGGGTGATAAGAGCGGCGTGGATAGAAAAACCGCGGTTCGTACTGGCGCTCTAAGTCTTGCTGGCGTTGCAACAATGCCTGATTGCGCCTTTGCTCTGCCTCGCGTTGAGCGACCCGCTCGAGGCGCTGTGCTCTACTCTGCTCGCGCGCTTGGCGAGCGATGGCCAATTCGTCTGCTACCTGCAGCATCAACGCCACTTGTTCCGCGGAACTGGTTGGGTGGCTTGGGTAAGCCAGATTGGAAACGGGTTGGGCCAGGGTGATGAGCGATGCATCGCGACTGGGTACATCCGAGAAAGTGACCTCTCCATGTTCGCCGATACCGCGGTAGGCGTGTGTATCCGCACCGGCGGCAGCGGCCAAACTCAATAGGACCGCGGCAACCAGGATTTTATGGCTGAAGTCAAAATATCCCATGGCTTGAAACTAGCCTGTCTGGGCTCGCCGAGCAAGCGCTTGTCCAACAGGCAAAAAAAGCCGCTGGCGTGTAAATCGCGCCAGCGGCTTCTTGACGGCTAGCGCGGTTTAGCGCGCGCTGGCGAGGTCCTGGTTGCCGCGCTTCGCAGCAGACTCTTCGTCCGTTAAGAAGCGGTACAGGATGGCGCCGAACAGCATTTCTTCCCAGCTTTGCTCACCCCAGGTGACCTCAATGGTCGGATCGGGGTTGGCGGCGTTTTGTGCTGAGTTATCCCACCAGTTGGTTTGAATCAAAGTGGTGCCCGCGGGAATAAACTTGGGCTCTTTGAATTCATAGTCGGTTTGCCAGTTAAAGTCGTAGTTGGGGATGTTCAACAGGACTTCTTCGGTACCGTCAGGATAACGCGCCACAAACTTAGCAGCTTTGCCGCGATAGTGGGCGTGGGCCATTAAGTTGTACAGCAATGCATCCTTGGGGATGACTTGTTCAACAGACTCGGCGTGATTCTTCGCATGGGGAGGAATCCGAATCTTGTTGTTGGCCATAAAGCGCGAAATGATGTGGTGGTGGGGTGGCTCATCGTATACCCATACGCCCATCTTGGACTCGTCTACCGTCGCACGACCCACAGGGGTGTAGTGCATCTGGAACTCGATGGTGGTATCCGCCGGTAAGAAGGTGCCGGTATCTTGCGGATAAGCCTGATTGGTCAAGCCGGGGGCGTAGCCACGCAGACCACCTTTGTACTTCAGGCGCCCTTTGTATTTACCCTCGGTGATTTCATCGCCGAATGCGGTAATGGTGTGGTGCAGCACTGCACGGTCACCGGGCATGATTTCCGCGGCTCTCACCCACACGTCTTTGCCGATGGGGTTACGCACGTGATGGTACTGGTAGTCCACCACGCCGGTGGCCGGGATTTCCATGGCCGGGATGTCGATGATGTAGTCGGGTTCACCCAGCTCTTCGGCAGCGACCCATTCCGGATAGACCACTTCGCTGGTGGCGAGCAGGTCTTCACCTTCACCGCGCGGCGCGCCGGCTTCGATCCAGTGCACGAGCGTTTGGATCTCTTCGCTGCTCAGCGAGCGGTCATTACCCCAATCACCGTGCAGCGGATCAGCGTGCCATGGCGGCATGCGTTTGGTGCGAATCACTTCGCGAATCATCAGGGAAAAGCCACGCACAACGTTGTAGTCGGTCATGGCAAAAGGACCAATGCCGCCTTCGCGGTGACAACTCACACAGTTGTCCATCAGAATGGGCGCCACATCTTCGCTGTAGGAGATGTTGGCATGCTCGGCGCGGGCGGTTTTAGACGGGAAGTTGATCAGGCAGCCGAGCGATTCGGTGCTTGCCACCGCAATGGCTTGACCGGTCAGCATGCTGTCGATGGCGTCTTTCAGATAGTGATTGGACGCTTCTTTGCGCTGCACTTCGTAGTCCAAGCGGTCGTCGATGGCACCGGTGTAGGTGACTTTCCAAGTCTTCGGATCGAGCACAAACACCGCACCGGTGCGCACCAAATCCAGAGACTCACCGATGATCTGGGTTTCATCCACCAGAATTGGTATGTCGTAGCGGTAAGTGGCGGCTTCCTTGGCCACACTGACGCGATTGTCTTGCAGGTTACTGTTCAGCATGAAGAACTGTACACCCTGCTCAGCATATTCCTCGGACAGCTCGGTGAAACGTGGTACGGCGTTGCGCACGATTGGGCAACCATTACCCTGTACCATAAACACCACAGCCTTGGCGTCGTCATAATAGTAAAGTTCATGAGAACCACCTTGGTGGTCGAACAGGCGGAAATTTTCCACCCGCTCATCTACCTTTAGGCCCCATGCAGAGGCGGCCATGGACATGGCCAGCACAAACGAAAGAATGCGGGTCATCTAGACTCTCCCATCTCGTCTAAGAAATTTCTTAAAGAATTCTATTTCTAACGGTTTTTAACAAGGTTAGATACCTTTCGACGTTACCAAAATACCCGGATTGAGAACAGTGTTTAACGTCAACAATTCGTAACTTCACGTTGAAGGTTATACTCGCGGTGGTTAAGTCGCATGCGCGGGAGAATAAGTTTGAGTGAGTTGGAATATCCGCTTGCGGGGTTGAAGGTGTTGGATTTTTCGCGTGTGTTGGCAGGTCCGTTTGCCGGCCGTATGCTCAGCGACCTAGGTGCGGACGTCGTCAAGGTAGAACCGCCGGATGGTGACGTGACCCGCTTGTGGGGACGCGTGCGCGGTGGGGTACCGGGCTACTATCACCAGCAGAATGCGGGGAAACGTAACATCAGCATCGATTTGCGGGCCCCGGGTGCCACCCAACTGGTGTTCGATCTGGTCGCGCAAGCGGACATTCTGGTAGAAAACTACCGTCCGGACGTGATGGCGCGGCTCGGCTTGGGTTACGAGGCGCTGAGCGCGGTAAATCCGCGCTTGATCATGTTGTCCATTTCCGGCTTTGGTCACAACGGCCCCGAGTCTCATCGTCCGGCGTATGCGCCCATTGTGCACGCTGAAGCGGGTTTAATGCACAGACAGGCGCGCCGCGCCGATTTGCCGTACGCGGAATTACCGCTGTCGGTAGCGGATACCAATGCGTCTTTGCACGGTTTGGTGGCGGTCCTCGCCGCAGTCATAGCACGACACGGCAGTGGGCATGGCCAACACATCGACATAGCCATGATGGACGCCACCATCGCCACGGACGATCAAATCCACTACGACTTAGAAGACAGTGAAGACACCGGTCCGTTGGCCAACGACACGTATGAAACCGGTGCGGGCGCAGTGCTGGTGTCGGCAGACTTTCGCTACCTTTGGGCCCAATTGGTGAAAGTCCACGGTGTTGTTGATCCTGCGGATAAAACCACGCCGCTCGCAGAGAAGATTGAGCTGCGCAGGCGGTGTGTGACGCAATATATGCAGGCGCTGGGGTCATGGTCGGAAGTGGAAGCGGTGATGGCTGCCATGAACATCGCCTGGGGAAAGATACGTGCCGCCGCGGACATGCGCGAACAGCCCACCATAGCTGCACGTGGCGCAATTGTTGAAATCGACGATCGTGCCGGTGGTACGCGGCCTATCGTGCAGTCCCCGTATCGATTCTCTGCGGCGCAAAGCGGTGTACGCGGCGTGGCGCCTCATCGGGGGGAACATAATTACAGCGTGCTTGAGGAGTGGCTGGGCACATCTGCAGCGGACGTAACCAAGCTGTTGGACACGGGTGTACTCAGTGCCCCTGCGGCGCATGCTGAGCGCGCCGTCGATGACTGAAAACCGCCGTATTTCCTTGGCGCTCAGCAGTGGCGGTGCGCGCGGTCTGGTTCACATCGGCGCCATTCAGTGCTTGGAGGCGCAAGGGTACGAGATATGTTGTGTGTCCGGGTCTTCAATGGGCGCCTTAGTGGGGGGCATCTACGCGCGCGGCGAACTTGATGCCTTTGCGCAATGGGTGCGCGCCTTAACCCGCAACGACGTAGTGCGTTTGCTCGATATCGGCTGGGGTTTCGGTGGTGGGTTGTTTAAAGGCGAGCGTATTATCGAGGTGCTTAAAGAACTCATTGGGGACGCCGCCATCGAAGACCTTCCGATCAACTTCACGGCGGTGGCGACGGACATCAACCGTAAACGTGAAGTGTGGATGGAACGCGGGCCATTGTTTGATGCCATACGCGCCTCGATTGCCATCCCGATGGTATTTACACCCGTGCGCCGTGGCCGTCAGCTCTTGATCGACGGCGGCGTACTCAATCCCTTACCGATCGCGCCGACGCTTAAGGACGATACCGACTTGACGGTTGCAGTTGATGTCAACGGTTTGGACACACGGCCCTTGAACATACGTCTGCCGCTCGATGAGGCGTCCGCGGCACCAAGTGAGGAACAAAACCCCGCGAGTGAGGCGGAGCCCACGGCGCGCCAGGCGATCGCCGAGTTCATAGAGGGTTTGTGGCCAGGCAACAGCAGTGAACCGCTACCCGAGCAACAAGATCGCAATATGTTCGACATCGCCATGGAAGCCATGGATTCTATGCAGGTCACCATCTCTCGATTAAAGTCTTCAGTGTATACACCGGATGTGCTGGTGCAGGTACCCCGTAATGTGGCGCACTTCTTCGAGTTTGAGCGTGCCGGTGAGCTAATTGATATGGGCTACGAACTGATGGAACAGGAATTGACCGCGCCCGAGCAACCTTAAAACGGAACACAGATATGCACAACCGTCTCGAGATCGATGTCTTTACCGACTACGTCTGACCGTGGTGTTACCTCAGTACCGGGCGTATTGAAAAACTAAAAGCAGAACACGACGTGAAAATAAACTGGGTGCACTTTCCGTTACACCCGCAAACGCCTCCAGAAGGGCAGTCCATCGCTGAGCTATTTGCCGGACGCGACGTTGACCTTGCGGCCATGTATACGCGTATGAAAGCGCTGATGGATGAAGAGGGTTTACCCTACGGGCAGCGCACCCATACCTACAACAGCCGCCTTGCCCAGGAACTGGGTAAATGGGCGGACACCCAAACCGGTGGTGAAGCGGCGCACGATGCGCTGTACAAAGCCTACTTTGTTGAGGGGCAAAACATCGGTGATATAGACGTGCTGTTAGAAATAGCTGACGCGGTCGGCTTGCCGGTGGAGGCGGCGGGTACGGTATTAAGGGAGCGTACGTTTAAAGCGGCCGTGGACGAAGATTGGCAGAAGTCGCGCCAATACGGCATTACCGGCGTACCGACGTATGTGGCCGGTGGTTACGGGGTGACCGGTGCACAGCCTTACGCCACCTTGGTGAAGTTTGTGCAGCACGTAGCCAATGAGACGGCGTCGTGAAACATCTGCCCTTGCCTAAGTTGCCGGATGGCCTCACCCCCGAGTGGCTGACGACTGCTTTGCAGAACTGCGGTGTGTTGCAAGGCAATGCCACGGTAACCGCGGTTCAATGCCAGCAAGTAGGTGAAGGGGTGGGGATGATGAGTGAACTTTCCCGCGTTGTTTTGCAATACGGCGGCGACCCTGGAGAGGCACCCACCAGTTTTGTGGCCAAATACCCGTCACAAAACCCCACCAACCGGGGAGTGGCGATGTCGTTCAATTTATATGAGCGGGAAGTACGTTACTTTGCTGAGCTCGAAGCCTTAACCACCGCGCAGTCGCCGCGCGCCTATATCGCCGAGATCCGGGACGACAATTTTTTGCTGCTGTTGGAGGATCTGGGCGATTACCGCACGGGGGATCAGATTGCAGGGGCGGATCTGCATGACTCTAGCGCTGCAGTTGCCGAGTTGGCGAAATTACACGCGGCGTTTTGGAATCAAGTGGATGGCATTGATTGGATTCCGCACATCTACAAAAGTTATCACGCCGACAACATGTTGGCCGGCACCGCGGCTGGCTGGGCAAATATGGTGGTTGTGTTCGGGGAATTTTTACCGGCCGACATTGCCACGCTCCAGCCCCGGTTCAGTGCAGCGTTGCCGGGTCTACAACAAGCCATGGATGCTGCGCCGATCACATTGATACACGGCGACTACCGCATGGAAAATTTCCTGTTTGGCACCCGACCCGGGCACCACCCGTTAGCCATCATTGATTGGCAGGGGCCGTTGCTCGGCCGCGGTAT
Organism: Pseudomonadales bacterium; assembly: GCA_028281005.1. Lineage (GTDB taxonomy): Bacteria > Pseudomonadota > Gammaproteobacteria > Pseudomonadales > Azotimanducaceae > UBA4421. Next base: position 43,933 of record JANQKS010000017.1, read on the forward strand.
GGTCGATGTTGCTCTGGTGTTGGGGCAAAGCACCCGGACAGACATCCGGCGCGAGCACGAACATAGCCTAGTCGAGCAATACGTGCGCGACTTGCAGCAGTTGGGCGTGGCCTATGCTTTTGAGCAGGCTTGGCAGGATTACTTAACGGCCCTGCTGTATAACTGGTGTTACGTAGCGGTGGTAGCCGGCACCCTAGATGCCCGCAACGAGCGCGCGTTTGCGTGGATGTCGCAAATGGTGGCGCGCCAAGTGGCGGCCACCCAAGACCATAATCTGCTGGCTCGCCTCTAGACGCGTTGGTTAGCCTCTATTCAACCGGGCCAAGCAACCGGGCCAAAATGGGGATCGATTAATGAGTGACTACCAGACAATTTTGTACGCTGAGCAGGACGGCGCGGCAACCGTCACGCTCAATCGGCCGCAGCGGCTGAACGGCATTATCAATACCATGATGCGGGAGTTGTATACCGCTCTGGCGGATGTGGCAGAAAAGGACCACATCAAAGTGGTACAGCTGACGGGTGCCGGAAAAGGGTTTTGTCCCGGCGCGGACTTAAATGCTTACTCCAGCGATACACCGCAGGAGCGGCTCAACAAACAACATTTCCACATCACCACTCTGCTGCACGAAATGCCCAAGGTGACCGTGGCGGCCATCAACGGCGCCTGCGCCGGCGCGGGTTTCGGTTGGGCATGTGCTTGCGACTTACGATATGCCGCGGCGGGCGCCTCATTTAACAGCGCGTTTTTGGATGTGGCCATATCTGGTGACATGGGTGGGCCATGGACTTTGCCGCGTATTGTGGGCGCGCAACGCGCTCGAGAGTTGTACTTTATGCCGGGGAAGTTCAGCGCCGAAGACGCCTTACAGATGGGATTGGTTGCGCGGGTCTTTGCTGATGATGACTTTCGGCGCGAAGTTGCATCGATTGTGGAGCGGTTGGCCGCATCCGCCCCGTTGGCGATTGCAGATATGAAAAAGAACTTTGCCGATGCGGAGCGCATGGGTTTACGCGATTACATTGAGTTAGAAACAGAGCGGCACCAGCGTGTTGGCGCCAGTGGCGATACCCAAGAAGCTTTTAAGGCTTTTGTCGAGAAACGCACGCCGCAGTTTAAGGGTCGTTAGCCCTCAACGACGCGCCACTTCTTCAGCATCCGCGGGGGTCACTTTGACAATTTTGCCGCCGCTGGTGGGCCAACAACAGATACAGTTCACCGGCGGGCCCTACCTCTACGTCACGGATGCGTGCAAGGCTGTCGATCAACACTTCCTTGTAGACAAACTGATTGTCCTTTAGGCGAATGCGGTAAAGGTCGGCGGCTTTTAACGAACCAACAATGAGATCGTCCCACTCCAGTTCTAGCTCGGCCCGGTGTTGGTTAACTTCGGTGCCGTCATAGTGTTGCGGTTGAACTCTAATCCCTGAGGGCTGTGCGGTGACCGTAAGTCCAAATGGTGGGCAACGCCCCTGGCTGGTCTACAAAGGGGTTGTCCGCAGGGATACGGCCATCGTCGTGGAGGCGGTGCGTTTTGCTGTCGGGCATGATCACCGTGTAGGAGATCTGTGCAGCATTGATCCGCTTCTTAGAACATGTTCTATTTGTGCGCTGTGATCTATTGAAATGGGAGAGGCGTATGTCTAGCGAAGAACATGAAGTTGTGTCGATTTATCCGTTTACGGATGATGAACGGGAGGAGCTGTTAACCAAGGCTCGGGAATGCGTGTTTAACTGGTCCACCAAAGACGGTTGGCCAGTGGGTGTGGTGCATGCCTTTGTGTGGCGCGATGGCCGCGGGTGGATCACTTGTGGGGCCCATCGTCACCGGGTGTCCGCCATCAAACGTGACCCACGCTGTTCTGTGGTGGTCAGCGGTGTCGCAGCGCCCAATGGGCCAAACGGTGCCATTACCTTCAAAGGCCGCGCCATCGTCCATGACGATGAAGAAACCAAGAAGTGGTTTTACCCGGCGTTGGCACGCGGCCCGTACACGGGTATGGACGGTGAACTGACCCCGGAGCAGGAAGCCCAGGCCAAGGCGTTTGAAGAACGTCTGGACTCACCCCTGCGGGTCATCATCGAGATTGTCCCGGAGAAGTGGATCATGCTCGACAGCGATAAGATGGCCAAAGATACGGCCGGCCAGCTCAGTGACGACGAGCGTGGGCCGTTGTTGGAGTCGGATGCCAAGCGTATGCAGGCGGAAATGGAAAAACGCGGCATCAGTTAAGCATGCCGAACATGCCGCAACAAAGTGAGTTGAAGGGAACGAATTAACATGTCGAATAGAAACAACGGTCAATGGCGGCTGAAATCCCGGCCTGTGGGGATGGTCAAGGAAACGGATTTTGAATACATCGAAGAACCGCTGGCGGATCTCAGTGCTAACCAGTTCCTAGTGCGGAACCTGTACTTTGCTTTTGAGCCCGCCATGCGCGGTTGGCTCAACGACGTTAAGAGTTACGTGCCGCCGGTGGCCATTGGTGAAGTGATGCGCGCCTCCACGGTCGGTCAAGTGGTGGAGTCCAACAACCCGGACTTTCAACCGGGGGATTATGTGCAGGGTATGCTTGGCTGGCAGGAATACGCGGTCACTGACGGCACACCTGGGGTCATGGGTGCGGTAAACAAAGTCCCCGAGGGCATTCCACCCTACCTGGTGCTCAGCGCGCTTGGCGGTACGGGCCTCACCGCCTATTTTGGACTATTGGATGTCGGTCAGCCTGAGCCGGGAGATGTCGTTGTGGTGTCTGGTGCGGCCGGCGCTACCGGCTCGGTAGCAGGCCAAATCGCCAAAATCAAAGGCGCGTCGAAAGTGGTGGGTATCGCCGGTGGGCCTGAAAAGTGTGCATGGTTGACCAACGATCTGGGTTTTGACGCCGCCATTGATTACAAATCAGAAGATGTTAAAGCACGTTTAGAAGCCGAGTGCCCCAAAGGCATCAACGTGTTTTTTGACAACGTTGGCGGCGACATTCTTGATGCGGCGCTGCTTAACATGGCCATGAACGGGCGAGTGGTGCTGTGCGGGGGGATTTCTTCGTACAACGAAGAAGATTTACCGCCGGGACCCAAAAACTACATGCAACTGGTCATCCGTCGCTGCCGTATGGAAGGGTTTATAGTCATTGACTATATGGATCGAGCCGGTGAAGCGATCGCGGATCTGTCTGCCTGGATTGCCAGCGGCCAGATCAAGCATGGTGAAGACATACAGGAAGGCATTGAAAACACGCCGAAGACTTTCTTGCGTTTATTTGAAGGCAAAAACAAAGGTAAGCAGCTGCTGAAGATTGCTGATCCGCCGTTGTAGCGGCAAGGCGCGGCAACCATGAGAGCTTTTGTGCTTGTGCTGCTATGCGCGATGATGGTAAGCGGCGCAAACAGTGCGGATAAGCCTACCCATCACGGCGCCAACGGTTTCGTTAACCCGTACATGGAAGAGGCCCACCCGGGTTTATGGAGTTTTATCCGCGCTCGTCTATTCAGTGGTGAATGGGCATCCTGGGTCATCGAGTGGTCTGATTTCACCACCTGGTTCGGAGGGGATACGGGCTATAACACAGTGCAGTTTGCGCAGATCGGCGAGGCGTTTCCCAGTATTGATCTCGGCATTATCCCCATTGGTGCGCATTGGGAAGGAGTCGCACGCCCGCAGATGTCGCCGGCCTCAAACACCAACGGCGGTAAGCGCCTCCACCACGGCGTGAGCAGCGGAGCTGACCAACACGGCTTGGAACGCCCAAACATGAGCCACCAGCAGGTGCGCGACTAGAGAGGGTGTGTTGCCGTTGGCTTGTGTCGCCGCAACGCGCGCTTCGGCTTGATCGCTGCCGAAACTCAACTGACGTCCAGCGGCGCTTGGCTGCGGTTGCTGTGCCATCATTTCCACCACTTGCTGAAACAGTGCAGGGGCGCCACGCGCCGCGATGGCATCACAGCAGGCTTCGTTATCTGCGCTTAAGTCACTTGTGATCTGCTTGCGCAGATGCGGTAGCCACAATCCCGTGGACCAGCGAGCGGCGACATTGCGCAAGTTATCCAGCCGTGCTGCGTGCGCGCGTTCGTGAGCTAGGATGACGTTGACTTGGTTGTTATTGAACTGTTCCAACAGTGCGCTAGACAGAATGATCTGGGGCCGCAAAAGGCCACAGCACCAGGCCAGAGGTTGGTCGCTTTGAATGACTACATAGTCTTTTTGTTGATTGCCGAGATTGAATAATGTGAGCAATTGCCCTCTGCTGGTTAGCAACACTTTGCACACGCCAACCGCAAGGCCAAACAGCAACAATGCAGTGCCCGCAACCAGGCTTATATGGCCCACCGATCCTACCCCCAGCAATGGAGCGTGGCTTGCGCATTGGCTGCCGTGGCAGTGTTCGAACACAAACCATTGCGCTGCACCCGGTAGAGAGTTGGTGAGCGAGGCGATCAGGCCGACCGCGGGTGCGATCAGCGCGTAGCCTAATCTCGCCGCGGCGCGGGTGTGAGGGTTAAACTGCGCGATAAAGCGGCGGAACGGCGCGTAACACATGCTGCAAAAGATCGACGACAGCAACGTCGCTACCAACAAGACACCACTCAGCTGATAGAGCAAAACCACTAACTCATTCACCACCGGGCTCCGCTGGATCAATTGGTTGTGCTGGTGCCTGCTCCGTTTGTCCAAGCACACGCAGCAATTCTTGTTCGATGTCTGCGTCGTCGCGGGCCAGGAACCCCGCAAATCCTGAGATGATGGGTGCCAAATCTCCGCGGCCAACGTCCCGGGCCAAATCATTCAACACGCGGCTGACAATCTCTGCGCGGGTTAAGCTCGCGCGGTAAAAAAACGCACGGCCCGTTTTACGCCGTTCCACCAGTTCTTTGCGGTGCAACCGTTCCAACGTGCTTTGCACCGTGTTCAGTGACAGGTTGGTCGCCAGGTAGGCGTGTAACTGCTGAGCAGATAACTCTTCGTGCCGCCATAGATGGTCCAGTACGTCTAGCTCACGTGGGCCGAGCGCGGGCATCTGCTTGTTGCGGATGCCCGCCAGCCAGTTGGTGAAGATGTTTTTGGTCAGCGTCAAAACTTAACACCGAGGCGTTATCGGTGTTCCTGATCTCCCCTAGTATGAGCGCGCAGTATGGATGGGGTGATATGCAAAAGAAAGCTTTGGCTATGATGCTGGCGCTGGCGCCGTGGACAGTGGTGAGTGCTGCGTCGGCTGCGGAGAACAATGCCGGTGATCACGTTGCTGACCCAGGCCACGTGGAAGAAGTGGTCGTTTATGGTCGCGCCATGCGCCAGCTTGGTATGGCGACTTCCGCCTCGGAAGGTTTGGTGGGTTATGACGACATTCAACTGCCACCCATGCTGCGCGTTGGCGAATTGGTGGAAGCGGTACCGGGTATGGTGGCGACACAACATTCCGGCACTGGCAAAGCGAACCAATATTTCATCCGCGGATTTAACCTCGATCACGGCACTGACTTTGCCGTTTCGGTGGAAGGTGTACCGATTAACATGCGCAGCCACGGGCACGGTCAGGGTTACCTCGATCTGAACTTTCTGATTCCGGAGCTGGTGCAGACAACGCGCTATCAGCGCGGTCCATACGCCGCTGACGTGGGTGATTTTTCTTCCGCCGCCAGTGTCGATTTTGAGCTGTATGAGCGGCTTGATGAAAATCTTCTTTCGTTGTCAGCCGGAGAACATGGCTACTATCGCGCCTTAACCGCGGGTTCTGCAGAGTTAGCAGATGGTGCGGTGACCGGCGCGTTGGACCTCACTCGGTATGAAGGTCCCTGGTCGCTGGATGAAGACCTTGAGCAACTGAAACTATTTGTGGCCTACACAGGCAGCCTCGGCGATGCCGATGTTCGGGTGACTCTGCAAGGTTATGACAGCGAGTGGAATTCAACCGATCAGATTCCCCAACGGGCGGTGCGTTCGCGCTTGATTGGATTACGCGGCAATCTGGATGATGACCTAGGGGGCGAAACGTCGCGTTATGCGCTGACCGCACGCTTCAACTTCAGCAATTTGGCGCTGACCGCTTACGCCATCGATTATGATTTTACCCTGTACTCTAACTTCACCTACTTCCTCGACGATCCCATCCTCGGTGATGAGTTTGAACAACGCGACCAACGCCGCATATATGGACTCAACCTCCGTGGTGGCGCGCCTGCGGATGGCATCGATGGTTTGGTCCTGCGTTGGGGGGTGGATGTTCGCTTTGATGACATCGATGAAGTTGGGTTGTTCGGTACTGACAGCCGCATCAGAACCGACACCGTGCGTGATGATCAGGTGGAAGAGTTGTCTCTCGGTGCCTGGGGTGAAGCGGTGTGGCAGCTAAATGACAGCCTGCGGGCGATGCTGGGCGCGCGGGTGGATTGGTATGACTGGGACGTCAGGGCGTTTCGACCGGCCAATTCCGGTAGCGGCAACGACAGCATCGTCAGCCCAAAAGCCGCTTTGGCTTGGCGTTTTTCCGAGCGTGCGGAAGCTTATGTTAACTATGGTCGCGGATTTCATTCCAACGACGTGCGCGGCGCGGCCATCAGCATTGATCCCGCCAACGGCGATGCGACCGATGATGTACCAGCGCTGGTCCGCTCTGACGGCGCTGAACTCGGCGTGCGTTTCGAGAACGGTGAGCGGTTCAACGCCACCGTAACCGCATTCTGGTTGGAGCTGGATTCCGAGCTGGTTTATGTCGGTGATGCGGGTGCCACAGAAGTTAACGACGCCACCGAGCGTCTTGGGTTCGAAGGTGCCCTGTTTTGGCAAGCCACGGACTGGTTGGCGTTGAATGCGGCATACACCGTGACAGATCCGGAGTTTAAGCAAGATCAAGGCGGTGGACGGGAAATCCCCGGTGCGGTGGAGTCTACCTTTACCTTTGGGGTAAACGCCGCCTGGCAAAATGGATTGTCCGGCAGCCTACGCCTACGCTGGTTGGATGAAGCACCGTTGGTGGAAGATGATTCGGTGCGCTCGGATGCATCGTTGCTGGTCAACGCTGGCTTGGCGTACCGCAGCGGTGCTGCGCAGTGGCGTTTAGATGTGTTTAACGTGTTCGACAGCGAAGATGATGACATCGCCTATTTTTACGGCTCACGTTTACCCGGAGAGGCAGCGGACGGGGTCGAGGATATACATTTCCATCCGCTCGAACCGCGCAGTGTGCGCGCATCGGTGACATGGCATTGGTAAAAGCCGTCGATTTACTGGCTAGTGCTCAAACCACTTGAAAACTTAGGATCAGAGTTCGCCAGCTTTGGGCTGGCAAGGAAGAGTGAGGAGTAATATCTGGATATTGCGACGAGCAAT
>JANQKS010000100.1 GCA_028281005.1 Pseudomonadales bacterium
TCAATACAATGGCTGCGTGGAACGCGCCAACCAAACCTCACGCAGTGAGTTTTATCCCTTCTACCAAGGTGCATTTACCATCGAGGCGGTGAACCAAGCGCTCTTAGACTATCAACACCTCTACAACGATTATCGGCCACACCCGTCTCTGGACTTGATGACCCCAAATGAGTACGTTCAATCACTCGCGGCTGCCTGAGCCAGTCTCATATGTAATGAACCAGGACATGACATGTAAGATGGCGATCGCAATTGGTAAACTTTGTGCCACAGCTCCTGTCGCGGAGGATTGGCATACGCATTCTTTCGTCCCGGTTAAATTGAAGCTCTTGAGTGCGCCAGCTTTCCCTGATTCTTTCAAACTGTCTTTGGTCGGGCGCGGGGAACTCAACGCCTCCCAAGACCACCCAGAGAACCTATGGCCTCTGCGGGTGTTTGGGCTAAGAAATGCTGCGGAGGCCTCGCCGGTTTTTTATTTGAAGGACCCGATATCGCATTGCCTATCTAGGGTAGACCTAAGTCGACCCATTCTGGCGACGACCCATCGCTCGTTCGAGCTGAAGCATCAGCTCGCCGGGGACTGTCGAGACAACAGCCTGTTGGGCCTTTCGCTGGTTGTCATGTTTCAGTGCGGCGAAGTTCGGTGCCAAGAACAGCACAACCTGGGGGTTTCGTTTTCGGGCCCCATTGCGTTCGAGGATCTTACGATATTGGACTATCTCTTCTTCGCTGGAGATTTTGAAATAGGAGGCGGGCCCGAGCTCTGGGACAGCGCATTTAACATCGCTTCATCAGCGACCACTCGCCGACAGTTTGCGTCATGAACGACGATAGCCGAGCTTTGATGTCGGTCCAGAAAGGCGCCTACTTTGGTTATCTCAGCTGGCTTCACGACGGAGACGGGACACATTCGAATTGGGACCACCATAGGTCGGAACTCGATAAGGATGCAAGTAAGGACGTGCTTTCAAAGAGAGCAGAGGACCTCAGGTTGGCACTAGTCGCGATCGATTCCGACGAGGGCGAACCGGCGCGGTTAAGGTTGATGGAGTGTTTAAAGTCCGTTAGCTGGGTCAGCGGGATAAACGCGGTCCGCATTTTAACACTCGATGACACATGGTCGCCGAGTGACCGTACGCTCGACATCCTCCTAGGCATTGCGATGTCCACCCCGTCACGTGTGGTGTTTATCAACACAACTATCTGTTTACTGACATCCTGCAGACCGCCGAGCGACGCCTTCTTATGCTCGGCCGCACAGGACCCTGAATTAACCGACTTGGTGTGGAAGATTCACACGGGTTCCTCTGGTGAGATCATTGAGCTGGATTCGGTGATCCTCGCTTTGGCCAAGGCTGGTAGCCTGGATACCATGCATTGGTTGTGTGAAGCACTCTTTCGCGATCCATCGAAAGAGATTAAAGCTGCGGCGGCACGATACGGATATTCCGACGGTACGCCAGAATGTTCTGAGCTTTATGGCGAGAACAATCCTGAGTTCAACACTGCGCTGATTCGCTTCATCGACGCAACAAACCTAGTGGAGTTACTTCAAGCCGAGACCATTGATGATGCACTGTGCAACGGCGCCTTAACGATCTGCTCCGAAGGACTGTGCTCTTGCTTGTTGAACGACATGGAGTTGATTGAGCTAAAGCGCGCTGTTTCGATTGAGGAGATTCTACAGCGACTCGTTGGTCATCTTAAGGAACGCACTTTGACGTTAGATCAGTTGTTCAATCTCGCCTGGCTATACGATTGCGTTTTTGAGGAGATTGATCGGTGGTTGGCACAAGGCAGAGTTGGGTCGTACGACGAGGGAGATCTTGTGATCAATGAGCGAACGCATCGCGCTCTCGCGACAAGCATTCGAGAGGTTTTCTGGTCGCGGGATAATCAGGCGGAACTGAAACGTGCTTCGAAGAGGGGCAGGGTGTCACGAATCAATGCTCAGCTTGCGATGGCTCGAATGGAGGGTGGATTAACATGAACTTTCGCCAGCTCGTTGTAACGTTCGCGATACTGAATCTTATTGCCGTCGCTAGCGCTCGAAGTGAGGCCTTCGACATTCCGGAGCGAGAAGATTGCGACACAATGGCCCAAAAAACAGGACAGATCAGTGAGCGTTATCCAACGCGTGAGCACTATTTAGGCTGTTTGGTCGCCGAGTCTGTACCCACCCTGTTGCTCGAAGCACAAACCAGCTTATCGACGGCTAATCAATCGAGTTCAGTGTCTGTAGACGCCGCCACTGAGTTGATCGCGAATCAGTTGCGCATTGCGGAGGCCAATGCACACGTAGGAATTTATATAGCGAAATATGTCAAAACGCTTCTGAGCCGGGATTCGAAGGACTACGGATCGAATCGCGACGAGTATTTCGAGAATGCGGACACGTTTGCTCAAATGGGAGAAGTCATCAATCAGATTGTGACGGTCAAGTATCGGCAATTTGATCTAATCAGCAATGTTCGGAAACTTACTCGACTGGAGGACCGATTAAGCAGATTGGAAACCTGCAACTCAAGAATGGAGGCCCTCAAGCTTGAACCCAACACGTCCGGGGCTGTTGAGCGACTGTTTTTAGATCCCGATCAATATCAAAATCAGGTGCGCGGCTGCGCTGAAGTTAACGTGAACTTTTTCGAACAGCTATCCCTGGCCCGCAGTTCGGCGCGACTCGCGCGTGCATGTGAGCCGGGCCCCTATTACTCAGCAACTGTGTGCGCAATGCAAATAGCTCGTCAGATCGAAACCGATCTGATGAAGAATGAGAAGGCTAGACAAAAGGATGACGTCTCCGGTGCTCAGTTCTTTACCGCAGGATCCAGCTTCAAAGTCTCTAGTCTCATCGGGGCCTGGACCGGCACGGCTGGGGGCATCGATATTGAGATAGCGTTTTGGCAAGAGCAGCGGAGTACGTTTGGCCCCAACGTTGCGCAAGCCGTATTTGCAGGCTTCGCCCGATCCGAAACCAACGGTTGTGAGGTTTATTTAGATACGCGACACGCACAAGGCGATTGGTTGAGCAACTTAGTATCGTATGGGCTCTTAAACGAGGGTGAGATGAATGACCTTGTCGGAGGGCGACGTGCTATCTTGTTCAATAAGAGAGACGCAACGCCACAAGAGCGGAAAGATTGTCCTTTCTTGATGGAGGGCACTGTGATTGGGCGAGCAATGTCTCCCGACCGACTTAAGATTCTGTATGTGCCGAAAGCTGGACCGGTAACAGTGGAACTTAGAAGAACCGCGGCAAGTGCGAAGCTGATCGCGGGCGTTCGTAGGGGAAGGCCGGAAAACAAATCGGCATATCTCTCCGCGTCAGCTCCAACTAGAGAAGAGTTAGAGCGGATTTCCGACCCAGTTAGCGAGACGACACTGCCGCTCAGTTGCGGGACCCTGGTGAGCGAAATCAGATCCATCGCAACAGAGCGTAAGATCGGCAAACTGAAAGGCGCAACAGAGGGTAACGGCAACTATGTGTTGTCGATTAACACCTGGGGAGCGTCGGGTGATGGGATCGTGTTGGAGCGAACCTTACCTCGCAACGAACGGTTGGCAAAACCGCAGACATATGCGCTCCTTGACTATGAACGACAACAAGTCGAGACCATGGATCAAGGCTGTGAGGACGTCAGGGAACTTCATGCATTTCTGCTGGCGGAAGAGGAGGGTGGTTTTTCACAATCGGAATATAGGGTCACCGCCCGTCGACCAGGGAAACGCTAGCTGCGTGATCTTGTGATGCTTAAGTTCGCAGACGACCATCCACAATACGTATTGGTTGGAGGAGAGTCGTCCGCGAAAACATGAACGATAAGTATCGTCTAACTCAAATCTTGCCACCTCCCAATTCAGCACAACGTCTCAGTAGTCCGCGAAGCCATCTACTGTAGATGTGACTGATGAGAGAGGCAGCATCCACCCTTCGTAAGGACAAGTCGACGCACTTTTAGAACGCCAGAAAAACCTTGTTCATGCCGGTTGGGACGACGTGGGCACATTGATCGGGCGCGACTTGTGTCAGACCTTGGAACATGGCTTTGGAACCTAAGAATCCTTCGTATTCACCCATGGTGGCAAAATAAAGGGAGGTTGTTCCCTTGTTGCATAACCGCGTGTCTCCAGATGCGAATACGCTGGGCGAGGTAGCGATTGCGGCGATCAACAAAAGGGCGCTGACCATTTTGGTTAGAGAGGGCAGATAAGTATTCACCGACTTTATACCGTCTATCCGTCGTATACACCGAGAAGATATAGCGCCCCAAGAGCGAGCACTAACCCCCAAATGGGTTTGTAGAATCGACCGGCTATTGCCGCGCCGATCGCTGCCCCAATCAGCATTGGCCATGGGCTGTCTTGCGTGGGTGTATACAGCCAGTAACACGTTCCAGCGAAGCCAAGGATTGCCGTCGGCACGTTAAAATCAGTCGGTTCGGTTTGTTTTCCTGTTCGCGGACTGGGTGTTTTGGACGGAGCCGGATGTGATGTGGCTCGCCTCGATCCAACATTCGTATCTGCCTGCGGCATTCGGCTATCCAGTCCGATCTGATTGTGCGCAGAGCCGGTGATGGTACCTTGCAGACCATGCTGCTGTTCTTCCCAATCTTTCTCTAGCTGACTTGGCATATTCAATTCCTTGCTATTTTAGTTGCCATCCAATCCACCGCTGGACAATCTGTCCGGTGTCCGTCGTGAGAAGCGCGTAGGCGCTCGATTCGTCAAACGGCGCACCAACCCACCCCAATACCACCTCCGCTCGTCGTCCGTCTTCTAGTTCCGGAAGATATATCTCGAAGTGATTGTCTGTTCGATACGCATAATCTTCGATCGGCCAATCTCGGAAGCTTCCGTCCACTTCATAAATTATATGTTCAGGGCGGTGGTCGTCCGGCCACTCGAACAAAATCTCCAACTTCGCACTTCCAGAATAGGCCCGAGGCAGTATTGCAAACCGCAACATATACGGCTGCTGGGCATGAACCGGTTTCTTCGGCAGGATCCACAGTGGCTGTGCGGCCTTCACCAGGTCAACGATGATCTCGTTGCCTTGCGTTGCCTGAGCGGCTGATGGATGGATGCCAATCACCAAGAGGAACAATAGTGATCGCCACAGTGGATTTTGAGTCACCTTCTGCTAACTCTTCTGCTGTTAACACGCTTCATACTACACAAGCGCCGGTCGGCGCGAAGCTAACCAATGCGGTTATCACAGAATGTTCGTTTGCATAAACCGCATTGGTTAGCTGACGGATCCGCCGAATGCGCTTAGCCTGTCCGTTAACCTGAGCGTACCGAGTAAGCGCCATGAAAAGTCCTTTCACTGTCCGGCAAAGACGTTTCGTTGAGGCCCTGATGGTTGCCATCATTGCCTTTTCCGCCACAACCAATGCGAAAGCGAGTTGGCACACTCATTGTTTTACGCCGAAACCACTGAACATGCTCAGTGCAACAGGGTTCCCTGAGCTTGCAGATTTGTCTGTCGTTGGTCGTGGTCATATCCAGAGCGTCTCGCCTCACTTAATGACGAGTTGGCCGGCCTGGTCGGACATCGAAGTATTTGCGCATCGCAGTAAAGAGGCGAGTGATTCGATCTTGTACTTCAAAGATGCGCTTACCGATTGTGTGGCTAGGATCGACTTACGCAATCCACTCGCTACGCGAAAGTCGTCTAGATTTGAGTTGGTTCATCAACGGGGGAGCGAGTGCGAAGGGCAGGGTAAGTTATCTTCGGCGACTTTGGTGGAGCTAAACCCCTGTAGAATGCCGCCGTGCCAGAAGATCGACAACGACCTGATTCTGTTTTTGGGTCCGGACGAGTATGACGGGGTGACGTTTGCGGATGTGATGTTATTCGGGGGTGAGATTGAATTGGATCTTGAAAACAAACCGTGGCGAACGAGCGCCCTGGAGCAGAATGATGTCGAGTGGGTTCCGACGAATAGGACGAATAGTAAGGATGAGTAGTGCAGAGACGAGACAAACGAGTTAAAGGTCTGCAAGATCACTGGTACCTAGTTGTCATCATGTGGGCATTTCCGAGTTTTGTGGTGGCGGATGAACTTCCAGATTTTTCGGCCACCAATGATTCTTTAACCCCGAGGTATGCGCCAGGCAATATTCAGTCTAACGCGCGGCAGGGCAAATTTCTGAAGACAACCTTTGCGACTAAACCTGTCAGCATGGCGGTGTCCGAGGTATGTCAGAAAAACGCTTACGGTTCGCTTACCGAAGTCTCGGTCGCGTCGCACTCTGACTAGATTCAATCGCGGCATTGTTTTGCTTCAAAGGCACTTTGCAGCAGACATTTGCTTACGGAAGTCCACGACTTCTCTCCATTTCTGGAATCACATGTCGACAAAAGCTCTGGAACTTCAGAGATCTCAATGGGTTACAGCGTAAGTATGCCGGACTAGATTTAAACCATAAGCTTGCCAAACGGCAGGCTTATGCTTGAACCGGCACGACCGGTAAGATCAAATCAAAAGGATGGTGGCCAGAGACAGAATCGATCGGGCAACCCCGTTGTGGCGACACAGTGTCGACAGAGAGGCGGTCCCGACCGGTAGGCTCTATTCGATTAAGTGGTGGCCAGAGACAGAATCGAACTGTCGACACGGGGATTTTCAGTTCGTATGGATCGCAATCTGAGCTAATCCAGTATGAACGAGCGTCCTCTAATCAGTGATTTGGTTCAGTAAAAAGGAACTGTTAGCTTTTCTTTAGTGATATCAGATTGGCACTAAGTTGGGCACATAGGTGGACGCTAGAAGATCGCAAGTCATAAAAAGAAGATTAGGCTTTGCGTAGCTATTAACACGCTGTCCAGTTGTCTTTTTGAACCATCGACGGCTGTGGTTCTCAAATAACCGCCATTCAGGCCGGATCGTCAATCGGCTCTACGCGACCACCCGTAACGGACGCTCGTTAGCGAAACATAAGAGCCGCGTTCGTCATTTAAGGCCCCATTTCAGATCCATGATGTACTCGGTGATGCTGTCGACAATTGGACAGCGCGCAGATAAACGAGGCATACACAAATCAAGGATAGATGGCTGATTTTGATTTGAGATCAAAGTCACAAATCAGGTCATCAGTTGCGTTCAGAACCGAACCATGTGCCCGGAATATGAATCTGGGCATTCACCGTAAGTTATTATCTAACAACCCCTAAAAGCGGTGATGGTTTTTGAGAGTCTACATATATGCCGATAACTCTGATGCAACCGTAAAAGTCGGAATAACAGAGCACTCAGCGGAAAAGCGAGCTAAAGAACATATGGGATTTGCTGCGGCCAAGAACTATCGGATAGTAGCACAAACGGCACACTTCGACGGGCACATTGCTCGAAAGTTAGAGCGCGATCTATTGCAGTTCTGTAGCGCCAGCGAAGAACATACTCTCATCCATGGAAACGAGCACTTTGCAGGGCCTAGTGATCCTGTTGCGGAATACCTACTGAACATTCTCCAGTTACGAAACTTGCCACACCCAGAAATACTTGAAAACTCGCAGGTACTGAAAAGAAGAGCAGCAGAACGCCTTGCGAAAAAGGAAAAAGAAGAGCGATTACACAGAGAAGCCGAACTTAAACAAGGCCAAATCAAGGCAAATGAAACCAAGATCAGAAGAGAGAAACAGCGACAGCAGGAAGAAAGAGACCGTAAAGACGCTCTGGCTGAAAAAATGAAACCATTCGCTGAAAAACACCCGGTACTACATAACATACTGATGTTTTTCGTCATCATGAGCGCGATAAAAGCATTCCTATTACTACTAAGATACGCAAGCTAGGACTCCATTTTAGACTCACTTAGGAATGCCATTCGCCGAAAATATAGGTAAATCGACCAATTATGCACTGCAAATATGTAAGCAACGCCACAACACTAAATGGCAATCTGCGGGCCAATACCAAAGACATGTTTAACGCGCAGTTTCACACCATGTTGGCCACTGCAAAAGAACCATCGGGCATTGTTTACGTATGGCGATCCGATAAGCCGATCCCTCGACTTAAGGACAGCAGTCCTATCATTTACATTGGTAAAACTAAAACCAGCCTGTACTCACGGTATCGAAGATACGTTGAACAAGACACAGATACATTTTGGGACCGATACGAACACATCATGTCTGGGTTCGGCGGGATATCCATCGACATCTACGAAACAACGGAACCGGCAATAACTGAAAACGAATTTCTATTTCAGTATCAAATGCAATTCTTTGAAGCACCGCCACTAAACACGCAGCGATATAAAACCTCTCTACTCGACGATGAGAGCTACCAACGGTTTGGATTGACCAATGTTTATTCTTAACAACATTTATGACCGCAAGTATTCAACACTCTACAAAAAGCGTGGTGATGCCAGACCCGTTTTCGATATCTCTGATGATCAATTGGCATCGGCAAAAATTCCGAGTGGGCTCAAATTGAAAGCGGCTCGCTCGTTTGTGTTGTCTCAAGCACAAGATGCATATTTTTGTCCACTGTGAACGCTGAATTCTGCGCGGCGTGAACACTGAATTTTCTCAACTGTGAACACCTAATTACGCCGCAGCGTGAACAGAGTATCTGGGGGAACAATTGCTGAGTATCGCTACAATGCATTCGGTCAGAGAGCATGGAAAGATGCCTCCGGGCAGCAGCTGTCGTTTGCCTACGGACTCGATGGAACTCTTCTTGGAGAGTACGATGCCCTAGCAGGCACACACAAGGAGTTCATTTATGCCGATGGTGTACCTTTGGCACAAGTCGAAAGTGGTAGTGTGGTTTATTTGCATACTGATCACCTGGACACAGCTCGTGTAGCTTCCGATGACTTCGCGACTGTCGTGTGGCGGTGGGATAGCGATCCGTTTGGAGAAGCTGCTCCAGATGAGGATCCCGATGGGGATTCGAATCTGGTATCCATTCCGCTGAGGTTCCCAGGACAGTATGCAGATGCTGAGTCGGGCGAGTACTACAACTACTTCAGGACATATGACCCGAGCATAGGCAGATATACCCAGTCTGATCCGATTGGGCTGGCTGGCGGGCTGAATACATACGCTTACGTCAGAGGGAACCCACTCCTATTAGTAGATTCCTTCGGCCTTGCCGACGATGGGATTGGCGATCGCATTAATCGGCCAGGACCGACTGACCAATCAGGACGACAGGGACGAACTGGCAACCCCATTAGTGAACGGCAACGAGCCCCTCGAAACGCGGCAGAACGTTTGGTCAATCGTGGAGCGAGTTCTTTGCTACAGAAGCTGACAGGGAGAACATTGCGAATTGATCCATCCACCGGCCGCGTCATTCTCGGCAATCCAGCTATTGTTTTCGTAGGTGGTATCTTCCTACCTGGGCCAATGTCAGATTGTCAAATTAGAGATTGTGACGGCGATGGCTTTGATGACATGGCATTTCAGAAGGAGACGTGTGTTGTTACACCTTAAAACTGGGCCATTCGAGGGATACTAGATGATCCGGAAGGTACGCGTTTGGTTTCATCACTGGCTCGCGGTTGCGTTTGAAGGGCATCATGATGAGTTGGCGCTTAGACACGTGCGAGCGCTCGCGTTGCTCGGCGACCAATGGGGTGTTCTGGAATTGGGCGTTAGATATCAAAACGGTGAGACTCTTGGTCGTTGTTATGAAAAGGCTTTCTGTTGTTACAAGAAGGCGGCTTCAATACCAGGAAAGTATTCGGGAATCGCTAAGTACAATGTAGGAACGTGTTTTTTGCGGGGCATCGGCACTAACGAGGACTCGGTAGAAGCTTCAAATTGGTTCAAGAAAGCCGCAGGACACGGTCACTTAGAGGCCCAGTACAATTACGGTCTTGCCCTGATTGATGGATGGGGGAATACACAAGACACAGAGGCTGGAATATTGCTGTTGGAGAAGGCAGCGAGCCGTGGTCTTGCTCAAGCTCGTGAATCGCTTGCGACATTGAGCCGCCAGGGACCCAACGACGGATCGTGACCATCTGTGGTTCAGGTGGATCAAGACCGTACTTGACAAGGATTTCTGCAGATTCCTCCGTACAGTTGTTGACACAAGTCCAAGTGCCGCCGGTGACGGCGTTTTTGGCACGCCGCTCCGCGACGTAGGAGTAAGGGATCTCCCAGGAACAAATAGGGACACACACTAACGTCAATGAAGGTGGATTTGTGGAGTGTGGCTCCAAGTTAGAGGTGATGAAAACCTGTGGTTAGAGAATCGAGCCTAGTTCCTCTCGACTGGTGCGGGTGGTTTGTGGGAACCTTCATCCTAAACATGTGCGTGAAATCGTAAGACTCAACTAAAAGGCAAGGGCGTTTCCCGAAATGAATGCTCGTTGCGATGTCGGCGAATTCGGAAAATGTAAGGTTCATATTTAGATAGCGAAAGTTTGCTATGTTCTAATTTGAGTCTCTCCACAATATCAATCGAATCAACAACTTACGATATTGGGTGATACATCCGCTCTTCACAACTTTGGTGAGGAGGCGGCTAGGCGTCGGTAACATTCTGCACTGCAGGTATAATGGGTATGGTGAATTGTATGCGGCTCGCGTGAATGTTCGTCGACTCAGAATCTAACTCCCCTGAAGCTCCTAGTCCGAGTACCTTGATACCAGCACCGCCAGTAGCTGAGGCTTTTTCTTCCACAGTAATGGCAATATCAAATTTCACTTCCTGAATATGCCGTTCACTAATGTCGTTGTTCGTTCCCCAGACAGGATTTATCGCTCCACTAATATCGCGTGTTTTGGAAATAGCTTTAGTTACACCGTTTTGGATTCCGTATATGGTCTCAGCTATGAATTCATCTAGTTCCATAAATAGCTTCCTTTAATCCCGATTTATTCGAAGGTACATGACGGAAATAAGCAGAAAAAAAGAATACGAATTAGGTGGTTAATCATCACTGGGTTTCGTGCCAAGCAGTACGGATTGTAACTCTTCGAGTGAAGGCTGTTGATTCATGCCAGAATCTTCGCGCATGCGTGAAACTAGGGCAGTAAATGCGTCTCGCTGTTCTTTGGTGTTCATCGCCGCCCCCAATTGCTCGAATTGGGAGAATGCTCTAATAAGGCCCGCCGAACCATAAAGGCAAATCCTGCATTTTGCGTCTGCAGTACGCATCGCGAGATTTGCGACTTCCTGAGGTTCGTTACCCGAGCCCAAATTGGCGTATTCAGAAACGCACTGCAGGTAATCAGCATAAGCCTGTGAGCGAAGTTCCCGCCGGTGCTTCAAGCTATCGAGGTACTTACTGAAAATGTATTGAAGGGATGCGCCGATAGCGATTCCGATGATCGAGAACATCGCTGTTGTCATCCAGAAAGCCTTATTTGATACACAACGTAGTGGGTGGATAAGCGTCGAACTCTAACAACGAAACTCTGTACTGCCTACGGTGAATCATTCCGATTGGAGAGATTCTGAACGAGGTGTCTATGGGCACTAAAGGGGCACCAACACGCCTTTCCCGAGCCAGATTTCGAGAACGCTGTTCGTAAGTCTTTGATTTGATTGGTGGCCAGAGACAGAATCGAACTGTCGACACGGGGATTTTCAGTCCCCTGCTCTACCAACTGAGCTATCTGGCCAGGTTGCGGGCGCGGGTGCGCCTGGGCAAAGAGCCGCGTATTAAAGCGGTGTGTATGCTCGGCGTCAACCGGTGACAGCCCTTGTTTTACACGGCCCTCGAGGCTAGTTGTCGTCCGGTGCGACGTAGCCTTCGGCGCGGTCCACCTCTTCATTTGCGAAATAGCGCCACATTTGTTCGGTGAGGTATTTTCTGGCGTCGGGATCGATGAGCTTCAGATGCTTTTCGTTGATCAGCATGGTTTGTAGCGCTTGCCACTCTTCCCAGGCCTGCTTCGAAACTTCGTTAAAAATACGTTCACCGTTGGGGCCTGGTAACGGCGGTTTTTCCAGGCCTTCCAGTTCTTTTCCGTAGCGGCTGCAAACAACTGTGCGTGTCATGCGGTAAATGGTTCCTTAAGACTGGCCAGTAGTTTAACCGCCGGGGCGGAAAGGCCAATGCGCTGATTGTCGTTGGACAACTGATCTGGGTGGACCCAACGCATGGCTTCACATTCCGCCACCATGCTGGCGGCGCTAGACGGCACATTGGTTAAGTACAAGTAGACCGGTTCGATGTCGAGGTGATAATGGGTGAACGTATGGCGGAAAGTCGGTGCGATGTGGCTACGCTCAAGTCCGGCAGGGTCAGCGCCCAGCTCACTTAGAAATGTCTCGATGGTGTAGTCGGCTTGGCGCTGTGGCGGTGTCCATAATCCGCCCCAGAGGCCTTCCAATGGCTTTTGTTCCAACAGCGTGGCGCCATTCGCCAGGCTGACGACAAAAAAACGTGCCTGCTGAACGGGTTTGTCCTTTTTCGGTTTTGGCTCGGGATAACGCTCCACATCGTGATCGATGTATGCCTGGCAGCGGGAGTGTAAAGGGCACGCGTGGCAGCTTGGGTTTTTGCGCACACACACTGTCGCGCCGAGGTCCATGATCGCCTGGGTATAAGTCGCAGCCTCTTTCTTAGGTGTGTGCTGCTCGGCGAGTTGCCACAAAGCACGCACAATCTCGGTTTTGCCGGGATAGCCTGCCACCGCATGAAAACGCGTGAGCACACGTTTGACGTTGCCATCTAGAATTGCGGCGGATTGTTGCATGCTGATGGCGCGGATGGCGCCGGCGGTGGAGCGGCCGATTCCCGGGAGTGCTTCGAGTACGTCCTGGTTGTGCGGAAAATCGCCATCGTGTTGTTGCACAATTTGTTGTGCCGTTTTGTGAAGGTTACGCGCCCGCGCGTAGTAACCCAACCCCGTCCAATGGTGGAGCACTTCATCCAGGGGCGCGTGGGCAAGGTCTTGCACCGTTGGGAAACGCTGCATGAAACGCAGGTAGTAATCGATCACGGTGGTCACCTGGGTCTGCTGCAGCATAATCTCGGAAACCCACACCCGATACGGGGTGATGTCCTGTTGCCACGGCAGGTCTTTGCGACCGTGTTGCGCGTGCCAGGTGAGCAGCTTTTGCGCAAACCAATCCATGCTCAATTGTTTTCCAGCGCGCGTCCCAGCAGGTCGAGTAAACCCCGCGCCGCATCGCGGTATTCCTCGGGCACTTCCTCATCGATTTTCTCTTCGAGCTTGCGCCGCAGGCCGGAGTCGTCGCCCTGGGTAAGTGCCCGCGCTACCAATTGTTGTACGGCTTTTTCCTCTAGACGGCATTTGGGTTCCGCACTCGGTCCGGTGCAGCGCACGGGTATAGGTGTACCCTGCAACAGCGGATTGACGTCAAACGGGCTGCCTTCGGGTGGTTCGTGCACGGTAATGTTAAGCAGCATGTCCATCGCGTCCCCCAAATAGTCGTACTCGCCGTTGGCGTCAACGCTCATGTTATCAATGGCAAACTTCATATCATGGACCGGGCCGTTGACGTTCCAGCGCCCGGTAAACTCTTGGTAATCCCAGACATCCGGCCACTGTTCTACTTCTTCGGTCTGTCTTAATAGCAAGGCGATGCGCATCAATTGTTGTTTCAGGGTGGCAATGTTGAGCTGGCCTTGGCCGCCATCAAATTCGCTGGTGGCTTGAATGGAGCTCGCCAGCTCCTGTTCGCTGTTGCCGTACATACGTATGGTGCTGTTGAACGCCACGGGTGCGATCCACTGTAAATTTTGCTCGGTCCAGTCGAGCAAACGTTGGCTGTCCACGTTTTGCATGTCCGGCACCACCGTCCATGCCACAGGGGTTCGGGTGTTATCAATGTCGATATCCGCGACCAGGGTGCCGCCCAGAAAATCTTTCACGTCGAGTAGGACGTTGGTTTGCCCTGCGACGTTGGTCAAACTCAGAGTGCTCTGTTGGAACGTTTCACTGCCCAGCGTCAACGCCGATAGTTGGCAATCCGCGGTGAGATCGTAACTGAGCAGTGTTGTCAGGGGGAGTAAATCTTGCTCGCGTTCCGCAGGCGCTTGTTTGATGGGTGAGGTCAGCTCGGCAAGGTCCGCCTGGCACAAGCCCGTCGCCATGGCGGTATCCACCTGGGTGTCTGAGAGGACAACGCGCTGGCCGCTGTTCGCGCTGGCGGGATGATAGGTGAACGTCCCTTCCAGCACCGCAGCCATCGGCGTGTCGTCGGCTTGGCTCAAGTGTTCACCGGTGAGGGAAAACGGTGCGGGTTGCCCTGGGCGGAAGTCTTGTACGGTCAGAGATTCTATGCGTGAGCGCGCCTCACCCTGCTGGCGCGTGGTATCACGCAACTGCAGCTCGGTCACACGCCATTGGTTGATGTCCTCCCACATGGCGGAAACATCCATGCTGAGTTGCAGCTCGCGGATGTCGATCCGCTCATCCTCCCTGCTCAGCTCCAGCTGTTGCACTTGCAAGCGCAGCGGGGGAAACAGTTGCCAGCTGAGATCGCCGTTAAACCGCGCTTGGTAGTCGCTGTTTTCCGCGATTAAGGCTTCTAGTTCGGGTTTGAGATTGTTGGCGTCCTGTGCCCAATAGGCAGCGATGATCAACAGGACAACCAAGCCGGCCACCAACATGCCGACGATGCGCACAAACAGCCCCATGGGCTAGATCCTATCCAGCGTTAATTGGGGCCCAAGTATAGGCTGTTATGGATGACGCGTAGCTGAACGACGAAAAATTCTTGAAGGTCGAAGTTCTGTTGGCCATACCGCGCGGGGATCAGACCGCCCTGACCAAGTGCGAACTCGTTTTTCTAACGCTTGTTCGGCAAGATGACGGGTTTCAAAAGGGCCCACCGAAGTATTACCACGGGCGCGGTAGTACCACAGCTCATCCTCCCCTACATATATCCTTTCGTTCACGGTCCTTCCTTGCTATGCCTTTGCGATGTTCCGCGTGCTTAATATCCTTTAAGCTACTCGGTTATTGTGCACCACAAAGCCGGTCTATCAGTGTATTCCCTTTGTAACGCCAATGGTAACCCGGTTTCTGCGTCAAGTTAATGGCCTAAATGTACTATAAATGTAGGTTAGCCTTTGCGTGTGACGCGCATATGTCACTCAGAGTCCCAGGAGCAAAAACAACCAGATGGCGGTAGATACCTTTGACCCAAGCGCGATGGGTAATCCCATGGATGAAGCCGCTTTGCGCGACCTGTGTAGCTATGCAGCAAGCTTTGAAGGTGAAGAACTTACGCTTTCGGAGCTGGAGGCAGCGCGTTTTGCGGCGCTGGCGAGTCACCCGGGTTGGGCGGAAAAAGCCCAGGAGATTGAGTCGGAAGTGCTCATTGAGCGGCTCATCAAAGTGTTCACCTTGGGTGAGATGCGCTATTCCAGCTGGAGCGCTGGGGACAAGTCACCGGTGATCGTTTTGGTCAAAGTGCTGAAGCAGCGTGGTAGTTACGATGCGTCCCTCACCCGCTGGATAAAGTCCCACACCACCAACAAGTTTCTGCCCCATGGCAGCCTCATGGATCGCCTCTAAAGCGTTCCGTTGCAGAGCGTTATGCCTTTCCTTGGCGGGAGTGCTCAGCCGTGGCGACTGTCGAGCAGTACCCTGCAACTTTGTGTGGAACGGCGTAGAATCCGCGCCACTTTGAGCCAACACATCGAGCCAAGAGCAACAACATGAGCGATGCGCGCACAGCGACGGTAAAACGCGATACCAGCGAAACCCAAATCGAGATATCTCTTAATCTGGATGGCGATGGCAGTTGTGAGTTAGCCACGGGACTGCCTTTTTTTGAACATATGTTGACGCAGATTTCCCGTCACGGGCTGATAGATCTGCACATCGCCGCAAAAGGGGATCTGGATATAGATGCCCACCACACTGTGGAAGATGTGGGTATTGTGCTGGGCCAAGCCTTCGCCCAAGCGGTCGGTGACAAGACCGGGATTTATCGCTACGGCCATGCCTACGTGCCACTGGATGAAGCGCTGTCCCGCGTGGTGGTGGATTTGTCCGGACGCCCGGGTTTGTTTTACGAGGTGAACTACACGCGTGCGCGCATCGGTGATTTTGATGTGGATTTGCTGCGTGAGTTTTTTCAAGGCTTTGTCAACCACGGCATGGTCACACTGCACCTGGACAACCTCAAAGGAGACAACGCGCATCACCAGGCTGAAACGCTGTTTAAGGCGTTTGGGCGGGCACTGCGCATGGCGCTTACGGCTGATGAACGCATGGCGGGTCTGGTGCCGTCGACTAAGGGCAGCTTGTAAGCCGTGATCCTGATACCCGCGATCGATCTAAAACAGGGTAAATGTGTGCGCCTGCGCCAGGGGCGTATGGACGACGCCACGGTATTCTCCGATGACCCGGTGGCGATGGCCGCCCATTGGCGCAGCCAAGGCGCGCAACGCCTGCACATTGTTGACTTAGACGGCGCCTTTGCCGGGGAGCCGAAAAATCGAGACCTCATCAAAGCCATGGTCGGCGCCATGGGTGAAGTCCCCGTCCAAGTAGGGGGTGGGATCCGCAGTCGTGAAGTGATTGAGGCCTATTTACTGGCCGGGGTGGCGGCGGTGATAGTCGGCACCAAGGGTATAGAAGAACCACAGTTTTTAGCCGATGTGGCACACGCCTTTCCACACCAAGTGTGGTTTGGGTTGGATGCGCGAAATGGCCGCGTCGCCACTGACGGTTGGGATAACACCTCCAGCCTGTTGGCCGCGGATCTGGCTACAGCCGCAGCCGAGTTGCCTCTTGCCGGCGTGGTTTATACCGACATTGAGCGCGACGGCATGATGAGCGGTTTAAATGTCGAAGCGACACTGTCGTTGGCACAAACGTCGGGAATGCCGGTGATCGCCTCCGGCGGCGTGACCCGCCTGGATGATTTGGGGGCCTTAAAAACGGCGTTTGCCGGCCACGAACAACTTCTGTTTGGCGCCATTACTGGCCGGGCGATATATGAAGGTTCGTTAGACCTGGCGGCTGGGCAAGCACTGTTGGCGGCTCCGCTCGCTTAAGTGCCGCTGGTCTTGCCGCTAACTCCGCCAAACTGACGGTCTGCACGCCGTTTGGTAAATCTGCCAAGCGCTTCTCTAGATAATTCAATGTCATGCGGTACGGGTGTGCGATGACCACCGCATGCCCTTTCCGGTGCGCTATCCGCAGCGCTTTATCGAACGCGTTATGAATGGCCGCGGGTGTGCGTACGTGGTCTAGAAATACATCCCGTCGTAAGGCTGGCACCCCGGCTTCGCGCGCCACGGTAAGCGCTACGGTGTCGGCACTGGTGCGCGAGTCGAGGAAAAACAAGCCGCGCTGGCTGATCTCTCGCATCAAGTGTTGCATGGGTGCGCGATAAGTGGTGAGCAAGCTGCCGGTGTGATTGGAAACACCCACGCGGCTGGGGACTGCGTCCAACGCAGCGCTAAACGTGGCGGCAAATTCCAGCGGCGCCATGTCTAATGTCAGAGTGCCTTGCTCGCGGCGCACATGGGGTCCGGGCTGCGCTTGCATCGGCTGATGGACAATGACGTCTTTGCCGTGCCGGGCGGCGTGCTGCATCAAGCTGGCGGTGTGCGGCGCAAACGGCAGTACGCCCAGGGTTATAGCGCCCGGTAGCTCGGCGGCGCGCATGCCGCGGGATTTTGAATAACCGACGTCATCAATTACCAGGGCGAGCTCTGCTGCAAGCACGGTGGTGCCGTGTAGCAAGCAGCTAATGCCAAAAACCCCCAGTAATGTGTAGAAGTTACAAGCGCGCTTGAAGTATCTCTGCACTTTCTCTTTTTAGTAATTGCACGGCTTCATCCAGCAGCACTTCTTCGTCCCCCTCGAAGCTGAAATCCGGCTCGATCCCCTTTTCGTGGATGGAGCGGCCCTTCGGTGTGAAGTAGTACGCGGTGGTGATCTTTATCGCCTGTTGGTCGTTCAAAGGCAATACCGATTGCACAGATCCTTTGCCATAACTCTTCGAACCCATGAGTTTGGCTCTGCCATGGTCCTGTAGTGCGCCCGCCACAATTTCCGATGCGGATGCGGAACCGTTGTTGATGAGGACAATGATCGGCATGCCGCCGAGCAGATCGCCTTTGGTGGCGCGATATTTAGAGAAGCTGGAACGCAGCCGACCTTCGGTGTAAACGATCAATCCTTCCTCTAGGAAATGGTCGGCGACGTCGACGGATGCCTGCAACGTACCCCCGGGATTGTTGCGCAGGTCAACCACCAAACCTTGCAGTGGGGCGTTTTCCTCTGCTTCCAAATCTTCTAATACATCCAGCAGGTCGTTACCGGTGGAGGTTTGAAACTGGGAAATGCGCACGTACCCAAAACCGGGTTCCAGCAAACGGCCGCGTACGCTGGCGACCTGAATGACGGCACGGGTGATGTCGAAGTCCAGGGGTTCGTCGGCGTTCTCGCGCTGTATGCGCAAGCGCACAGTGCTGCCGGGTTTGCCGCGCAACTGATCAATCAACTCGGTCAGCAGCAGACCTTTCACCGGCGCTTCGTCCAAGCCGATGATGCGATCGCCGGCTTCGAGGCCGGCACTGTCGGCCGGCGTACCGTCGATGGGGGCGATGACCGTAAAGTAGTCGTCCACCAGGCCCAGTTCGATACCAATGCCACCGAATTGGCCGTTGGTGTTTTCTTTAAGTGAGTTGAAATCGCGTACGTCGAGAAAATCGGAGTGATCGTCAAGGCGGTGCATCATGCCTTGCAAGGCGTGGTCGAGCAGTTCCTGTTCGCTCACCTCTTCCACATAGTTTTCACTGACCTGGCGCAACGCGCTGCCCAAGGTGCCCGCAGGGCTGGCGTGGCTTTGCTCGCGCGTCATGAGGTGTGCCAGTACGCCCAGCGAGATCCCTGTGACGATGCTCACAATAATGCCGATGAGGGTAAGAGGGCGCAAAACCATCACTTCAGTGTCTCAGGTTGTGTTGTCATTTGACAGCAAAACCCAGCTGGAGTGGCGCAGAGTGTTAAGTAGTCCGCGTGTTGCAGTTCACAGTAGCCGCCAGATCTAGCGCGCTACCCAGCTGATGGGGTCCTTGGGTTCCCCTTTGTGGCGCACTTCAAAGTAGATGCCGCTGTCCCGGGTACCGCCGCTATTGCCTGCGCCGGCAATCACTTCGCCGCTTTCCACCCAGTCGCCCACTTTCTTATACAGTACGTCCGCGTGGCCGTAGAGGGTCATATAGTCGCTGCCGTGGTCTAGGATAGTGAGCAAACCAAAGCCACGTAGCCAGTCCGCAAATATCACCCGACCACGGTAAATGGCAGTGATGGGTGTGCCCTCGTCGGCGGCGATGTCGATGCCGTGCCAACGCAGCCTCCCGTCCGCGCGTTGACCGCCGAAGGCATGGCGGATGGGGCCCTTGACCGGCATCGGTAAGTTGCCTTTGGAGCGGGCAAAAGCGGTGCCGTCCAGTTCAATGGCGCGCCGCCGCAGTTCCGCCAGCAGTTGTTCTAAGCGTTGGCGGTCGCGCTTTAGCCGCTCGTATTCTTCGGTTTTGCTCTGCGTTTCAACGTCCAATTCGTCGATGAGTTTGGCGCGGTCTTGCCGCTCGCCGGACAGGTTACGCTGCTCCCCCACCAGCAGCTGTTGCTGGCTTTGTTGTTGGGCTTGTTGTTCCAGGAGTTGCTGATTGGTCGCGTCCAGCTCAAGCAGCGTGGCTTGGTAATCTTGCATAACCGCCAAGCGTGATTCGCTGAAGTAGCGGTGATAGCGAATCATGCGCGCAAACTCGTCGGGAGATTCCTGGTTTAAGAGCTGTTTAAGGAAATCTTGGCCCGTGAGTCGGTAGGCGGCACCAACGTGCTCGGCGATCAAGGTGGCCTGAGTTTGTCTTTGTATCTGCAATTCCGTCTGCCGTGCCTGCAGCGTAGCCAGCTCGGCATCGGTGAGCTGCAGGCGGGTGCGGATGTCTGCGACCTGGTGGTTCAGCTGGGCAATGTCATTGTCGGCGCGCTGCAGCTCCACCAGCCAAATAGCCCGCGTTTTTTCCGCTTCGGTAAACCACACATCCAGCGCGTTGAGTTGTTCGACCACTTGTTTTAGTTGGGCAGCAGTTTGCTGCTGATTGGCCTCGGCTGCTTGGGTGGGTGCGTTAGGGCTGAAGCCTAAGCAAATACAAACCAGTAAGGCGCCGACTTGCTTTTTAGGTGCCTTAGCGTGATTAAAAGTTTGGGTTTGGTTGATCAAGCGGTGGCGGCGCTTCATGCACTCCGTAACGCGTCGATGGTGACCAAAGATTGGCCGGTCATCTCGGCCGGTATCTCCAGATGCATCAGTTCGAGTAAGGTCGGCGCAATGTCTGCCAAGGTCCCGCGTTCGGCGAAATGTACTTGCTGCGGCCCGAAGTAAACCAGCGGCACCAGGTTATGTGTATGGGCGGTGTGTTCTTGGTTGTTTTCGATATCGCGCATTTGTTCCACGTTGCCGTGGTCTGCGGTGATCAGCATCTGTCCGCCGGTTTCCTCGAGAGTTGAGCGCAGACGACCCAGGCAGTCATCCAAGGTGCGTACCGCAGCCAAAGCAGGTTCAAACTTACCGGTATGGCCCACCATATCGCCGTTGGCATAGTTGCACACAATTACGTCGTATTGTTGAGATTGTATGGCTTCAATCAGTTTGTCGGTCACCTCGATGGCGCTCATCTCGGGTTTGAGGTCGTAGGTGGCCACCTTAGGCGACGGCACTAATACGCGGTCTTCACCGCTGTAAGGTTTTTCCACACCGCCGGAGAAGAAAAACGTCACGTGGGCGTATTTTTCTGTTTCCGCGATGCGCAGCTGACGTTTGCCCAGCTTGGCCAGGTACTCGCCTAAGGTGTTGGTAAATTTCTGTTGGTCAAATGCACACGGTTGATCAATGTCGTCCGCGTAGCGCGTTAACGTGACAAACTCCGTCAGCGGTACCATACTGCGCCGCTCGAAACCGGAGAAATCCGCCTCGGTCATGGCCCGAGTCAGTTGGCGCGCGCGGTCGGCGCGGAAGTTCATAAAAATGGCGACGTCTTCGGCCTGCATCGAGACCGGTACTTCGTCGCTGTTATGGATGGCGGTGGGTTGCACAAATTCATCACCCTCGTCGCGCTTGTAGGCTTGCTGTAAACCCTGTACACCATCGGTCGCATGAAAAGGCGCTTCGCCGCGCACCACCAAGTTGTAGGCGCGCTCGATGCGGTCCCAGTTCTGATCTCTATCCATGGCGTAGTAGCGACCAACCAGACTCACCAAGCGCCCGGTACCCAGCTCAGCAAACAGCGCTTCGGCTGCGCGTATAGAAGCTTCCGCACTGCGCGGCGGGGTGTCGCGGCCATCCAAAAAGGCGTGCAGATAGATGTTGCCGATGCCCCGCTCCGCAGCGCCGCGTATCAGCGCAAATAGTTGCTCTTCGTGGCTGTGCACCCCACCCGGGGAGAGCAAACCCATGATGTGAAGCGCGCCGCCGCTTTTGTCGAGTTTTTTGAAAGCGGCGTTGATGGTGCGGTTGTTGACGAACTCGCCTTGAGCAATGGCGCGGTTGATGCGGGTGAAGTCTTGGTAGATGACCCGGCCGGCACCTAAGTTCATATGCCCCACTTCGGAATTTCCCATCTGTCCGGCCGGCAGACCTACGTCTTCGCCGGAGCCCGAGATTAGGGTGTGTGGCTGCTCACGCCACAGACTGTCCCAATGGGGCGTTTTTGCTTGGGCAATGGCATTGTGGGCGGTGTCTTCGTTATATCCGAACCCGTCGAGGACAACTAACAAACTGACTTGACGCATATCAGAAATCTCTTGTTCGACATTCACAGGTGGATGTTGCTTGAATCCTGCGCCGCTCGAGCAAGCGCAGCTTGCAACTCCAAAAGGGGTAGGAATTCTAGCAAAAATCGTCCTGTTCGGTGTGTATAATCGCGCGGTTTTCCAACGGCCAGCGTGTAGAAGAACATGGAACAACTGTTCACCTTTATAGCCAATCATCCAATCTTAGTGGGCGCCTTTGTGGTGCTGCTGGCGCTGTTTATTCGCAATGAAATGACGCGAGGTGGCGCTACCCTCGGCGCTCAAGAAGTCGTTAACTTGGTTAACAACCAAGGTGCGTTAGTCCTCGATATTCGCGACAAAGCCGAGTTTGATGCCGGCCATATTGTGGATTCGATCAACATTCCCTATGCCAGCTTAGAAGCCCGTATCGATGAGCTGAAGAAACATGAAGGCAAACCCATCGTCATCGCTTGTAAGATGGGGCAACACGCCGGTGCAGCAGGCACCCAGCTGAAAAAGGCCGGGTTCGAAAACGTCAGCCGTCTGCGCGGCGGCATCACCGAATGGCGTGGACAAAATCTGCCGGTAGTGAAAGCCTGAGAACGCCGCTGGGGTTGTGGTGCCATGCTGCACGGTGGTGCTATGTAAGGCACGAACCGCCCAACTGACTTGTTTAGTGAGATCTATATGAGCGAAACCGACAACGACGCACCAGCCGGCGAGGCGCCGTCTAATCAGGTGCAACTGCGCATTGAGCGTTTGTATCTTAAGGATGCCTCGTTTGAATCGCCGGGCTCCCCGAGCATCTTTGCACAACAGCAATGGCGGCCTAAAACCCAGGTCGACATCAATACGCGCACCAATAGCCTAGGCGACAATCGTCACGAAGTGGTGCTGACCACCACGGTGACCTCCAGCCGGGAGGACGGCAAAGTGGCCTTCGTCGTAGAAATCCAATATGCGGGTATTTTTGTAGTGGAGGGTGCCACCGAGGCGCAACTGCAGCAGGTACTGGGTATTGCCTGCCCGAATGCGCTGTTTCCCTACATTCGCGAAAACCTCGATAACCTGGTGACGCGAGGCGGCTTCCCAGCACTACATATGGCGCCGGTTAATTTTGAAGTGTTGTACGCGCAAGCAGTGCAACAAGCGCGTCAGCAGCAGAGTGACACAGACGTCACCACCCACTGAAACTAAGCGCTGTACCTAGTGCTCAAACCACTTTATAACTTAGGATCAGCGGGTTTGTGGGGTTTTTGGGCTAGACGGCGTACCGCCGGTGGGGTTGGGCCCATCAAGGTGCGCCAACAACGCCCAAGGACCCCACAGACCCGCCCTGTGGGAGATCGCCAGCTTTACGCTAACTGCGTCATTGCTCGTCGCAATATCC
>JANQKS010000107.1 GCA_028281005.1 Pseudomonadales bacterium
GGCGCTCTTGAAGAGGTGCCTACATTTCCTGCGAGCGCCGCCTTGCCAGCCCACGCGCCAGTGCCTCTGAGCTTTTGAGACTTATGCAGAGGCTCCCTAATTTGGGTGAGTGGCATTCAGTGCCCAATCATAGTCGTAGCGCACTTTTACCCGGCCCTCATCTTCTCGCAGCGTTCGTAAACCCGCGTGATGTTCGCTGACATAGTCCAGAACATCCGACTCCGTAGCGCCAAAATCCGAGCGATACCATTTGAAGATGGTAGAGAGCGTGACTGTTCTCTTATCGATGGACACACCTCGGGGATGGGTGAGGTAGCTGCTTTCCGCCGCTGCCAACTGCGCCTCAAGTGTGTTTGGTTGATACGCTTGTTGGGCTAAGTTAGGGCACCCGATGCTTGCGCAGTTCACAGCATAGTGAATGCGATGGTCTTGCCAGATGGGGCGTAATATACGGTGTTCAATATCGTTTAACGTGACAGATTCGCCTGCAACCGTGGCGACCGCATCATCCCAGGGTCCAATAGAAAAGAAACGCTGCCCCATTCTCAGAATCGAACCTTTCTTTGGATAGTTTAGGACCAGCTGTATGGTCAACGCGTTGTAGAAATTGATCCAATAGGCCATTTGCTCGTCACGGGTGTAAACCCTTGGATCTAGGGATGATAGGTAAGCGATGTACTGATCGAGATTGCTTCTATTGCCTTTTCCCTCGCCTTTCCTATCACCTTCACGCAGCGCGGCGTAATTAACTTTGTTCACGCCATCCGCATCGCTGCTGACGTGGGTATTTAACACAGCTTGCCACTGGCTGTGGTCAATGCCGGTCTGTTCCCCGGCTTGATCCCAAATGGGCCAAAGTTCAGCCTTGGGTGCGGCATGGGCGCTGACTGCGATGCACAGGGTGATCAGCCCAATGAGTGGGCTAGGGAGCCTCTGAATAAGTCTCAAAAGCTCCCTAGACAGTTTGAAGAGGTTCAATGGATGCTCTGAGCTCCGCGTCTTTGGTCCATTGGTAGGATTCATGAAACGGGGATTAGTTCACTGCACCCCCATTGGGAGAGAGATGGGGAGAGGATGGGGAGAGTTGGGGAGAGATGAGCACTAGTCAGGAACAGGATCCGTATCAGCCGCCGATGTCGGCACCGTTTTCTGGATTTTTTGCTTTTTCGCCTGCCATTCCGCTATGAGCTTATCCGAGGCAGTTTTGCTCCCTAACTCCCACTGTGCAATCTCTTCTGCCGAGAGATCGCCGCATAGGTTAACCGGCAGGCAATAGCTCTCTTTATTAAATGGATCGCTCACGTGGTAGCACGCCTGGCCTATGGTGCAACCGCCGGGATCACATTGCCGCGCACCACTACAGATTTTGGGGCCTTTGATTTCGCTGCCGTCGGGGCAATTGATGCTACGGTGTTCGAGGCACCGATAACGACAGTTATCGCTGGCCGTAAATCCGCTGCCGGTAAATTTACACGCTGACCCAATGGGGTCGCCACAGCCTCCGACGACAAGTATTAGTGCCAATACGACAAAGCTTTTGTTCAAGTGTGTGCCGCCTCGCACATTGGCCGACGTAGCAAATCCACCTGTTGAAAGGCTTGCTCAATATGGTGGGCGGCAGACAACAAACGGTGGTCCGCATACATGGGACCCACAATTTGTAACCCAAACGGTAACCCACCTTCGTCCAATCCCGCCGGCACCATGATGACGGGATGGCCCACCACCGTGAGCGACGCGGTTAACCCGAGCCAGCCCATGTAGTTTTCAACAGGCTTGCCGTCGATGATTTCCGGGTATAGCTGCTCATGGGGAAACGGCGGTACGCTCATGCCGGGGGTGATGAGCAGGTCATATTCCGTAAACAGAGCCTGGCATCTGTTGATCAGTTCCAACTGCTGGCGCCGCGCCGCGGCAATGTCTGCCATGGGCGTTTTAAGCGCGGTGTTGTAAGTGGCCAGCACGTTGGGATTCATGTCAGTTGGCCAGTCGCTGGCTTGATCAAAATACTGGGTCACAAACACATCCTGACGCAGCAGCCAGTCCACCGCGGGTGCGTCTGCCAGACTGATGTCATGCCAGTCACAGCGTTTGAACAACCTGCTGAATTGCTCCACGCGTTTGGTGAATGCCTGTTGATTGGCTTGTGATACCAGCAAACCACCCAGGTCTGTGCTCACGGCGACACGCAGGCTGCCCAAATCTACCTCTTCGAGTTTGCGGAATTGGCTGGCATCCAAGGGGAACGCCATCGGGTCGCGGCTGCCGCCGAGGTTACGCTCAGCAATGACTGACAGCATCAGCGATACATCTTCAACGCTTCGAGTAATGGGTCCTTGCAGGCTGTAGTGGGTGGAAGGTGTGGTGCGCTCTTCGTTGGGTACCACACCCGGAGAAGCGCGGTAGCCAACCACACCGCAATAGCTGGCGGGTATGCGCAGGCTGCCGCCATGATCGGAGCCGCTCGCAAGGGGGGCCATATTGGCAGCCACCGCTACTGCGCTGCCGCCGGAACTGCCGCCGCAGGTGAGGTTTGTATTAAAGGGGTTGCAGGTGGTGCCGAACAGCGGATTGGTGGTGTTGGCGCCAATGCTGAATTCAGGGATGTTGGTTTTGCCGAGGACGATGGCACCGGCGTTGCGTAGGCGTTTGACGATACCGGCGTCTGCGTCAGGGATGCGGTCGCGATAGATGGCACTGCCTAAAGTGGTGGCGACACCTTCGGTTAACTGGTTGTCTTTGATCAGCACGGGAACACCGGCCAGTGGCCGCAACGCCTCATCATTGCTGATGACCATGGCGGCTGCCTCTTGCCTGGCCCGCTCGAAGCAAGTGGTGATTACCGCGTTTAAGTTGGGGTTGGCGGCTTCGATCTGGGTAATGCAGGCATCCACAAGCTCCAAGGGTGAAAGCTTGCGCTGACGGATCAGCGAAGCGGCATCGCTGGCGGTGAGTTGGATGAGTTCGTCAGCCATTTGTCGGTCGTGGGTCGCGATAGCTCAGTTGTAGAAAGTGCTTCGACGGTAGAATAGCATGATGTAGGCCCAGGCCATCGTGGGTCGATCTGTTGGAGTTTGAGGTAAACATGTCGGCAAATATTGTAGTCACCGGCGGAAGTTCAGGTATTGGTGCTGCCGTCGTTGCTCGGTTGCTCACGAAGGGCTGCCACGTCTGGAACTTGGACGTGGTCGATCATGCGCCTGGGGACGTCACAGCGGTCCGCTGTAATCTTGCCGACCCTGCTGCGGTGGAGCGCGCTGTAGCGGAATTGCCCGCCAGCATCGATGGGTTTGTAAACGTGGCTGGGGTGGCACCCGGGGTCGTGGCGGACTTACAGGTTATGGCGATCAATTTCTTGAGCGTTCGTTTACTTGTCGAGCAGCTGATGCCTCGAGTGCGTGATGCCGGCAGCATGGTGATTGTCGCTTCCAGCGCCGGGAGGGATTGGCGGGACAATCAGGCGGCGGTGGATGCCCTGCTCGACACTGGGGACTATGAAACCGGCTTAAGCTGGTTGGCAGAAAACGAACCCCTGTGGCACGCCGAGGCCTACAAGTTCTCCAAACAGTGCGCTGCGGCTTATACCTATCGCGCCGTAGGTCTGGGAAGGGATCGCGGCATACGTGTGAATTGTATTAACCCGGGTATTGTTGAAACGCGGTTATCTCCGGCGTTTCGATCCATGCTCGGTGAAGACAAATTTAACTATATTGTGGATGCGAGCGGTCGGGCCGGGCAGCCCGACGATGTCGCTGCGGTGGCCGAGTATCTGCTGTTGGGTGATTGTGGGTGGCTGAATGGCGTCGAACTCACTGTGGATGGCGGCTACTACGCCGGGCTGGTAGGCGGGTGGATCGATCCACCCTGATCTGTCGCCCACGCTGCCGCGATAGAGGATCGGCTCTGCTATACTTCGCGCTTTTTTCAGGGGAACTCCATGCAGGATTTTGCAGGCAAGGTAGCGGTCATCACGGGGGCAGCCAGCGGTATCGGCAAAGCCCTCACTGAAAAATGTATCGCCGAAGGCATGCACGTGGTGATGGCGGACATTGAAGAGGCGGTGCTTGAAGGCGTGGCTGCGGAGCTGCAGGCGACCACCAACAACCAAGTGCTGCCCATAGTGACCAACGTGGCTGTCGAGGCGGAGTTGCGCAAAGTCTGCGAGGAAGCAGTGGAGAAGCTGGGCGGTGTACATCTGCTGTTTAACAACGCCGGTGTCGGCGGAGGTGGCAACTCTTGGACTGCCACGCAGAAAGACTGGGATTGGGTCCTGGGCGTTAACCTGTGGAGTGTCATCCACGGTCTGCGGGTTTTTGTGCCGCAGATGCTTGCGCAAAATGAACCGTGCCACATCGTCAATACCGCATCCGTCGCCGGTCTGATCGGGGGCAGCACCAACGCGCTGTACTCGGTGAGCAAACATGGCGTGGTTGCACTGACGGAAAACCTTGCCGTGGACCTCAACGCCGAAGGTGCGCAGATTGATTGTTCGGTGCTGTGCCCCGGGTTTGTCAACACCAACATCATCAACAGCGGCCGCAATCGACCGCAAGAGCTCACCAACGACGCAGAACCGCCGGTACTGACGCCGGAAGATGAGCAACGTATGGCGTTGTTTCAAGAGATCCTACGCCAGGGTATGCAGCCTGCCGAAATTGCCGAGATTGTGTTTGATGCCATTCGTGCAGAACGGCTCTACATCCTCACGCACGATCACTTTGGGGAGATGATCACGACCCGCGCGGAGAACATCGTCACCGGCACCAACCCCATAATGGGGGAGGCGGCGCTCGCGAATCTCGCCAAACCGGCAGACTAAGCCTCGGCCAGACGCTTAAAGCGGCAGGCCTGCTGTTCGATATTTTCTTTCCCCTTAATTTCAGGCCCCTTATCATTCCCCTTAAAAGGAAAGGTCGGTAAATTCTGCGCTTCGAATCGAAAGCATCTGTTGGTGCCTGACAATCCCCTGCGCGATATTCGTGCCTTGCTCTTCAGACGAGGCTGGGAGGTTTGGCATGAACAACAGCAATTCCAGAGTTGGGCGCCTACGCATGACGTTGTATGGCATGGTCAACTTGCCGCTGTCGGTGGTGGGACTGCCGATTGCCTTGTACATCCCCGCTTTCTACTCGGAAAACCTGGGCCTGTCGCTTGCCGCGGTTGGCACCTTAATTGCTTTGTCGCGTTTGACGGACGTGGTGACCGATCCAATGATCGGCATTTTCTCCGATCGCTGGCGCACCCGCTTCGGCCGCCGCAAACCCTGGATAGTGTTTGGCATGCCGGTCATGATGCTGTCGCTGTGGATGTTGTTTGTGCCTGACAGCAGCTTTGCCATTGCGGTGTGGGGCATGCTGGGTGGTGAAGGCATCAGCAATCTTTATCTATTTGTCTGGATCAGCGCTTTGTATCTGGGCTTTACCTTGATGGACCTACCCTATCGAGCCTGGGGCGCGGAACTCACGCCTGACTACGACGAGCGCTCAAAAGTGACCGGCTGGCGTGAGGCGTTTGGTTACGGCGGCACCATGATGGCGCTGCTCATCCCCATTGCCATTGCGTTTGCGTTTGCGATGCCGGGTGCTGAGAACGCCCTGCTGGGTATAGCGGTGGTGGTGCTCATCGTGTTACCGCTGCTGACCATGCCGGCCATGGGTTTGGTGCCAGAACCACAAGCACGCACCGCCAAGCAAGCGATTGGGTGGAAGCACGGCCTGAAGATTGTATGGCGCAACGGGCCGTTCCGCCGCTTGGTCATCAGCTTTGCCTTTTTCATGGTCGCAATCAGCATGACGGCGACGTTGTCGTTCTTTTTTGTGCGTCGGGTGATGGAGCAACCGTTTGAGACCTACGCGCTGTTTGTGCTGGCGTACTACGTGTCCAGCACCATCGCCATCCCGTTCTGGTTGCGCATCTCGGAGAAGCTCGGCAAACACCGCACGGTCGTACTCGGCATCGGCTGGCTGTCGCTGTGGAGCGCCTTCATTCCGTTCCTCGGGCCAGATGACTTTGGCTGGTTTGTGTTGTTTATGGTGCTCAAAGGTTCCGCCATTGGCTCGCTGGTATTTATACCGGCCTCGATGGCGGCAGACATCATCGATATAGACACCGCGCGCACGCGCGACCAACGCACCGGGCTGTATTTTTCCTTATGGGGCATGATCAACAAAGGCGCCACTGCGTTGGGTGTGTTTGTGGCGACCGCGGGCGTTGCCTACATGGGCTTTGATCCGGCCATTGAAACCAACTCTCCGACAGCATTAATGTCGGTGGCGGTCATGTACAGCATCGTACCTGCGGCACTGGCCTGTGTGGCGCTGCCGCTGCTGTGGAATTACCCGCTAACGCGCAAACGCCAGCAACGCATGCGTGCCCACATTGAGCGGCGTGACGCACGCTTGTTGAACTACCGGCAGCCTGCCCAAGCTTAAGGTATACCCGCCGGTAGCGGGACTATCGTAGTGGGCCTCACGCAGTGGGCTTATCGCAGTGGGACTAACGCAGCGGGATGTCGTAATACCGCTCGAAATCAAGCGGGTCGTGGTTGCGCAGCTCCATCTTGGCGATGCCCGGTAAGTGCACTTCACTAGGGCCGTCGGCGATGCTCAAGTGCATGCCGAGACCAAACAAGGAGGCCAACGGTGTTTGATCGGATACCCCCATGGCGCCGTGCACGCGTAGGGCACGCTCGGAGACATTTTGCAGCAGCTCGGTACCGACAATTTTGAGCATGGCAATTTCTTTGCGCGCACCCTTCGGTCCCTTTTCGTCCAGCGCTTTGGCGGTGTGCATACACAGCAATCTGGCTTGGTCGATCTCGATGCGAGAGCGACCGATGTCGTTCGCCACGCTGCCGTGTTCATAGAGGTGCTTGCCGAAAGCCACCCGTTGTTTCGCCCGGGACATCAACAATCCAAGTGCCACCTCAGCCATCCCCACGCAGCGCATACCGTAGTGGATGCGGCCGGGGCCCATGCGTTTTTGCATGATGGCGAAACCATCGCCGGGTTCGCCTAACAGGTTTTCCGCCGGCACACGCACGTTGTCCAGCAAAATCTCCGGATGCCCGCCGGTGTGATAGGCGTTCATCACCGTGGCGTCCTGCAGGATCTGCACACCGGGTGTGTCTAACGGAATGATAATGACGCCGTGTTGCTTGTGTCGGTTTGGGTTTTCGGGGTTGGTTTTACCCATCAGAATCATGAAGCGGCACTTCGGGTGCATGGAGAGGGAAATAAACCACTTGCGGCCATTGACTACGTACTCGTCACCGTCGCGCACGATGGTGGTTTGGTAGTTAGTGGCGTCAGATGAGGCGACCTCCGGCTCGGTGGCTGCAAAGCAGGAATAGCACTCACCCTCGAGTAGCGGTAACAGCCATTTCTGCCGTTGCGCTTCATTGGCGGCAGCACCAAGCAGCTCCATATTGCCGGTAACCGGGGCGTTGCAGTTGAATACCTCCGGCGCCCAGGGCAGCTTGGCCATTTCCTCGAAGATCGGCGCAAACTCAAAATTGGTCAAGCCGGTGCCAGGCTCGTCCTCACGCAGGTGCGGAAAGAACAAGTTCCACAAACCCAGCGCTTTGGCTTGGGCGCGGAGGTCGTCGACAAAGGCCAGCGCGTCCGCGTGGTTGCGGCGCTCGCTGTGCGCAATGTCCTGATAGTGTTTGTTCATGGGGTAGACGTGTTTGTCCATGAAATCCATGACGCCGTCTTTAATCTCGGCAGATCTTTCGGTGGGTGTGAAATCCATTGGGGGTTCTCTTGGCTCGTTTGTAGATTGGCTACCTGCTATCGCGCAGCAGGATCCGGTTATAAACTTTTTCCACGCCGCTGATGCTTTGGGCGGTGTTGACCACCGCCGCGCGCTCGTCTGCGCTGTCGACAAAACCTGCCACGATGACTTCGCCGTTGCGAACGTGGGTCACCACCGCTACCGCCGTGGTCACGCCAAGGGTTTCACCAATTCTGGTTTTCAATTTCGCCTGGATGGTCTGGTCGTCGATGAAGTGACCCAGCGTGCGAGGAATTTCAGTCAGCACCAAGCCGTCGTTGACGCCTGTGGCGCCTTGCGCCGTTGCGGCGGCGGCCAGGGCGGCTTCTTTTTGGGTACGTTTGTGGATGAACCCACTCAGCTGTACGTATCCTTTGTGCACCTCCACGTTGATCGATCCGAACGGCACACCGTCCGCGCGCGCCAGGTAGTATTTCACCGATGTCGACAGGGTGGCGTCGTCAACGTGTTGCCCCACCGTGCGTTCCTCAACAGCGACGGCGGTAGATGGCGTGACGAGCGTCGCACCGCAGATGAATAGACAGATGCTGAGATAGAAGGATAGGCCGAAGGATCGGCAGAAAGATAGGCAGAAAGATCGGTAGATGAGTTGGTAGAAGGATCGGCGGGGGAATCCAAAATCGAGTCGAGACAGCATGACTTCCGTACCTTTCAGCTTTAACAGCGACTATTCTCTATAATTGGCGGTTAAGTTCATAGAGGTTGGGGAATACACATGAGTGACGCAGGAACGTCAGCGCCAGAATTTATCACGTTGGATGAAGCCGCCGCGATGACCGCCGGTACGCGGGTGACGTTTATTCCGGGGATTCCCGCAATGTACGCCGAAGCACTAAAGAACATCTGCCACGTAAAAGGGGTGCCGCTCGTCCGCGCTCTGCACCCAATGATGGGGGTAGACAAAGCCACTGGAGAAGACCGACAGGCACGGCTGTATGAACTCACCAGTCAAACCAGCATTCCAACCATGTTCCACGATGAGGAGCGGCCGCGAAACGTTTGGATAGAGCAGTTGGCGCTGGCGGAGCGGATCGGCGCGCCGGGCACCCCGAAGCTGATCCCGGATGATTTCGAACAGCGTGTGGAAGTGTTTGGTCTGTGTGCGGTGGTGCTTGGGGAAGATGGTTTGGTGTGGAACATGCGCATCATGGCCGATAGCCCCTTGGCGCAGAAGTATGGTTACAGTGAAGCCGCCAGCGCGGCTGCACCGGGCAAAGTGGCTGAGGCGCTCAAGGTGATCGATCGTCGCCTGGCCGCTCAGCAACAAAACGGTTCGCCTTACCTGGTTGGCGATGCCGTCACCGCGGCGGATGTCTACTGGGCCACCATGAGCATGTCGGTGTTGCCGCCGTCGGCGGAGATCATGCCGCTTACTCAGCAGAATAAAGGCATGATGAAGTATTTTGCGATGAACGGGCAGCATCCGATTATCGCGGAGGCGCTGACCGAGCGTATCGGAGAACATCAGCGCTACATCCTTACTACTTACTGCGAAACACCGGCGGTATTGGGCGGGGACCCCTTATAGTCCGGTTGCATCTAACAGCAGCCTTTTAACGCCTGGGCGCCAGCTACCACTGGCCACAATTTATTGCGGTCGTGCCATGGCCTGCTGTAACGCGGGACGTGTGGTGCAGGCTCGAAACCACGTGCCTAGTGTTGCATCGTCGCGGGCAACTTTTCGATATTGCGGGCGCAGCAGCAGACTTGCGGTGTTGAGGTCCACTACAGTGAACGTGTCACCGAGCATGAATGTGCGCTCGGCAAGCGTTTGGCGCAACGCGTTCAGTGAAACATCGAGCCGTTCGTGGTGGATGTCGCTCTGGTCACGGTTGGCGGCATCGTGAGGCCCTTCTAGCTCTCCCATACCCCAAGCTAACCACTGTAAGGCAAGGGATTCATCGTGGCTGTTGTCGACCCACAGGTCTGAGGCATGGTGGCGTGCCAGGTGGTAGTTGATGGCGAGGGATTCAAACAATTGAAGCTCGCCGTCGACCAGCACTGGGATTTTGCCGTTTGGGTTGATCGCCAAAAACTCGGCAGTGTGCGATTCACCGGCTGCCCAATCCACTAAGACATGTTCATACGCAATACCCGCTTCCTCCAGCATCCACAGGCACCTGAACGAACGTCCGCCTTTGCCGTATAACTTCAATGTCATGCACTCAACCGTCGCCTCGCTCGGCAATAATACTGTCAATCGATTCAATCACCCGCGCAAGTTCCGGATGGTTCTCGCCGAGCACACGTTTCGCCAGCGCAATGTCTTCTGCCACGACTTGCGCGGCGCCTCGCATGTCGTTGAGCAACATGACTTCTGCCTTGTACATGCGGGCTGCAACCGTGGCGTGGTGGTCTGGACCAAACAGCTCCGATTGCAGGGCGATAGTGTCCTCAAGTTCCTCGAACGCACTCTCCTTAAGGCCATAGCGCGCACGATGCACCGCCAAGTTGACGCGGGTCGACAGCGTTTCCGGGTGATCCTCACCGAATACACTGGCGCGGATTTCCAAGGCGCGGGCCAATAGGGGTTCAACTTCCTCATGCCGCTCCAGATCCGAGAGCACGGCGGACATATTGATGAGGGATACGGCAACTTCCAGATGATGGTCGCCAAAGCTCTGGGTGACGCGCTCCATGTGGCGTTCGCGAATGCGCAATTCTTCTTCCAGGTCGCCGGAATAACCGTACGCATTGCCGAGAATCGTCAACAGGTGCAATGTGGTGGCATGACCGGGTCCGAATCGTTCCTCTGCTGCCGCCAGGTAGGGTTCAACCAGCTGGATGGTTTCCTCATAACGCCCATTGTTGATTCGCGTGATAGCGACGTTATAGACCGTATCGAGGGTAAGCATGTGCGTTTCGCCCAGTGCTTCAGCTGAATACGCGAGTACCTGTTCATTGATTTCAGCGAACTGGTCGACGTTGCCGAGATAGTAGTGTGTGAAAGCCAGGCCACTCATCGCCCTGATGGTCTGATGCGCGTCAGCACCAAGCGTCTCCTGCATCTCCGCGATTATCGTTTCGTACGCTTGCTTCGCGCGCTCATAGTCGCCTTGTTTAACCTGAGCCCCTACCACCTGATTGCGGGCTGCGAAGTACTCCGGGCTGCCATGTCCGTAACCTTCTACCGTGGCTGCTTGCGCGAGATGAGCCAGCTCTTCGGCACGCGCAAAGTCACCCAGTGATTCATAAACACGCGCCACCGTGGCGTAGACACGCGCCTGTACTTCGGGTCGGCCTGTGTAACGCTCACCAACACGTTCGATCGAAGCGTCCACTGCTTCACGAATGGTGATGTCGCCGCGTTGCGAGATATTGGGGTCGGCGTTGTTCAACATCGACTCGAGGAAACGTAATGACTCAGTGGCGATGGTCCGCTGGCGGTCGGCTTCGTCGCGTTCTGCTTCCGCGGCGTCCCTGGCCGCCCCCACGGACAACGTGTATGTGGTGACCCCAATGGCGATGGTTGCGAGCAGCAGTGCTGAGAGGCCGGTCGCCATCCGATTGCGGCTGATGAATTTGCGCAGCCGATAGCCGGATCCCTGTCCAACCGCCGTTACAGGATAGCCGCTCAGCCACGCCTGAAGGTCCGCCTTTAGTGCGGCGACATTGGCGTAACGTTCGTCGGTCGCAACCCGCAGGCATTGTTCGATGACGAGCCTTAGTTCGCGCGGTAAAGACTGCGCGGCTGTCGAATCCAGCACCAGTGGCTGTTCTTTAGCGGCACGCTCGATGGCTTCAGTGATCGTCTCGTGGGCGTTGATGGGCTTGTCGGTGAGGATTTCGAACGCCAGCAAACCAAATTGGTAGACGTCTGAGGCGACGGTAACCGGTTTGCGTAGCAGCTGTTCGGGGCTCGCGTAGCGCGGTGTCATCGCACCGGCCTGCGTCAGTTCAGTGGCGTCCTGCTCGAGGAGCTTGGCGATACCAAAGTCGAGCAGCTTCGGCCGGCCGGTGCTGTCGACCATCACGTTGGAGGGTTTCAGGTCCCGATGAACAACCAGACGGGCATGGGCGTATTCGATGGCGTCGGCCACGTCGAGTAACAGCTGCACGCGTTGTGCTAGCGGCTGCTGCTGATGCTCTACATACTGATCTATCGATTCTCCATTAATCAGTTCCATGACGATGTATGGCCAGCCTTCGTCGGTGACGTCCACATCGAACAGTTGTGCGATATTGGGATGGTTGAGGCCAGCCAGAACACCTTGTTCAATGGCAAAGCGACGCCGCATTTCGTCATTCATAGCAGCGCCAGCAGATACCTTGATTGCCACTTCACGCTCAAAGCTGCCGTCGCTGCGTTCCGCTCGGTAGACGCGGCTCATACCGCCGCGCGCGATGAGACCCGTTACCGTATATCCGCCCAGTGGACGCCCGATAAAATCCGCGTCGTGGTCTGATTGCAGTTCGCGGGCGAGATCCAAGCCTCCGCCGGTGGCAAACAGGTCGTCGCCCGATTTGTTATTCATCCAGCGCCTCGCATGCAAGGCTCGGTGTGACGAGGATTAATTCAGACCTCGTCATCAGCGTTTGGATCTGCAGTCGGTTTTCGAGCCTCCAAGCGATACAGCCAGACCTCTTCAAACTGCAATGGATCCCTTTGAAACACTGAGCGGCTGGTCCACTCGACGGCAAACGCCGTCAGCTCATCCTGGTCGTTTACACGCACCGCCTGTACCGGATAAATCGTCTCGTTCAAACGGAAGCGAATCAGCGGGTTTTGTTCAATGTGCTGCACCCAGTTAGTGCGCGTATCACCTGCGTAAATGTAGAGCTGACCCTTCAATTGAACGTAAGCGAGATTAATCGAGTACGGGTCTTCCGGGCGAGTTTCTAATTCCGCAAAACCGTAGTCTTCATCAAACTGCCAGGTGGCAGGTGGTTCCGCAACAGATCCGGACAGTTCGTCGCCGGACATAAACCCAAATGGACCTTCGCACGCCATTAGCGTGACAGACAGCGCGGCTATAGAGAGGGTGCGAAACAAAAGCGTCATAACTTACCTGCGCAATTTAGGTAGCCCCTTCTGGATATGGGCTACTTCTAAAAGAGTATGTGTGCAGGATTCTAGCGGAATGCCGCCAAGATACCGATCTGCTTTAACGTAATGCTAACGGCAATGGCATGCGAATCGCCGCGATACCAGGAATGAGTCCACCAGTGACACCCAGTAATACCGCCAACCCGCCGGCGCTGCCAATGGTGTGTTGGATCACTTCGAATTCAAATGCCACCTGCGCGCCGCTGGTGGTATCGGCTGCTACGGTCGACAAGGTTTGACCATTGAGCGGCAAAAATACGCCGGTCAGGGCAAGCGCAGATCCGCACAAACTGAGAATCGTACATTCCGCAAGCACGGCAACCAGCACGGACAGGCGCCTAAATCCCAACGCCCTAAGCGTTGCGATCTTGCCTTCGTTTGGTGGCTCCAATCCGGCAATGAGGTTAAGGAGCGTGCTCTTGCCGGAGCCTGACGGGCTCATCAAAACCCGAAGACCACAAGCAGCGACCCTCTTACGCAGGTTGTTGATGCAAATTCATCAGACCGGCGATTCGGTGCTGGTGGCCAAGCTGCTCGAAAAAAGCACCGAACTTTCGCTGCCGCTTGTCGGACGTATTGTCACAGAGGGTGTGGCCGCAGGGGTTTTGGTACACCCTTCCCGGCGGATGTTGCCGAGAGCATATTACGCAGCTGGAATCAGACGTTGCTTCATGTGTTTGCAACACTTAACAACCAACAACCCCGCGATTGGAAGCGAAGTTGAGGTTCTCAACCCTTTACGTCGGGGCTAAGGTCAACAAGAAATTTACGCACCGCAATTGAGTGGCGGATCTTTTCATCGCCCCCTAGAATCGAATGTTTTCAGGGAGAGAATTATGCTGATCAGTCGTAGTTTCTGGATTCTGTCGGTGCTGGTCTTAGCTGGCTGCGCGACGACCCGAGGGGTTGTGGACCTTTCGGTTGATGAGCCGGAGCAGGCCACGTCCGTGGCGCCAGATGTTGAGTATCGCGGCAAGGTTTATGTCGGTCAGATAACGGACAGCCGTGTTTTTGCGTTGAAGCCACCGGACCCTTCGATACCTTCACTTAAAGATGGG
Source organism: Pseudomonadales bacterium (assembly GCA_028281005.1). Lineage (GTDB taxonomy): Bacteria > Pseudomonadota > Gammaproteobacteria > Pseudomonadales > Azotimanducaceae > UBA4421. The sequence continues at coordinate 13,900 of JANQKS010000107.1, forward strand.
CAGATAGATAACGTGGAACTTAAGGCGCGCGCCATAGCACGCAAGCGCAATTCGTTCGGTAAAGCGATGGGTGACATCTTGCTGCCGGAGGAGAGAACCGTGGTGGATGTTGTTCGAGAGAACATCACCCTTGCCTTGCAAAACAGCGGCTATGAGGTAGTGCAAACCCCGCAAGAGGATGCCATCACGCTGGATGCGGATATCAAGAAGTTTTGGGCTTGGTTTACGCCTGGCTTTTGGGCGTTGAAGATCGAGTTTCAGTCCGAATTGGCGTTTGCCACCGAGGTCGCCGGTTTGGGTTCAGGGGCTATTGTCGAAGGCTACGCGCATCAACGCCACCAGGCGGCGGGCACAGGGGCCTGGTTACAGACAATTGGCGTAGGCATGGATGACTTGCGAGCCAATCTGGAAGCAAGGCTATCTGCACCCCCGTAGAGTCTGACACCTTATCCCGTAGAAGTGATTCGCGCAGTCTGGTGCTGTTGCTCACCAATTCAGGCCTTGGCATCATCGGAGAGCTCGAATGTTTGAACCAGAGGGGGACTATCATGCATTGGAAAATTTTTTCCGCGCAAACCGCGCTTGTTGTTTTGCTGCTCGGCAGCCAGACGCTTTACGCGCAACCCATCATCGAATGTGAACCGATCGGTAATGCACGGCCGATCTGCGGATTTTCAAATCCCGAAGACATCGTTGCGCTGCCGGGGGATGAGGCGATCCTGATTGGGGAATACGGCGCTTCAGCCGCAGCCACCGGCAGGTTGTTGGTCCTTGAACTCGACAATGAACAGCAACACACGGTGTATCAAGGTGGTCAAGGTAAAGACCAAGCCGAACCAGGCTGGGGTGATGCAACGTGCACTATACCCCCGGGAGAGGCGTTTAACGCCCATGGTATTGATCTGGTACGCCGCGATGATGGGCGCCTGCAATTGCTGGTGATCCAGCACGGCAGTCGTGAAGCGGTCGAGTTGTTTGAGGTGATGGGTGAAGGTGTTGACTGGCAAGTGGCATGGCGGGGTTGTGTGCCGTCACCGCCCAACGCGTCCCTTAATAGTGTCGCTGGGCTTGCCAACGGTGATTTTTACACCACCCAGATGGTGCCGCTCGATCCGCCGGTTGATCTCACCGCGGATATACCACGTCAGATTACCGGTCATGCATTTGCATGGTCTCAAGCCGACCAAAGTTATCGCAAAATCGAGGGGACCGATGGCGCCATGCCCAATGGAATTGTGGCTTCGCCGGATGGGCGCTTTATCTATATGAACGCAACCGCCGAGCACAGTATCCGCAAGATCGAAGTGGCGAGCGGCCGTGAACTTGGCCGTGCGCCAGTGGACTCACCTGACAACGCCCGCTGGTCGCCGGACGGCCGTGTGCTGATCGCGTCGCTGGCCAGAGATCTCACTGGGGCGGACTTCGGGGCGTGTGTCAGTATCCAGGAGGGTGCTTGCAGCATTCCGTTTAAAATTGTTGCCCTCGATCCGGACTCGATGACCATCGTCGAAACCTTGTACGAAACAGACGGTCCCCCCATGGGTGCCGGTACCGTGGGCCTTCGTGTTGGCGATGACCTTTTTATCGGCTCCTTTCATGGTGACCGGATTCTGCGCGTGGCTCTTAAGGGGCAGTAAGTAGGGGTAAGCAGGGAAAGAGCTGAACAATACATCTGAGGGTTTTTTGGCGAGGCGGAAATGACCTATACGCTGTATAGCTATGTCCGCTCTGGCGGCGCCATGGTGGAGGCGGCGCTGGCGGAAATGGGTGCCCCATACGAGGTGCGGCCGGTGGATCTGCACACGGACGAGCAACACGCTCCGGCTTATCTGGCGATCAACCCGCACGGTAAAATACCTGCGTTGGTCACGCCTGAAGGTGAAGTGCTGACTGAAACCCTTGCGATACTCCTTACACTTGAAGAGCGCCATGAGGAAGCGGGACTATTACCATCGCGCGGATCGGCTGAACGGGCCCGCGCTTTACGCTGGCTGGCCTTTGCCGCCACGGAGCTGTATCCCATCGTTGAAATCTTGGATTACCCGGGCCGGTTTGCCCCGTCACTCAACAGTAAAGATGCCACCCGCGCGGTGGCCATTGAAATATGGCGCGATCGACTGCGCACCATGGAATCTCAGCTGGTCGAGGACCAACCTTATCTGTTAGGTGAACGCTTTTGCCTCACCGACATTTATTGGGCGGTGATTGCGCGCTGGGGTTTTCAACCGGGTTGGACCGCCGAGCATACCCCTAAGTTGGAACAACTGTTCCATGCGGTGGCTGCCCGGTCGAAGATTGCGGCGGTGTGGGGTGATCGGTGGGGTAGAGGCTAGTGCTCAAACCACTTTATAACTTAGGATCAGCGGGTTTGTGGGGTTTTTGGGCTAGACGGCGTACCGCCGGTGGGGTTGGGCCCCATCAAGGTGCG
>JANQKS010000015.1 GCA_028281005.1 Pseudomonadales bacterium
TAACATTAGCAAGGGACACAACGCGGTTATTGGCGATTCTGGGCCACCCGGAGGGCGCGTCCCATAAGCCCTGTGGCGTTGTTGCGGCCCTAGGAAAGGGGACGATCCTTCGGATCGTGACCCGACGCTGTCCGTCGGACCGCACCTAGCCACAGCACTTATGGAACGCGTCATAATTCAACAGATTAACCAAACAGGACACTAGTTCATAGTTCCCAAAATGATCGGCACAGCCAACGTAGATACCAAACTGACGTCCATAAAGAGTTTGTTTGATATCTCTCGATCTATTAGCTCCAGAATTCGTTCTGATCGGTACTTCAGTGCCCATGTGATGGTCCATCCGCGACTCGGTCACTCTCCAACAATGGATAAAAGGTGGGTTGCTCAAGAACATCATAGGCCTGGTTTTTTCGGGATGTTGAGGAACTCGCTGTGACAGTGTTTCCCGACGTTTTCACCGAGATGGCGGTTCTGCTTCTACTTGCCGCAGCAGTAGGAGCTATTTGCATCCGCCTGCGCCAGCCCTTGATTGTCGCCTTTATCGCTGTGGGGATAATCGTTGGCCCGTCAATGCTTGGTTGGGTAAGTGCGAACGACCAGGTTGATTTGCTGGCAAAGTTCGGGATCACGCTACTGTTGTTCGTAGTTGGACTGAAACTGGATTTGCATATCATCCGCACGATGGGGCCCGTTGCTCTGGCTACCGGGCTAGGCCAGGTGGTATTCACTAGCGTCGTCGGCTTTCTAATTGGTTACGCCTTTGGCATGTCGCCGGTCACTGCCCTTTACGTCGCCGTTGCACTGACGTTTTCCAGCACAATCATCATCGTCAAACTCCTTTCGGACAAGCGCGAAGTAGATACCCTGCATGGTCGTATTGCCCTGGGTTTTTTGATCGTACAGGACTTGGTCGTCGTATTGGTCATGATTGGACTCAATACCCTGGGTGCCACCGGTGATGTCTCTTGGTCCCAAGCTGCATTTGCCGTGCTGGTTAAGGGTGTGGGATTTCTACTATTTGTTGGGCTGGCGATGCGCTATCTGCTTCCATGGCTACTGCATATGCTCTCACGGTCCCAGGAACTGTTGGTGTTGTTCGGCATTGCATGGGGATTTGCGCTGGCGGCTCTCGGCGTGATGCTAGGTTTCAGCAAGGAGGTGGGTGCCTTTGTCGCTGGCGTGTCGCTGGCATCCACGCCCTATCGGGATGCTCTCGGAGCGCGGCTCACGAATGTGCGCGACTTTCTACTGTTGTTTTTCTTTCTCGACCTCGGAGCGCAACTCGACCTGGGTATGCTGGGTGCCCAACTGGTAGAGTCAGTGGTTTTCTCCTTGTTCGTTCTAATCGGCAATCCTCTAATTGTCATGGTCATCATGGGCGCGCTGGGATATCGCAGTCGTACTGGGTTCCTGGCGGGCCTCACGGTAGCGCAGATCAGCGAATTTTCCCTGGTTTTGGGGGCACTAGGTTTGAGTCTGGGGCACATTAGCGCCGAGACAATGAGCCTGATCACCCTGGTCGGGCTCATCACGATCAGTGCATCCACGTACATGATCATGTATTCGCATCAGCTATATGAGATTCTAGCGCCATGGCTCAAGGTGTTCGAACGCCGTCACACGCACCGAGAGATGGGTCAAGACGCCGTGCCTGATGACGCAGTGCCCTTGGTACTCCTGTTTGGTCTCGGCCGATATGGCAATGGCATCGCCCAGACACTGCGTGATAGAGGCTGGCGGGTGCTCGGTTTCGACTTCAATCCGGACCTGGTCCGCACAGGCGACGTCATGGGGTACCCGATAACGTTTGGGGACGCCGAAGATCCCGAGTACATCAAGACATTACCGCTTGCGCATACATATTGCATAGTGAGTACAGTGCGTGAACGCGACATAAACCTTTCGCTGATCCATTCACTGCGCGGTATCGGATACCACGGCAAGATAGCGATTACCGCACAGTTGCAAGATGATGTGGCCAGACTAGAACACGCGGGCGCAGATCTAGTTCTGGTACCTTTTATAGATGCCGCCCGTGAGGGGGCCGATCGCATCATGGCACAGGAACCAGTACAAGAGGTTCAGCGGTGACCTTATTCAATCAAGCAAATGTGCTGCCGCTACGCTAAGCTGAAGACTGCCTCGGAGTGATTAAAATGCAACGATTCAAAAAGATTCTTTGTGTCGTGGAACATGGCAAGACCAGCCAACCTGCATTGGAACGAGCGGTGGGATTGGCTGAGAACAACCAGGCTGAGTTGATGGTTGTCGATGTAGTTCCGCGCTTGTCCCCTGCAATTCGCATGCCCGATGGCAGCCAGCTTTCTGTGGACATTCAGACGGCTATGGCAAACGAAGTTGACGCACGGATTGCCACCCTTGTTGAACCTTACCGTGAACGACTTGTTATCCAACACACGGTGTTGATGGGTACACCCTTTCTTGAAGTCATCCGCGCAGTAGTACGCGACGGTTACGACTTGGTGATTAAATGCCCCGAGTCGCCAACGTGGCTGGATCGTTTTTTCTCCGGTGATGACATGCACCTTCTGCGTAAGTGTCCGTGCCCCGTCTGGATTGTTAAACCTGAGACTTCCAGCAGCTATCAACGCGTGCTGGCAGCCGTGGATGTAGATGAATCCTGTTTCCCAAACGAGTTGGTGACACGAAACGAATTGAACGTTCAAGTTCTGGAACTGGCGGCGTCGCTGGCGCTCTCTGACTTCGCCGAATTGCACGTTGCCTATGTCTGGGAGTCGAACTACGAATCCATTAGCGGGTTTTTAATGACCTCAGAATCGCATGACACGGCGACCAACAACATCGCGCGGGAGAGGAGACAGCATCAAGCTTGGTTGGACGCGTTTCTGCGGAATAGAGGGAACCAAGCCACCAGGGACGCCCTGGGATATCTCAAACCCAAAACCCACGTGAAAAAAGGGGAAGCTAGGAAGGAGATTCCAATGCTGGCCCAACGGCTGGAAATCGACTGCATTGTCATGGGTACAGTCGCGAGAACTGGGGTTAGCGGCTTCATCATGGGTAACACGGCGGAAACAATTCTTGAGCAGGTCAACTGCTCGGTGCTTGCCATCAAACCGCCTGGTTTTGTCACACCGGTCAGGCCGACGGAAGACTGAGTGGATCTACCGGAAGGTGAGTGTTGATCCTAGTGCTCAAACCACTTGAAAACTAGTGCCACGTATATACGGCTACGTTCGCAGTTGATAACATTCCTCGCGTGAAGTTGCTGAGGAAACTCGATGGAGCAGTTCAGTCGAATCATCGTGCCAGTCGACGGATCGGAGGGTTCCATTCGGGCCTCTGATTTCGCCTCAAATCTCAGTGAAACACTGGGTGTTCCGCTAGTGCTGACGCATGTTATCCCGTTAACGCCGGAATCCGTGATGGGAATGTCCCAGCTAGATAAGTCTGAAATCGAACGCGTTCAACACCAACGCGCCCAAGGGGTTATCACCAGCGTGCGTGAAGGAATGAACCATACAGCAGAAAACGTTGAAGAGGTTGTCCTGTCGGGTGATCCAGCCGAAGAAATACTGCATTACATAAGATCAAACTCTGGTGCCCTCGTCGTGATGGGGCGTCGTGGTCTGTCCCCGGTGAAGACGTTAATGCTGGGTAGCGTCAGCGACAAAGTATTGCGTGGGACCGAAAACACGGTGATCCTTGTAAGCTAAACGCTGGTTTTTCTTAACCTGACGGCTCAATATTGCTTCAGCATGTGATGTATCACGAAGCCTAGAATGTTTTTCCAGGCTAACTCGACTTCTTCAGACCAACTGTCATCAAACTCACGCGCGCTTTCAAGAATCGCATCCAGCCAGAATGTATAGTACTCAGGACTAATGTTTAGATGGTACCGGTCGTGGGTTTCAGCTCGTTCACGTAGTTCCGCAAGTGATTCTGATTCTCCTTTAGTTGCGCCGGCGGCGAGACGTAGCGAACGCGCAAGCATCTTGTTCTGCTTCTTAAAAGAGGTGTGTTTAAACTTCTCTCGTACGTCTTCGGATGAGGCGAGAAATCGTTGGTAGAAAGTGGGGATGAAGGATTCATCAGCCAAACAACGCTCAAGGCTGTCTAGAAAGATGTCCTTGTCAGTTCGATCCGCCCGTTGAACTGCCATCATTTGGATCACCCGTTCCGTGGACTGTAACGATTCTGTCACGCTCTAACGGCATCTTCAATGTAATCGAACCCGCAAGTTTTTTCGATGTAGCTATTCGCAGAATACGTCGTGACAGCAGTGGCGTGTTCTGGTTAGGCTTTGGGTACCACACACGTAGTCGCTTTTGGTGTGTGGTCCCACTAGTGATCTTCGCAAGATCACTTCCCTACAGCCGTCTTTGGTGTGCCCATATCCGATGCACTGGGGGCGGCTGTCCTTCGCACGATTCTAAACCACCTACCAGATCTAACTAACTCAGACTGCCCTCGCAACGTATTGTGCGAATATCCCATCTGTGGAGTAGCTGGCTTCTTCGATTCGAAAACCGCTTTGCTCGATGATCGGTTCCAATAGCCAAATAAAAGTTGAGTGCTCGTCTCGGATGTGCTCTTCAATATCCGCACGATTCCAGCTGCCTTCTGGTTCATCATACGAGAGCATGTCGCACCAGGCATCGAGTTTGGACGCTGCTTCTGAAAGGCTGAAGTTGTAGGCCACATCACTCAGTCTCAGGATCCCATCAGGTCGTAGAATTTGGCGGACACGCTGCAACGCGATGGCCTTCCAGAAATCTGGCAGGTGGTGCAGGGCCAAGCGAGAGTAGACAAAATCAGCGGGCCGACGCTCGTGCTCATAGGTTAGGAAGCCAGATTGAGATACACCGACATTGGGTAGGTGCGCCTGCCGCAGCTTTCGATGCAGAACTTCTAACATGACGGGTGAGATATCAACCGCTGTGATCCAGTGGCAATGTGGAGCCGTTGCGAATGTCATCTGACCCGTGCCTGCCCCCAAATCGACCACTTCCGAAGATTTGGAAAGACCGAGCCTCCGCAGCAAAGTGAGTTCTGTCTCTACATCCAGGGTCTCTTTCTGATCGTATTGAAACGCATGTACCGTATCGAGGTTTTCTCTACCCGCAGATGCCACTTCATCCGGCATCCAGTTGGGATGCTTTCTCATTTTTCACCTCGTCGATAAATGGTCCGCGCCACGTGAAATTGGCCCTCAATTCACGTGGTAACTACGTACATTTCAAAGAATTTGGATGACAAGTGCAAACACGTTTGGGTAGGCTTTTGTGCGTCACGCACGCCTCCCCTTTTTGCGTGTGTGATCTCCCTAGTGCTCAAACCACCCCGAGGTCACTACGTTGTAGCCGTCTTTGGTGTTCCCCATTCCCGATACACCGGAGACGGCTTCCCGAGAAGCTGCCACGTCATTGAGAGCGGTATCGTGGACGCCAAGCTACCCATCAGTCCAGTGGGATCGGTGCACCTGGATCAATTTCCCAATAGTGCCGCCCGCTCCCCTCCCACAGAGAGTCGCCATAGACAATATTATGAGAAGGATCTAGACACAGCGGCACCCAGGCAACCTGGAGATTTCGGGGGTGATATAAATGGCGTCAGAGAATTTATCCGCATCGATGTATTTGAGGAGTTTTTTCCTGGGTCGCAAGGGCTTGGGGCGGGATCGCTAGGTTGTGCTAAGCTGGAAACTAACACCTTTGATGAGTGGAATTCTACCACATGCTTAATAAATCAGTATTTGGTTTGGTCGCACTGGTTGTTGTTGCGTTAGCAATAGCAGCGACCATGAGCAGATCTGATCGCTCCTTTGAGATACCTAACGAAGCTGAAGTCGAACCGGTAACTGAAAGAGCGACCGACCCAAGTCAAATGCAATCTTCGGTATCCAACCCTAACGACACAATTAACTCGATTGGCGAGATGGATGAAGTTGCCTTTTCCCAAGAGGAGATCGCCGAAATGAATTCGTGGCTATCTGATCATGGCTTCGACATGCTCTTTACGGAGCAAGGAAAACGGAACGCATACAATCATCAATCTCCGGTATTGACTAGCTATGACATCTATGATTTGGACACTCTAGAAGCGCTTGCAGAGAGTGACGAGCACGCCCGATTGGCCTTGGGTCTGAGATTGTACGAAGAAAATGATTGGGAAGCTGCCCAAGAAGTCCTGCGGCAATCTGCTATAGACGGGTTCGGTGCGCCCCTCAATAAGCTCTTCAATCTGTTGGCTAGGGTTGGCAAGGACCAGATCAAAGCGAAGAACCCAGAAGCTGAGACCACCTTAGTCGACGCCTACGCCTGGCAGCATGTCTACAACCTTCGATTCTTTCCGAATAGTCTGGTGCTGGAAGGCACTTGGAGCCTCCGCATGGATGACGCAGAACTCGAACGAATTAAGTTGTTGGCGCGTGAAAGAGGCGCAGAAATCTACAGTGAACTTGAGCGTGAGCGAAGCGCTCGGGGACTACCACCCTTCGACAACAATGTGCCGGTCGCAATGACAAGGATAGCTGAAAGAAGAAATGGTTGACTCTGTGTTTGCGGCAGATTGGCTGTGTCACCGGGCCAGCAAACTTAGAGGGCCCGTTCATCTAGCGTGAGCCGCTAGACCAAGAGCCGGGTGAGCGTGCGGAGGAGTTTTAGTCTCGTTGGAAGGAGCCGCCTCGGGCGTCACAAAGTAGTAACGCCAAAGACGGCCGTGGGAAGCGACCTTGCTGGGGTCGCTAGGGAGGTCGCACATGCCAATAGCAAAGGTATGTGCGACTCATAGATCTTAGCTAGAACGAACTTAATTTGTCTGTCAGACATCTCCGAGTAACCAAATCGAAAAACCTTTCAAGATGGTTCCGACTGCTCCGGAACACAGTAATGAACCACGATTTCCGGGAATGCAGCGACCCAGTACTTGCGCGATTGCTACGACTCGCGGCCGGTGCCATCTCAGCCCTGAGTACTAGTGCTCAAACCACTTGAAAACTTAGGATCAGAGTTCGCCAGCTTTGGGCTGGCAAAGCACCCTATCCTCGGTTGTTGCAGCAGCCTCCTGCCACAACCGTCTCACCTACAAAACATATGACCTACGCGCTCGTACGCGTCTGCTGTGTCATGTCTTCCAACGCGCCCGCGGACATTCGTCATCATCTGATCTGCCGACGCTATTGCTTGACCTTGTCAATAAAAGGGAATAAATTCCCTTTCAATTTAGAGGGAAATATTTCCCTTTAATTCTATATACTCTGTATCACAAGGAACTGAACATGAAAAAGAAAGCCTGTTTACCCGCTTTATCCGCCCTGATTGCGCTGACCGCCTGCAGCGGTGGTGGTGGTAGCAGCGGTGCGACAACCGCGCCGCCGCCTTCTTCTGCATCTAGCGCCACTGCGGTAAGCACTGAGGGCGTAATCACCGGCTTCGGCAGCATTTACGTGAACGACGACCGCTACGAACTCGACGATGACACCGAAGTGGTGTCTGACGATGAGGCGCGCACCGGGGACGACAGCATTCTCCGCGTGGGTATGAAGGTCAGTATCACAGCCACCGAGGAAGACGGTCGCCGGGTGGCAGAACGCATAGAGCATCGCCGAGACGTGAAAGGTCCGGTGATCCGACTGATGAGTGACCGCGACGACCCATCCATTGGCACCTTCTACATTGGCGGCACCCGCATCATCACCGACGCCAACACGGTCTACGGCCGCGGCTTTGTGGATCGCGATGGCAGCGGTGAAATCGACATCCGCGACTTGACGCAGGACAGCGGCCGCCTGGTGGTTGCCGTGAGCGGGTTTGCCGGTGAGGACGGCTACCTGGGCACACGCATCAGCCGCGTGTCGGGCAGCGAAGACAATGACAATGAACTGGAGTTGAAGGGATTTGTCACTGACGTTGATCTCGACGCTTCCTCTTTCACCGTCAGCGGTACCGAATTTGCCGTCACCGGCGCCACCCGGTTCGAAGACGGCCTTGCTTTCGAAGCGGACCTGGAACGTGTGTTCGTCGAAGTTGAAGCACTGTTGATCGATGGCGCCTTTGAGGCACGCGAGGTCGAACGTGAAGACGACGGCGATGACGATGACCGAGACGGCCGCGTTGACCTCGAAGGCATCCTCGTATCGATTGACACCGCCAGTTCGCCCAACGTCATCCAGATCGGCAACCGCACCATTGAGGTAACGAACGCAGGCAACCTGCAAGGCCTGCTCGGCAGCAGAGTGAAGGTCAAGGGCATCTACAACGATGCCGGCGTGCTGGTGATTGATTCAGTTCGCAGCCGCACAGCAGACGAGCGCGTGCGTACCGAGGACCGGGTGATGAGCGTGGATGCCGCGGCAGGCAACTTCACCACGCGACTCGGCCTGGTGGTTCAGCCTCAACCGACCACCCGTCTGGAAGACGACGATGACGACGACCGGACCTCCCCTGCTGATTTCCTGGCAAGCTTGCGCAGCAACGATTACATCGAAGCCCGCGGCGCTCTGCAGGACGATGGCAGCATCAATTGGGTGAAAATCGAGCGCGAGGACGACGATGACGAAGAAGAGTGCAAGCTGCGGGGTCCAGTGGACAATATTGCGGCGGATCAGACCAGTTTTGAGATCCTTGGCGTGACCATCGACGTGAGCCCCGACCGGCGCGTGGAGTTTGAAGACGACGACGAAGACTTGAGCCGTCAGGCGTTCTTCGAACGCCTCGAGGCGGGCATGGTCGTACAGGCCCAAAGTGACGATGATGATGATGATGCGAACAGTTGTCAAAACGGTCTGATGCTGGCACGGGAGGTGTCTTTCGAAGACGATTCCCAACCGCCGTTCAGTCCGGCCCCCGGCACACCCGGTGACGACAACGGCGGCGGCAGCATCGGTGGCGTGGTGTTCCTGCTCATCGATGAAGACAGCATCGACAACGGCAATCCGCCCAACGATTTCTCCGCGACCGATGTCAACGATCAACTCGCCGCAGTCGGCTTGCGCGAGCCGCTGGACTACTTCCAGGCCAACACGGGCAATCGCATTGAGCTGTTCACCGGTCAGGTTGGTGACGAAGGCTGGTTTGCGTTGAAGACAGTACCGTCAAGTTGGCAGACCGCTGGACCGACGGACAACGGCGTGCGCAACTATCTGGCTGCCGGCCCTGGCCTCGGCGGCGGCGCGGACGACCGCGAGGTGCTGCTCGATAAGATCCCGGACGTAACACCGCTGCGCGCCACCGGGCTTGCCATGCTGCGCGGCGAGACGGTCTGCGCGATCGTCTACGACAGCGATGTCAGCGTCAACTATTCACCGCTTACCGGCAATCTACAGGGCGCCAACCTCGGTATCGTGGGGTTTGAAGTCTCGTCGGTTGCGGCACGCACCGATGGCTCGGATTCGGATCTGGCCAGGGTCACCATTGAGATCCGTGACACCGCTGTCTGCGAGAATACGCTGTATCTGTTCGACAATGCGCCGGTGCCGTCGTCATCGTCCGAGCCGTTCGACGTGGCACCGCCTGCGGTACCGCCGGCGCCGCGCTTCGTCCCGGCGACGTGATGTCGAAGCCGACAAGCGGGAAGGCAAAGCCTCGGGATGAAGTTCTATGAGGCACAGACACAGGTGGGCATAATCCAGCCCACCAGTGTCACCGGTGACGGGACTGTATGACCGAATCCATAGAAAGCCACTTGCTGCAAGCTGCACGACGCATTCTGCGCCCTTTAGTGCGCATTCTGCTCAGAAACGGCATCACGGCTGTAGCGTTTCAGGAACTCGCCCGTAAAGTGTTTGTTGATGTCGCCTTCGAGGAGTTTCAGATTGAAGGCAAGCCGCAAACCCTGGCGCGGGTGTCTGTCATCACCGGACTCAATCGCAAGGAGGTCGCAAGGCTGCACAAGATGGACGCTGTTTCCGAATCCGACCGAAGCTGGTGGAACCGCGCCGGCACGGTGCTGGCCGCATGGCTGACCGACCCCGATTTTCAGAGCAAGGCGGGCTTTCCTCTGGACTTACCCTTCAGCGGCGCCTCCCCCAATTTCACAGAACTGGTGAAGAAGTACAGCGGCGACATGTATCCCCACTCAGTAGCAGACGAGTTGCTGCGTATGGGGGCGATCGAAGAACTCGACGGCAAGCTGCGCATGTCTAATCGCGGATATGCGCCGGATGCAGATCCGGCCGCCATGGTGGACATTCTGGGTATGGATACCGAGGAACTCATCGATACCATCGATCACAACCTGCAGTCGGCACCCGACGACAAACTGCTGCAGGCCAAGGTGCTGGCAGACAATCTGCCCGCCGAGCACCTCGATGCGTTCAACGACTACTCGAAACGGGTATCCATGAATGCCTTCGATGACATCATCCGCTGGCTCAATGAACACGACGCCGGCAAAGACAAGAGTGGCAGCGACGCCCGCTACGCTGCCGGCATCGGTATCTATCAGATCAACAAACAACTGCGCCCGGCGCGCGAAAACGGAGACGAAGAGTGAAAATTAAACTGGTGTGTCTTGGACTTGCAGTAATGATGTCCATGGCTTGTGGCGGCGGCGGAAGCAGTTCCCGGGCGGCCCCGCCAGCCGATGACAACAGCACTAATCCGCCTCCCGCTGGCGGCGGCGGTGGATCTGGCGCCTCCGTGGTCAGCGGTGGCCTGATCGGCGGCAGCGCCGGACTGATACTCGATACCGGCGCCAGCAGCGTGACACTCGATGTCGCGTTCGGCGGCACGGGGCTGCGCGGCGCATCCTTCGTTACCGGAGACATCCAGGCTTTCGGCAGCGTAATTGCCAATGGCGTCACCAGCAACACCGATACCGCGGAATTCATCATTGAGGGGGCAAGCGGCAGCCAGACCGACCTGCAGCAGGGCCAACAGATACTGATTGTCAATGATGACAGCGACAGTGCGGTTGCAGTGGTGTACCGTGCCAATATCAAAGGGCCTGTCACTGACTTCCAGCTGGTAGACCCCGCTCTGGGGCGTGCGGAGTTAACAGTGCTGGGGCAGCGTGTTACCACCGATGCCACCACCACATTCGCCAATCTGAATCTGGTGGACTTTGCAGGATCTGCAACCGGCAGCCTGCTGGAGATCAGCGGCGTCAGCGGCGAGGATGGCGTCATCGACGCGACATTCGTCGAACTCGAAACGTCTCTGGCGGCATACAAGATCACCGGCGTCGCCGCGAACGTGGGCGCAACGGCCTTTACCCTGGGCGGCCTCACCATCGACTACGCAAGTGCTGCCATCACCAACTTCAACAGCGGCGCGATCAGCAACGGCGATGTGCTGGAAGTGCGCGGCATAGCCGCGGATTTCACCGGCCCGGATCTGTTTGCCGCCCAGACCGTGGAGCGTCTGCCGGATCTGATTATAGGCACCACCACCCTGGTGCGCCTCGAAGGCTTCATTGACGATTTCGACAACGCCGCAAGCTTCTCCGTACAGACCACACCCATCGTCACCGACGGCGCAACCCGCTTCAGTAACGGCGAGCAAGATGACCTCGATCTGGGCACCAAGGTGCAGTTGGTCGGTACCGCCGATGATAGCGGCGCGGTGCGGGCATCATCCATTACCGTCCAGCCCACCAATACCCTGCGCGCAGAAGGCAACATAGAAAGTCTGGCCGCCAATCGCATAACCGTGCTTGGCGTCGAATTCGAAATTCGTAACCTGACGCGTTTTGAAGACGACAGCGACGCCGATCTGGAGCCGCTGCTGTTCAATCAGCTGGCCATCGGGGACGAAGTAGAGCTGCGCGGCTATCTGGATGGCATCAGTTATGTCGCCACACAGATCGAGCGTGAGGACCAGGACGAAGAGGCCCAGCTGCGCGGAATCGTCACCGCCATAGACGCAATCAACGGATCCCTGAGCATCAACGGTACCAGCATCAACACAACCGCGGGCATCACGGAATTCAAGCTGGACGACGACAGTGATACGACCCAGGCGGCGTTTTTCGATGCCATCGAGCCTGGCAGCTTCGTCACGGCGGACTGGGAGGTGTTCGTCGACACCGACCAAACCGTGGATCAACTCTCCATCGAAGACGACTGAAAGATAAGTGCTTCTCACCGGCAGCAAAACCTGTGATTCTGTTGATTGATGTCTGTTGGATTTCTTGAACTCTCCAAAGCAGCCACTCAATTTCTAGTCACTACCGGATATCGCCTCCAAGAAGCTGCGTAAATCTTGTTTGATGCTTCACTCGTTGCCGATCCCACATTGACATTCTCTCCTGGGCGGATGGGGCACCTAGCGCCCTCGCACTTTGCTGCGAAGCCTTCCGAAAGTGGGGCAGCGCCCGACGAACTTGCGTCGGCGTAAATCCCGTTAGATGAACGACATCCCAAGGTTGGAAACCAGGTGAGCCTAGTGCTCAAACCACTTTATAACTTAGGATCAGCGGG
>JANQKS010000019.1 GCA_028281005.1 Pseudomonadales bacterium
CACAGGGCGGGTCTGTGGGGTCCTTGGGCGTTGTTGGCGCACCTTGATGGGGCCCAACCCCAGCGGCGGTACGCCGTCTAGCCCAAAAACCCCACAAACCCGCTGATCCTAAGTTTTCAAGTGGTTTGAGCACTATCGCAAATACGCGTATTTATACCGCTAAAGAGGCACCAGCCCTTTCTCTCCACAGCGTAAAGAAAGCTGCGACAGAAATGCCTGCACGTCGCGGTTGGCCGTAATGGTGGCTGCAGCGCTCGGGTGTAGCTGGGTATGCCACTTTAAATCCGGGCGGATTTCTGACTGTTGCACGGCTTCCGCATGGGCGGTTTTGGTCGTGCCCAAAGTGTTGCCTTGCCCAAATTGCAATTGCCCCGGTTCGTATTCAAGCCCCAGCTTTGGCATCAACGCGGTCAACATCTTCGAGGTGTCAAACACCATGTCGTGGTAGGTCACCACGGCGTGGGGGTATGCTTGCTTGGCAATAAATTGCTGAATCTGACGATTTTCCCGCAGCCACTTGTAGACAAATACCGTCGGCCAATCGCCGGAGAGAATTTGCGGGGCTCTGGCCGGCACTCGTTTGGCGACCCGCATGCGCTGGCGCCGCCGGCGCTTATCGCTGTCGTAGGTGTTTAGCCAGCGCAATACCAAAGCACGAGGATCGCGAATGAGGTGTAGCAGCCGAATCTCCATGCCTTCAGCATCCGCCAAACGTTTCACCCAGCGGACCTTCTTGGAATTATCGATAATCACCGGCTGCGCGACCTCGGCAGAGGCCGCGTAGCGCGTCGCGATGGTGCGGTGCCACGCCTGTACTGGCAATGCAGCCAGCCCATCAAACAACGGCGAAGAATTGTATTCCGAGACCACCGGTGCGGTGGTGCCGTCATCAAGCAACTGCTGATAGCGGTGGATTTCACCCACACCCAAACACTGGGAATGTGCACTCAGCAAGTGCGACAAGAGATGAGAGCCGCAATAGTTGGTGCCCAGGAGGACCACCACCCGTTGCGGTGAAGAAGGCTGGAGTTGCATGCCGCCTATTGTCGCTCGAAGCCGCCTGCTAAACCAGCAAACCCGCACATCGATTCTCTCGATACCGCGCCCAGCTTTCGCCGCAGCGCAAATCGTCGCGCTGCCGGTATAATCTGCTCCCTCTAAACACAGAAACATATATTCGTAGCAAGGAATGTTTATGACGCTTAGATCTTTCACCGCTGTACTGCTCGTGATCATTCAATTAGCCGCGGGCGGGTTGTTGACGACCGGCGCCGCACACGCCGGTACCCACGCCGGCTGGCAACTCAACAACGATCTGTCGCGTTTGAGTTTTGTCTCCATCAAAGCCACGGATATTGGGGAGGTGCACTCGTTCAAGCGCCTGGAGGGTACCTTAAGCGATGAAGGCGAGGTCAAGGTGAGCATCGATTTAGCCAGTGTCGAAACCCTCATCCCGATTCGCAACGAGCGCATGCAGGAGCTGCTGTTTGAAACCGGCGTGTTCCCTTCCGCCGCCATCACCGCCAAGGTGGATGCCCGAGCACTGTCCCAGCTAGCCGTGGGTAACGCGCAAGTGTTAGCAGTGGAGGCGTCTTTGAACCTAAAAGGCGCGAGCCTACCGGTCACTTTGCAAATGATCGCTGCCCGAGTCAGCAATCAGCGGCTGATGGTCTCCAGTTTGCAGCCGGTACTGGTCAGCGCCCGCTCCGTGGGTTTGAGTGAAGGGGTGGAGAAGCTGCGTGAAATTGCCGGCCTGCCGAACATCAGCCAAGCCGTGCCCGTGAGCGTGGTGCTCACTTTCGATAAGTAACCCCAGCGTCTTTTTACACGCTCTACGTCGACCAACGCTTAACTCCCAGCGGCCACCACCTTGCGCACCTACTGGCGCTTCTATTGGCCGCTGGCGCTCACCGGCGTTGGCATGGTGCTGTCGGTGCAGTTCCAGAACGCCACTCTGGCCCGCTACCCGGAAGCAGTCACCGAGCTCGCTGTCATTGCTTTGGCCCATGGCGTATTTGGTTTTTTTAACGCCTGCCTGCAGTTCATCTCCCAGCTAACCAACGTTTACGCGCGCACCGCGCAAGCCACACGCAGCACTTGGCGTTACGTGGTCTTAGTGAGTTTTGTGATCATGACACCGCTGTTTCTGATTGCGACCACCGAGTCCGGGATGGGTCTTGTGCAGCTGGTGTTTGGTATTGATGCCGAGTTAAGCGAACGGGTCGGCGTGTATTTACTGTTGATGTGCCCCTTAGTGCCGTTGAATGCCCAACGCCACTATCTCAGCGGTTTGATGATCCAAGCGCACCGCACTGGCTGGGTGACCACCTGTAACTTTGTCTATCTGGGCACCGTGATTGTCATGCTGGTGATCGGTTTTAACATGGGTTGGGCGGCACCGTATGTTGTCGTCGGCGCAGAGCTCTTCGGCGTTGGGGTACTGATTGCAATCTTGTGGCTCGCCAAACGTTACGCCTATCAAGCGCCCCAAACAGAGCAGCACGCCGACGACGAAGATGTGACGTTTGCTGAACTCACCAAATTTTTTATACCCGTGTCTACCACCGGGGTGATGTTTGCCTTAAGCAGGCCGGTTTTGTTTGCGTTTGTTTCACGCTCCCCCAACGGTCTGCTGGCCATCGCCGCGCTGCGCGTGGCGTTTGATTTCAGCATGTTGTTTCAACAAGCGGCCAATCAGTTTCGCCACTTCTTTATCAGCTTCGGTTTTGAAGATATACACCGTAAACGTCGTTTTATGGCCGCTGTGGCTGTCGGTATCACAGCCATTATGTTGGTGTTTGCGTTTACCCCCTTGTCGAACTGGATATGGGGGACGCTCATGGGTGTGCCTAGCGAACTGATGGCGCTGTCGGTAGAGGTGCTGATCGTTATGTGCCTGATGCCCACGGTGATCATCTATCGTAATTATTTCCATAGCCGCCTAATGCACTTGCGCCGCACGGCGGGCATGGCGTACGGCGCCATGTTAAGAGTGCTGGGCATCTTTGTGGTCGCAGCGCTCACCTTCCAGCTGGGTGCGCTCAATCACTTGAGTGCGGCGGCTATTCTTATATTGGGTTTTGTGATCGAGGCGTTGGTTGCACGTTCTGCCCATCAACGCATGTCGGCGCCTAAAACGGCCATGCCTGGCGGCTAAAGGCGACCAAAAAGATGTAGCCGACGCTGAGCAACGCACCGACTAAGCCAATGTGTTTGGCCATACCGGTACCGCGCAGGGTTAGCACCCCGAAGCCAATATAGGCCAGCAGCGCGATGAGTTTGGCGGCCAGCCACCCCTGCCAAGGTCCCTGGGCTAAGTTAAACGCCAAAATCACCCCCAATATGAGTAACAAGCTGTCGATCACATGGGGGGCGATGCGCACCCACTTTTGTTGCAACATGTCGGCGGCGGTATAAGACCAGCCCGCGCGTATAACAAAGCCGGCCACCGTAACGAAAGCCAGCGTGAAATGTAGTGTTTTGATCATGGGTGCATTTTAGCGGCTAAAACCGCACTATACCCCGCCATGGCCTCACACGCTCAAGACCCTTCCGCCTCCCCCTCGTTAGATGCCGTCATAGACGGATTCATGCGGCCCATCGCGGATGCCGCTGCCGGCTTCATTTTCTACTCCATCGAACTGTTCGGCGCACAAGTCCCGCTGATTGTCTTGTGGCTGATTGCCGGCGGCGTGTTTTTTACGGTTTACCTGCGCTTCATCAATCTCCGCGGTTTCAAACACGCGATTGATATTGTGCGGGGTAAATATTTAAACGACGACGACCCGGGACAAATTACGCAGTTTCAGGCGCTGTCCACCGCCGTATCCGGCACCGTGGGGATTGGCAACATCGCCGGTGTGGCGGTGGCCATCTCCATCGGTGGACCGGGTGCCACCTTTTGGTTGATCGTGGCCGGCCTGCTAGGCATGTCCACTAAGCTGGCGGAATGTACCTTGGGCGTCATGTACCGCCGTTACGAAGACGGCGTGGTCTCCGGCGGGCCTATGTACTATCTGGAAAAAGGGTTGGCCTTGCGCAACTGGCCCAAGCTGGGACGCGGCTTAGGTGTGTTTTACGCCGCCAGCATGGTGATTGGCTGCCTCGGGATCGGCAACATGTTCCAGTCCAACCAGGCTGCGGCCATTTTGATCGACGTCACCGGCGGTACCGGCAGCGTGTTTGCGGATCAGAGTTGGTTGATTGGGTTGTTCCTGGCGGTGGCCGTGGGTGTGGTCATCATCGGCGGCATCCGGAGTATTGCGGCCACCACCTCAAAGCTGGTGCCGGGCATGGCCCTGCTCTATACCGTCACCGCCTTGGTGGTCATTGGCATGAATTACGACAAAATTCCAGGCGCCTTTGTCGCCATCTGGGAAGGTGCGTTTAATCCACAAGGCATCAGCGGCGGCATCATTGGCGTCATGATCATCGGCTTTCGGCGCGCGGTGTTTTCTAACGAAGCGGGTTTGGGTTCAGCCGCCATTGCGCACTCCACAGCACGCACCAAGGAGCCGATCAGCGAAGGTTTTGTAGCGCTGCTGGAGCCGTTCATCGACACGGTGGTGATCTGTACCATCACCGCGCTGGTGATCATCACTACCGTGTACGACCCAGCCCTGGCTGGCCAATCCGTGGCCGGCATCGAATTGACGACAAAAGCATTCGCTAGCACTTTGTCCTGGTCACCGGTACCGCTGTCACTGGCCGCTATCCTGTTCGCTTACTCCACCATGATCGCGTGGTCTTACTACGGATTAAAAGCATTCACCTACCTGGTGGGCGAAAACCGCTTCACCGACCTCGGCTTTAAGTTGTTTTTCTTATTTTTTGTGGTGCTCGGCAGCAGCATCGAGCTGTCTTCTTTGATCGATCTGTCCGACGCTATCGTGTTTATCGTCGCCATCCCTAATTTACTGGGTTTGTATTTGTTGGCGCCTATCATTAAGTCGGAACTGGTAGCTTATGAATCAAAATACCTGCGCTAGTTTTCGCTGGCTGCTCTGTTCTGCACTGGGTTTGTCTGTTGGTCTGTTGCTCGGCTTACCATCATGGGCGACAGAGCGCGCAAGCAGCGCAACCTTATTGTTGACCAACAAACTCATCACCATGACCGGCACCGTCACAGAAAAAGCAACGCCGGGAGCGGTGCTCGTTCGTGACGGCAAAATTGCGTGGGTAGGATCACCTGACCAAGCTGAAGGACTGCCGAACCACGACACCACCCGAGTGGTGGACTATGGCGATCAAGCGATCTTGCCGGGCTTTATCGACGCCCACGGCCATCTGTCTTTTTCAGCCGTGTCCACCACCGTCGCCAACGTTGCTTCACCGCCAGTAGGGCCCGTAGGTACCATGGCGGACCTTCAGGCAACGTTACGCGCCTATATTGCAGAGCAGGATATTCCCGCCGGCGAGTGGGTGGTGGGTATGGGTTACGACGATTCCCTCATCGCCGAAAACCGCCACCCCAACCGCGACGATTTAGACGCGGTCTCGCATGAACACCCCATCCTATTGGTGCATGTTTCCGGCCACCTGGTGGCCACCAACAGCCGCGGGCTGGCGCGCGGTGGTATCAATGCGGAAAGCGCAAATCCAGCCGGCGGTGTGATACGCCGTCGAGCGGGTTCAAACGAACCCAACGGCGTGTTGGAAGAAACCGCTACGTATCCCCTGCGGCGCTTTATGACAGCAGCCAACAAAAACCCCTTGCAGAGCGTAACGACGGCGCTTGAACAATATGCCAGCTATGGCATTACCACCGCTCAAGATGGCGCTGCGGGTGCGGATGTCATGGCCTTGCTACGCGCTGCGGCGGCGCAGGGCATGCTTGTTATGGATGTCATTGCCTACCCCGTCGGTATGTTGAGCCCTCGGGCGGTGATCAGCGCCAACACCTTTGGACGCTATGACAAACGGCTCAAAACCGGCGGCGTAAAACTTATGTTGGATGGCTCCCCGCAAGGTAAAACCGCCTATCTTAGCCAGCCTTATCACGTGCCGCCTAACGGTCAAACTAAAGACTACGCCGGCTACCCCATTGTTAATCAGCTGCAAGCAGATGCGCTGGTAAAAGCCTATGTGGACGCGGAGGTCCCTATCCTTGCCCACGCCAACGGGGATGCCGCGGCAGAGATGTTGATAGACGCGGTGGACGCTGCCCGACCCAAACATGATCACCGCACGGTGATGATCCACGCCCAAACCGTGCGCGAAGACCAGCTCACTCGCATGAAATCGCTGCGCATGATCCCTTCCTACTTCTCCGCCCATACGTTTTATTGGGGTGATTGGCATCGGGATTCGGTGCTCGGCGAAGAACGCGGGCGCCGCATCAGCCCCACGGCATCCACACAACAGCGCGGCATGGTGTTTACCGTTCACAACGACGCCCCCATCGTACCGCCGGATATGGTTCGTTTGTTGTGGGCCACCACCAACCGCATAACACGCAGCGCGCAAGTGTTAGGACCCGAGCAACGAATTTCCATACGTGACGCCTTACGCGCCATGACGCTGTACGCCGCTTATCAGCAATTTGAAGAAGACATCAAAGGCACCATTGAAGTTGGCAAACAGGCTGATTTGGTAGTGCTGTCCCAGGATCCACTGGCCATGGATCCGGCGGATCTGCTCGACCTGGAGGTGGTCGCTACTTATGCTCACGGCCAACAGATTTTCGGAAACAATTGATGCTTGGACCCACTTCACATACCTACTTTTCACAACGCTTGCGCCTGCACTACGTTGACTGGGGTAACCCGGAAGCGCCGCCGATGATTCTCATTCATGGCGGGCGCGACCATTGCCGCAATTGGGATTGGGTCGCCGAAGCCTTTCGCGACGACTACCACATCATTGCACCGGACCTGCGCGGGCACGGCGACAGCGAGTGGATGCGCGGCGGCTCCTACAACCAAATCGACTATGTGTATGACATTGCTCAGTTGCTGGACCAAAAAGGCATGGCGCCGGTTACTGTCATTGGGCATTCCCTCGGCGGCAGCATCTCTTTGCTGTACACCGCGCTGTTCCCCAACAACGTGAAAAAGCTGGTCTCCATCGAGGGTATGGGGCCGCCGCCGGAGATCATCACCGAACGCATCAACCAGCCCACCGCGAAGCGCTTGCACGAGTGGATGGCGGATTTGCGTAAACTGTCCGGCCGCATCGTACGTCGCTACCCCACCTTAGAAGACGCCTTTCAGCGTATGCAGGCGGAGAACCCGCACCTATCTGAAGACCAGGCCCGCCATCTGACCATCCATGGCAGCAACCAGAATGAAGACGGCACCTATTCCTGGAAGTTTGATAACTACGTACGCGCGTTTCCGCCGATCGGGATCCCGTTTGAAGAGACTTGGTCGATGTTTGCCGACATCACCTGTCCCACCTTACTGGTACGCGGGTTGGAATCTTGGGCCACCGACCCTGTGGCAGACGGCCGCGCTGAAAATTTTAATTGCCCCTTGGAAGTAGAGGCGTTTGCTGACGCAGGTCATTGGGTACACCACGACCAACTGGACGCTTTTATTGAACGGGTCCGCAAGTTTTTGGCGGATTAACGCCCCGGGTAAGACCAACTGAGCCAATGACAAATCGCGCTGCAGAGCTACATGCCACAGATTGGTTAGGTGTTTTCTACCTCACCGGCGGCGGCGCCAGTCTGCTGGCAGAATTGCTCAACACCCCTGGCGCATCCGGCACAGTACTAGAAGCTTCTGTTCCGTACGCCAACGATGCTTTGTCCGGCTTGTTAGGCCGGGCGCCCGAGCAAGCTTGCTCCGCTGTCACCGCCAGGCAAATGGCCATGGCTGCGTTCCAGCGAGCACAAACACTGGGTGAGGGTCGTCTGTTTGGTTTCGGCTGTACCGCAAGCCTCGCCACCAATCGTGTTAAGAAAGGTGTACACCGCGCCCACTGGGCCATTCAGACGGCTGCCGACACCTTCACCTTTTCCGCCACCTACGATGCGGACCGCGACAGCGAAGAGCAGCTGTTGCTGGAACAGATATGGCATACGTTGCGGCATTGCCTGATTACACAAAATGAACCCGTGGACGATGCGCTGCTGGAAATCCACGCGCGTGCCAACCCGGAATGGCGGCCATTACTGCAACCTGAGCCTTATCGCTATTGCATGGGCATCAGCGATGGCCGGCTGTTGTTGCCGGGTTCGTTTAACCCGGTGCACGATGGCCACCGCGAAATGCTGCACATCGCAGAACAACGCACGGGGTTAAGTGGCGCGTTCGAACTGGCGGTGAGCAATGCGGACAAACCCAGCTTGGATTTCCTCACCATCGAAGAACGTCTACAGCATATTGAAGACGAACCGGTGTGGCTGACCAACACCCCAACGTTTGAAGAAAAAGCCATGCTATTTCCCGGTGCAACGTTTGTAGTGGGGGTGGATACCTTAGCGCGCATTGGCGAGTTGCGCTTTTACCGCAACCACGTCGATCTGTTGGACAAAGCCATGCACACCTTCGAACAGCAAGACAGTCATTTTCTAGTGTTTGGCCGCAAGGTGGGTGACCACTTCACCACGTTGCAGGATCTGGACATCCCTCAGGCGCTGTTGCGGCGCAGCTCCGGAGTGCCTGAGGCGGTCTACCGCAATGACACTTCATCAACCGCGATCAGGAATCAACCTTAACCCCGGTGCGCAACTGACCCACCTGGCGCAGCGTAAATGTGTTCACGTCGGTTTCGCCTGTTCCGCCTGTGCCGCCTATTTCGCCTGTGGCGCTCGTTCCCGCCAGCGCGCTATCCCGTTCATCTGCCTCGCGCATCTCACTGAGATTTTATGTCTGAGCCGCAGCTTGTCGCGCGATTTGTAGATTCTTTTTGTATTCCTCGTTGGGGTAATCACGATTCAGGTTCTCAAGAATCGGGACCAGATCCGCCCAGCGCTCCTGTTCGAAGTATAGAAAACTGAGCAGTTTCCACCAGTTTTCCCGCACCTCTACATTGCGGGCTTCCGCTTTGGCAAGCCCTTCCTCTAAACGCTCGGTGGCTGCAGGGTAGTCTTGCATACGATAGTGCACTTGAGCCATAAAGATCAGCGGTATAGGGCCTTCGTTAGTGGCAAAATCGCGCCAACGCTGAATGTAGTGCAGCGACTGGTCAAAATTTTCAACCACAAAGTTGAGCTGGGCAAGGGTGTACAAGGTAGTGGCCGTTAACCCTTGGGGTATCGCCGCGGATTGTTCCAGCACCCCTTCGTAAGCGCTGATGGCGGATGGGAAATCACCCAGCTTAAAAGCCAGGTAACCCGCCAGATTCTGCAGCTGACCCACTTCATTGCCATTCATGGCTGCGGCTCGTTGGCGGAGCTGTTCAAGCAGCGCTTGCGCATCGTCATATCGCGCCTCGTCAATCGCGCTGTGCAAAATAGCCATGTCGCGATAAAACGGTTCAGACATGGCCGGCACCGTGGCACCGGGATCGCTGCTCAGCGCACCATCGCGATCCAGAGCAAACGTTAGACGGTTGCGGATGCCGCTGACGGCCACGGGCACGCCCGCTTCCACCCGCGGCTTGTACTTGTAACGACCCACGGCGCGCAGCGCTGCCGCTTCAAACACCCCTGGCGGCTGCGCTTCCACCACTTGCGCATCGCGCGTTGCGCCGTCTGCATCAACCCTGAACTCAACCACCACATATCCCTCAATGCCTTGGTCTCTGGCTTGTGCCGGATAAACTGCTCCCACCTTAACAATGGGCATCAAATCACCGTCACTGGCAAACTTGCGTAATCCATTGTCTTGCGCGCCTACCAGGGAGATAGGTGCTAACAACATGACGCTACATCCCAACGCAGCCGCCGCGCTGCCCCGGGTCAACGGCACGCGACGCTGCTTGGCATCGAGCAAGGCACGAATACGCCCGCGTAGCGCGTGGGGTGAGGCCATGGACAAGGCGGCACCCATCCGCTGTGCGCGCGCCAGTTCAACCAGATGTCCGGCATATTCATCCGCGGGTGTGCCTGTTTCCAACACCTTGTCGTCACAAGCACGCTCGGCATGTTCTCCCAACAAACGTATGGCTATCCAATACAGTGGTTGCCACCAGAACAAACATCCCACCAGACCGGCCGCCAGCATGGTCAGGGTATCTTTACGTTGCACATGGGCCAGTTCATGGGTCAGCGCCGCCCGTTGTTGTGCTGCACTCCACTCGCGCCAGTTGTGCGGCACGATGATGACCGGACGCCAGACACCCCAAGTCATTGGCGCGGTGACCTGCGTGGAGACCTGCAGCGGTACCGCACGTTTGCCGTCCCATGCAGGCAGCATTTGAACGGTTCGCCTTTCGCCTAACCACTTCTGCGTCAACACGACGCGCAACGTCCACAACACCAACAACACAGCGGAGACGGTGATGTACCCCACCAGCGCGAGACCCGCCCAGGACAACGTTTGCTCATACGACCCAGGGTGGCTTAGCTCTTGCACCACCAACTCAGGCAACAACAGGGGCAGATCTAGGGTTGGCAACAACACGGGTTGCACAAACGGCACTTCAGCAGCCGGCCACCAAATTCCGGCGGCCACCAGCGGCAAACTGAACACCCCCACACCAACCAGAATGTGACGTTGCGCTGCGGTGAACCAGCCCAAACGTTGTAACAACAAAACCGCGCCCAACACCAGTGTGGTCTTCACCACCAGTAGCACTATGCTCATGACTTTCTCCTGTGTTTTGCTGCCGCCACCAAACGTTCAAGCTCGTCCAGCTCCGCGTCGCTGAGGGAATCCGCCGCTGAGCCCAGCAGATCACTAAAGGCACGCACCGGCGAGCCACTAAAAAACGTATCTACCAGTCTCTGCCAGGCAGATTTGCCGGCGCTGCTGTGTGATTCCGCGGGGGCATAAATGTACTTGGCCCCCTGCGTGTGGAAATGCGCCAAACCCTTTTTGCTTAGACGTTGCAGCAACATACGGGTGGCGGAATAGGTGGGCTGATCCGGCAGATCGGCTTGGACTTCCGCCACACTGGCTTCACCACGGGCGTAAAGAATGTCCATAACCTGGCGTTCACGCTTCGACAACGCGGTTGTACCTTTACCTTTTATTCGCTTCGCCATGAAAGTGCACTTTTTTGTTCATAATGAACATAAAAGTGCACCTACGTCGGATAGAAGTCAACCCATTTTTACACCAGCAGCTTTAAGTCGGTGTGTCGCGTTAGGAAACGTTAAAGGTTCTCGAGGTCTTCGAGCCGCTTAGGCCAGTTGTCCTTTAGCAGTTTGGACAGCGACCGGTCTGCTAACAAGCGCCCTTCGGTTTGGCACTTTGCACAGTAGTTGGCTTCGTTTTCTGCGTAGACGATCCTTTGAATGGGTGCGCCACAGACAAGGCAAGGCTGCTTGTATTTGCCGTGCGCAACCATCTCATCGTGGAAGGCTGTGACCTTGGTGGGAAATTTGCCAGCGGCTTTGCCGCGTAACAAGGTAACCCACTCCAGCAGCACATCCTGACAGGCCGTAAACAGGCGTGCCGCTTCGGCATCGGTGATTTTGGCGGATTGTTTAAACGGCGACAGCTGCGCGCGCAGCAGGATTTCATCGGAATAAGCATTACCGATGCCGGCAAAGATACGTTGATCGGTCAGGGCACGCTTCAACGTGTGGTTCACGCTACGCAAGCGCTCGACGAACGCCGCTTCGTCCGCATCCAGCACTTCCAAACCACCCGGATTAAGTGCCGCCAAACTTTCACGCCCGTGTACCAGCCGCAGAGACGCACGTTTCTTTTTACTGGCTTCGGTAAACAACACGGTGCCGGTGCTAAAGTGGAACGCCGCCAAACCATTTCTCTTAGGGGGTGACTTAGCGGTCTGCGACCATTGCAAACGTCCGGAGATCATCAGGTGAATGACCATGAAGTATTCACCTTCCAATTCAAACACCAATTGTTTGGCGAGCCTTGAACAGCCGAGGTATATGCGGCCAACCAAATCATCAACCGCTGGGGTAACGGTGCGCAATAAAAACGGCGATGCAATGGTCATGCCCTGCAACTCACTGCCCTGCAGACGCTCATCTAAAGCCTCCACATAGACAGTGAGATCGGGTAACTCAGGCACGTGCCTCGCCGGGGCTTTGGTAGTTAACTACGGTTTTCCAGCGTCCGCGTTTGAAGCGCCAAAGCAGCATGGCGCCTTTCACCAGATAGTCACCCACCAGGGCGGCATAGACAAAAAATACCGGTAGCTTTAAGTAGGTGGCGAGGGCGGCCAGACCACAACGCATCACTAGCAGCCCAATAATGGTGGCAATTAAAGGAAAGCGGGTGTCGCCAGCACCGCGCAACGCGCCGCCAATGGCAAACTCTATGGCCATGAGCGGCATCGCCGCGCCGAGTAGGTAGATAAACTGCACGGTGTAGACAATGGTCTGCTCGGCATCGCCTAAAAAGAAGCGCGCCATTTCATCGGCAAAAAAGATGATCAACACGCCCAACCCACCCATGGACAAGATGGCAAAATACATGGCGCGCCAGCCGCTACGGCTGGCGCCGTCATGATCATTAGCGCCCAGGTTTTGGCCCACTAGCGTAGAGCCAGCGATGGAAAATCCGAACCCTACGGTCATACACACTGCTAGCAGGTTGACGCCAATGTTGTAGGCGGCAAATGCCTCGGTTCCGTAGAAGTTACCGATGAGCATGAGGAAAATGAAAAAACCCAGCTGGAACACACCTTGTTCCATGGCCGCGGGGTAACCGATGTCGAGCAGTTGTTTCAAACGCTGGCGACGCCACCATCCGCCTTTCACGTGCTTAACGCGAAACTTCTGTTTGATCCACATCATCATCAACACGCCAACACCGATGGTGAATGAAATCCCGGCGGCCACCGCAGCCCCCGCGACCCCCATCTCCGGCATACCCCAGTTGCCAAATACAAAGGCGTACAGCAGCGGGATATTCATGATGTTAACCCCCACGCTCATCCAAAGCGGCGTCCAGGCATCGCCCGAAGCCCGCAGGGCGGCGCTGAGGATAAACATGGCGGCAAACACCATATTAAATGCCGACAACCAGCGAATATTGCGGCTGGCCATATCCAGTGTGGTCTCATCCAAGCCAAACACCGACGCCACCGGCGAAGCAAACAAAATCCCCAACACGGCAATAAACAGCGCCATCACTCCGCCCAGGACCAGCGACGCCATGGTCACCCGGCTGGCTTCGCGGTAATCTCCGGCACCCCATGCGCGCGCTACCAACGCGGTAGTGCCCGCGCTGACCGCCATTAGAATCGCCTGCATGGCAAAAAAGATGCGCTGCCCGGCACCCACCGCCGCTAACCCTTCTGCACCCAGTTCGGCGATGAACTTGGTTTGCACCATGCCGACGATGGTGTACGACAGGTTCCCCAAGATCGACGGCAGCGCTAGTTCCCAGATTCCGGGGCGCTCACCGTGCTCTACGGGCACCTCATCCGCATCCAGTTCTTCAGCTACTTGATGGCTGTCGTTCACTTACCAGGTCTCATGTGTGTATTTATGCTCAGCTTGTTTTTATCTCTGCTCAGCCTTCAGCCCCCACTTTATTTCGCCTAAGCGGCGCTGCTAACATCTCCGCTTCGATTTAGATCCTGTAGAGCAGCCCTGTGACCGAGCCATCTTCAACCACAACTTCTGCGGCCGCCTCTTCTGCGGCCGAGAACGCCAGCTACACCGACATCAGCGTATCACTGCAAGGCCACGTCGCCACGGTGGAAATACAGCGTCCGCCGCACAATTTCTTTGATCTCAGTCTAATCCGCCAAATAGCAGACGCGTTTGATGCGCTCGATACCCAGGTCGAATGCCGTGCCATTGTCTTAGCCTCTCAGGGCAAAGCATTTTGTGCCGGCGCCAATTTTGGTAGCGGGCAGGAAGATGGATCCGGGAGTAGTGATTTTACCGAGGAAGGCTTCCAAAACACCACCGGAAAACTCTATCAGGAAGCCACGCGCCTGTTTCGCAACAAAAAACCGGTGATCGGTGCCATCCAGGGTGCCGCCATCGGCGGTGGCTTAGGTTTGGCACTGGTGCCGGATTTTCGCGTGGCCTCACCCGCCGCTCGTTTTGGCGCCAACTTTGTCAAATTGGGACTGCACCAAGGGTTTGGCATCTCCGTGACGCTGCCGCGTCTCATCGGCGCACAAACTGCCAGCAACATGCTGCTTACCGGTCGCCGCGTCAGCGGCGAAGAAGCCCTAGAACTGGGTTTGGTGGACCAGCTGGTGGACGCCGATGAATTACGCAGCAGCGCCCACCGGCTGGCTGAAGAGATTGCTGAAAATGCACCGCTGGCGGTGATGTCCGTGCGTGCCACGCTGCGCGCCGGACTGGCTGAAGCGGTCAGCGAAGCCACTGAGCGTGAGCTTGCCGAGCAACAATGGCTACGCGCTACTGACGATGCCTACGAAGGCATTAAGGCGGTCGCGGAGCGTCGCCCCGGCAACTTCACCGCCACATAAATTTCCCGCTTACCCCACACAACCCACAACACAACTTGTTAAGAGAGAAAAAATGGATACAGGCAAACTAGGCGTCTGGTACTTCTTCGACGGTTTAAGCTCCGCGGACGCGGCAGCCCAGGCCAAGCGTATCGAAAGCCTCGGCTACGGTACCTTGTGGATACCTGAAACCGTGGGCCGCAGCCCAGTGGCGCTGGCCTCCTGGCTGTTGGCCAACACCGACAAGCTCAACATCGCCACCGGCATCATGAACATCTATCACCGCGAACCCGGTGTGACCATGGCGGCGCAAAAGACGCTGGCGGAACAATCCGGCGGGCGTTTTTTGCTCGGCATCGGCGTGTCTCACAAACCCATGGTGGAAGGTGTGCGCGGATTGGAATACGGACCGCCGGTGAAAACCATGCGCGCCTATCTGGAAGCGATGCAAGCTTCACCCTACATGGGGGTAGAACCCGCAGAAGCACCGCCGACTGTGATTGCCGCCTTAGGCCCAAAAATGCTGGAGCTGGCTGCCAGCCATTGCGCGGGTGCACACCCCTACTTTTCCAGCCCCGATCACACCCGTATGGCGCGGGAGATCATGGGACCCGACGCCATGCTGTGTGTGGAGCAGAAGGTCATCCTCGAAGCCGACCCGGCCAAGGCCAGAGAGTTGGCCAAACCGGTAGCGTCGATTTACAAAGATCTACCCAACTACCGCAACAATTGGCTGCGGATGGGCCTCACCGATGACGATATCGACAGTCTAAACGACAAGTTCATCGACTCGACTTTTGCGTGGGGTAATGCTGACGCGATACAGGCACGCCTCAAGGAACACTTCGATGCCGGCGCCACCCACGTCTGCATCCAACCGGTGAATCCAAACGGTCAGTTCGGCGATTTACACTGGGAGTGTCTGGAAGCGCTGGCCGGTTAAACACCGCTAAACGCCCCATAACTGCCGCGGAAAAACAGCAGCGGCAGTTTTTCTGCATCAACAAGGGCAAAGTCTTTGACGCGGCCAATGGCGATGGTGTGGTCACCGGCGTCGTGCTCCGCCTCCAACTCACAGTCTACATAGCCGAGCACCCCGTCCAACACCGGTGAACCGGTCACACCCGGTCGCCATGACAGGCCAGCAAACTTATCGCCACCGGAAACCGCCATGGCGTCACACACCGGTTTCTGATCCGCGCCAAGGATGTTGATGCAGAAGCTGCCCGCATCCCTGAGCTTGGGCCAGCTGGAAGAGTGTTTGCCCGGGCACAAAGCCACCAGGGGTGGATCCAATGACAACGACACAAAAGATTGGGCGGCAAAACCGGCAGGTTCGCCTTCTGCCATGCCGGTGGCAATCACCACACCGGTACAGAAGT
Source organism: Pseudomonadales bacterium (assembly GCA_028281005.1). GTDB lineage: Bacteria > Pseudomonadota > Gammaproteobacteria > Pseudomonadales > Azotimanducaceae > UBA4421. Next base: position 15,843 of record JANQKS010000019.1, read on the forward strand.
TACCCATGGCATTGCGAAACGCCCGATCATCAAAGTCTGTCATTACTCTCCCCTTCCAACTGTCTGACAGCCGATCACTATACCCCATGCAGCTTGGTTTGCTCAGGCTGGTTTGCTTAAAATGCGCCCCAACTTTTTAAGCCAGAACAGAGCCAAAAAACCATGACGGACTTAGCGACTTTTAGAGAAGAAACACGCGCCTGGTTGGAAGACAACTGCCCCGCCTCCATGCGCACGCCAACGCCTGAAGACGAAGTGGTCTGGGGTGGGCGCAAGCAAGCTTGGGTAAACCCGGACTCCAAGGTATGGATGGAACGCATGGCCGAGCGCGGCTGGACCGTACCGCGTTGGCCCACGGAATACGGCGGCGGCGGCCTGTCTGCCGACGAAGACAAAATCCTCCAGGAAGAACTGCGCCGCATCAACGCACGCTCACCGCTACAAAGCTTCGGCATCTGGATGTTGGGCCCGGCGTTGTTGGAATTTGCCAACGAAGAACAAAAGAAAAAGTACCTCACCGAAATTGCCCGCGGTGAAATCCGCTGGTGCCAAGGCTACTCCGAACCCGGCCATGGTTCCGATTTAGCTGGCCTGCAAACCAAGGCAGAAGACCAAGGAGATCATTACCTGGTCAACGGCGCAAAAATCTGGACGTCCTACGCAGACGAGGCCGACTGGATCTTTTGCCTGGTGCGCACAAATACCGACGTGCCGAAACACGAAGGCATCAGTTTTCTGCTGTTCGACATGGAAAGTGAAGGGGTGACCACTTCGCCAATCCAGCTGATTAGCGGCGCCTCGCCGTTCTGCCAAACCTTCTTCGACAACGTCAAAGTGCCGAAGGATCAGCTGGTGGGTGAACTCAACAAAGGCTGGACCATCGCCAAACGCCTGCTGCAACACGAACGCCAGATGGTGTCCGGCATCGGCGGCAACTCCGCGCTGGGCGGCTCCGGCACCAAACTCGAAGACATGGCCAAACAATACGTCGGCGAGTTCTCCGGCCGTATCGCCGACGCCGCCGTGCGCGACGACGTCGCCGAACACCGCATGAACGACCTGGCTTTCCAACTCACATTGGCACGCGGCGGCGAAGAAGCCAAAGCCGGCAGCACCGACGGTAACCTTGCCTCCATGTTCAAGTACTACGGCACCGAGCAAAACAAACGCAAGTACGAACGCCTGTTGGAGATCATGGGTACCCAAGCCGTCGGCTGGAGCGGCGATGCATTCGCTGACAAAGAGATCAACACCACCCGGCAGTGGCTACGCTCCAAGGCCAACTCCATTGAAGGCGGCACTAGCGAAGTACAGCTGAATGTCATCGCTAAACGAGTGCTTGGGTTGCCGGACTAACGCAGAGTCTTGGGTCGGAGCCTCCGCCCGCCGTCGGTTTTCAGGAGGCTCTGTGCCAGGGATGGCACAGCGCCAGCGTCCAGGGACGGACTCGCAGCGGTCCTGAAAACCGACGGCGGGTGGGGGCTCCAAGCGTCTGCGGCTGTGGTTCTGCGACGTAAATCATTGAAATTTAAAGTAATTGCCCCAATATATTGATAGCCCCCGCAATTACAACAAGGTCCCCATGGAAACCATCATAGTACTTGTCATTATCGCCGCACTCGGCTTCTGGGTTGTCACGATCTACAACAAGCTGGTGGCGCTAAAGAACCGCTTTCAAAACGCCTTCGCCCAAATTGAAGTGCAACTGAAGCGGCGTTACGACCTCATTCCCAACCTGGTGGAAACCGCCAAAGGTTACATGAGCCACGAGCGGGACACCTTGGAAGCGGTGATTGCCGCACGTAACCAAGCCATGGCGGGTTTACAAGCAGCCGCGGCCGACCCCACCAACGCCGCCGCCATCAAAGAACTGGCCAGCGCCGAAGGTATGTTGGGCGGCGCGTTAGGCCGCTTAAATGTGGTGATGGAAGCCTATCCGGATCTGAAAGCCAACCAGAACATGATGCAGCTCACCGAAGAGCTCACCACCACCGAAAACAAGGTGGCATTTGCGCGCCAGGCGTACAACGATCAAGTGACCGAATACAATGTCTACCGCCAGTCTTTCCCGCCGGTGTTGTTTGCCGGCATGTTCGGACATACCCACGACGCCGAGCTGCTAGAGTTCGAGGACTCTGCGGAAATACAGGCCGCACCTCAGGTGTCGTTCAACTAGCGCAGCATCCCCAGCTTGGACTAGCAGCGATACGTGAACTTCTTTCAAGCCCAAGACACGGCGCGCCGTAAAACCTGGCAGCTGGCGGGGATGTTTGGCGCCGCCATCATCACGCTGATCATTCTCACCAATTTATTGGTGGCGTTTGCCTTCGGTTTCACCGGCACCCAAGCCGGAATGACGTTTGAGCAATCGCTCGCCGCGATGCCGGCGGACAGCTGGCTGTTCATCAGCCTCGGTGTGATCGGTGTGGTGGGTGCGGCCAGCGCCTTCAAATACCTTACCCTCCAAGCCGGCGGCCGCACCATTGCCGAAGCCTTAGGTGGTTCGCTCATCCACCAAAACACCCAGGACCCAAAACAACGCCGCCTGCTGAATGTGGTGGAAGAGATGGCCATTGCCTCGGGTGTTTCCGTCCCGCCGGTGTATCTGATTCCGGAACCCAGCATCAACGCCTTTGCCGCCGGTTTTGGCACTGACGATGCGGTGATCGGCATCAATCAAGGCACCCTGGATCTGCTCGACCGCGCGGAACTCCAAGGGGTGGTTGCCCACGAGTTTAGCCATATCTTAAACGGCGACACCAACATCAACCTGCGCCTGATTGCCATCCTGCACGGTATTTTATTTATCGGCATGATCGGCTACGGCTTGGCGCGTGCCGGAGGTTACAGCCGCAAAAACGGTATGCCGTTGGTGGCCTTAGGAGTGGGATTGCTGATTGTGGGTTATGGCGGCACCTTCTTTGGCAACATGATCAAGGCGGCGGTCAGCCGCCAACGTGAATATCTGGCGGATGCATCCGCAGTGCAGTTCACCCGCGATCCCGGCGGCATTGCGGACGCGTTAAAAAAGATCGGCGGACACACCATGGGCTCAACCATGACCAGTCCCGCGGCCGAAGAAGCCAACCACATGTTTTTCGGTGCCGCGGCGAAGAAGTTTGCCGGTAACATCATGGCCACACACCCGCCGCTGGACAAACGCATCCTGGCAATCGAACCCAATTGGAACGGCACGTTCACCACCCCCAAGGGCGTCAGCGTAGAGACGCTCGGTGTGCGCGGCAGGTCTTCCGCCGCCCATGCCGCTGGCGTGGCCCAGCTTGCGGGTGGCGCACGCGGCGCTATGCAAGTGCAGGTCACAGCGGATGACATCGTCAACCATGTCGGCACCATCAGCGACAACAGCATTGCGGTGGCTCAGCAGCTGATCGAGGAACAGACCGAAGACCTCAGCGCAGCCGCCCACGACCCCTACGAAGCGCGGGCGCTAATCTACGCTATGCTAATTGACCGCGAGCAGCGCATCGCCCAACAACAGCTCGACTTCATTGCGCGTGAGGCAGAACCCGGGGTGCCGCCGTATGTCACCCGCCTGCTACCCGAAGTGCGCGCCACGGATAAAGCCCATCTGCTGACACTGCTGGAAATGGCCATCCCCGCACTCAAAGAGCTCAGCCACGCGCAATATAAACGCTTCAGCGGCAACGCCGCCAAACTCATTACCGCAGATGCAGAAGTTGACGTTTTTGAATGGGTCCTACATCGCGTGCTGACCAAGGAGCTGTACCCGCACTTTGAAGGGCCGCAGAGTTACCACGGCCGCGTCGGCAACATCCACAAAGTGGCGGACGACGCGGCCAAATTGTTGTCAATCTTAGCCAGCCACAGTCACAGCGACGTGCAACAGCAAATGCAGGCGTACGGCGCGGGCGCCCAAGAACTCGGCATCTCACAGCCCTATGCCAAACAAGAGCGCTTCGACTACCAACGCATGAATACAACACTCGGTAATCTGCGCAAACTCAAACCCTTGGTAAAACCTACACTGCTGAAAGCCTGCGCGGCCACCGTGCTCGCCGACGGCAAAGTCAGTGCCGACGAAGGCGCCTTGCTGCAGGGGATCGCCGCCACTTTGGATTGCCCGCTGCCGCCGAGCATTTACCGACAAACTGCTGCATGACACCGCCCGCCATACTAAAATTCGACCTTCACAAACGGCGCATCCCTTTTGACTCAATCTGAATCGAGCAACCAGGTACTGGCGTTCAACGCCCGCAACAAACAATTTGGCGCGTTAGACCTCGGCTCCAATAGTTTCCACCTGCTCATCGCCCAAGAATCCCACGGCCGTCTCCAGGTGCTGGACAAACACAAAGAAATGGTGCGCCTGGCCGACGGCTTGCAGGAAGACAACACGCTCACCCCGGAAGCGATGGAGCGGGCGTTGGCTTGTCTTGAACGTTTCTCCGAACGTTTGCGCGCGCTCGATCAAGACAACGTACGTATCGTCGGCACCAACACCCTGCGCAAAGCCAGTGAATCTGATTTTCTGCAGCGCGCCGAACAGGTACTTGGCCACAAGATTGAGATCATCTCCGGGCGTGAAGAAGCCAGGCTCATTTATATGGGCGTGTGCCACGACCTGGGCGTGGACAATCAGCACCGCCTGGTGGTGGACATCGGCGGCGGCAGCACCGAACTCATTCTTGGCCGCAAAACCACGCCGGAACAGCTGGAAAGTCTATATATGGGTTGCGTCTCCATGTCGCGCCAACACTTCGGCAAAGGCAAAGTGACCAAACAAAACATGCGCGCGGCCATGAACCAGGCGCTGTTGGAGCTTGAGCCTGTGGCCCATGAATTTACCGCCGCCGGCTGGGAATCCTGTGTGGGCGCGTCCGGCACCATCAATGCCGTGCGCGAGGTAGTCAGCGCCAGCGAAGGGGCTGACCACATCAGCGCTGAACATCTCGCATCAATACGGGAAAAACTCATCAGCGCCGGTGAACTCGAAAACCTGAGCCTGCCCGGGCTAGCCGAAGAACGTAAAGCCGTGTTTGCCGGCGGGGTTGCCATTCTCTCCGCCATCTTCGAAGCCCTCAAGGTTGATGTCATGAGCGTTTCGCAAAGTGCGCTGCGGGAAGGCCTTATTTACGACTTGCTGGGGCGCAAACACGAAGACGACACCCGCGATCATACCGTGCGCAATCTGGTGCAACACTATCGCATCGACAACATCCATGCGCGCCAGGTGCGCGAGACCACCATCAGCCTGCTCTCCCAAGTGGCGATGGATTGGCAGCTCACTGAATCCTGGCATAAGTTGTGCCTGGCTTGGGCCGCCAGCCTGCATGAGTTAGGTATGGACATCTCCCACTCCGGTTACCACAAACACGGCGGGTATCTGCTGGAAAACATGGACATGCCCGGTTTTTCCCGTTTGGAACAGCAACAGCTTGCCACCTTGGTACGCGCCCACCGGCGCAAACTCAGTATGGATATGTTTCCCGGCGACAGTGAAGAGTTGGTGCGTCTAACCGCCCTGTTACGTTTGGCAGTGGTATTGCACCGTGGGCGCAGCCACGACTCTTTGCCGCACATCGGCATACGCGCGGAACAAGATAAGCTGACAGTGATGTTGCCCAAAGCTTGGTTGCGGCAGCACCCACTCACCAAGGAAGACTTGAAAACCGAAGCCGCTTTTTTAAGTGCCCTGTCGATAACGCTCGAGGTTAAATCTCTCAGCTAGTCACTCGGCGAGGGTAAGCAGTAACATCTCCTGCGCCGCCTTGCGCTCACGTTTCGATCGCACGTGAGTGTAGGAACCGTCCGCATGGAGTTCCCACGCTTGGGCGTTGTCTGCCAAATAGGTTTCAAAGGCTTCGTGAAACACCCGCTCCTTAAGTTTCTTTGATTGCACCGGGAAACACGTCTCTACCCGGTTGAAGAAGTTGCGCCCCATCCAGTCTGCGCTGGAGAGGAACACCTGCCGATCACCGCCGTTTTCGAAACAAAATACCCGGGTGTGCTCAAGAAAACGACCAATAATGGAACGCACGCGAATGTTGTCAGAGATACCTTTTACGCCGGGCCGCAGCGCGCAGATACCGCGGACGATCAACTCTACTTTGACACCCGCCTGAGAAGCCGCGTACAGCGCCTGAATGATCTGCGGCTCTACCAGCGAATTCATCTTGGCGTAGATGGCGGCGGTTTTTTTCTTGCGCGCGTTTTCTGCTTCGGCGTGCACAAAGTCGACCATGGTGGAGTGCAGGGTAAAGGGCGCCTGTAAAATTTTCTTCAACTTGCCCGCCTTACCCATGGCGGTCAGCTGCTGAAACACTTTTTGCACATCTTCCCCCAGCTCCGGGTCACAGGAGAAGAGACCATAATCGGTGTATAGACGGGTGGTGCGGATGTGGTAGTTACCGGTGCCCAAATGAACGTAACGAGCCAACGACTTACCTTCGCGGCGTATCACCATACACATCTTGGCGTGAGTTTTGTGGCCAACCACGCCATACACCACCTGCGCACCCACGGATTGTAATTTGTTGGCCAATTCGATGTTCGCTTCTTCATCAAAACGTGCGCGCAGTTCTATCACCACCAACACTTCTTTGCCGCGGGTGGCAGCATCCACCAGCGCTTCCACCACCGCAGATCCGGTGCCGGTGCGGTAGAGGGTTTGGCGTATGGACAATACGTTGGGGTCACGCGCGGCCTGGCGCAAAAAGTCCACAAAGGGTGCAAACGATTCAAACGGATGGTGGAGCAATATGTCTCCGGCGCGTATGGCGTCGAACATGGCTTCATGGTTGCGCACCCGGTCCGGGATAGACGGGGTAAAACCGGGATATTTGAGGTCCGGCCGTTCCACCAGGTCGGGCAGCGCGGCTAGGCGCATCAGGTTGACCGGCCCGTCGCAGCGATAGACCAAATCGCGTTCCAAACCAAATTGTGAAGCCAGAAAGGCGCTCAACTCCTCCGGACAATCGCTGGCCACTTCCAATCGCACGGCATCGCCGTAGCGACGAGACGACAGCTCGCCTTCCAAGGCGCGTAGCAGATCGTCTATCTCTTCTTCGTCAACAAACAGATCGCTGTTGCGGGTCAGGCGAAATTGATAACAGCCGGTCGCCCGCATACCGGGAAACAACTCCGAGATGTGAGCTTCGACAATGGAAGACAGCAATACAAACTCGTTGCCCGAGGTAGAAGTAGACTCATCCAAGCGCACGATGCGCGGCAACGACCGCGGCGCCTGCACCACGGCCTTGCCGCTGTTACGGCCAAACGCATCTTTACCTTCCAGGGTGACAATAAAGGCCAAACTTTTGTTCAACGGTTCCGGAAAGGGGTGCGATGGGTCCAAACCCACCGGGGAAATGATCGGCGCCAGTTCACGGCTAAAAAAGCGCCGTAGCCAAGATTGCTGTTTGGAATTCCAATCTTCCGCCCGCAGAATGCGGATGCCTTGTTTATCGAGTTTCGGCAGCAGCGTTTTGTTCAGCACATGGTACTGATGCTCAACCAACTCCTGGGCGGTCAGGCCGATCTGACGCAATTGATCCACCGGCGACATGTTGTCCGGGCCACGCTGCATGCTGCCGTATGCTTCCTGTTGCTTAAGGCCGGCTACGCGGATCTCAAAAAACTCATCCAGCACGGAGCTGGCGATACACAAAAATCGCAAACGCTCCAACAGCGGTACACTTTCGTCTTCCGCCTGAGCCACCACGCGGCGCATAAACTCCAGCTGCGAAAGCTCTCGATTGATATACAAGTCGGGATTGGCGAGGTCGGTTGGGTCCACTGCTGTCACAACATCCATAATCTAGAATGTTAGCATGCGCCACTTTTACAATTGTGAAACTAATGTGACAACCTGCAACAAAGGCCGTTGAAGAGCTGAAGATGCGCGACCAAGTATATCGAGACGCCCACAACCAAATAGTCGACTTTGCGTTTAACGCAGAGGTGGCGGCGGTGTTCCCAGACATGATTCGCCGCTCGGTCCCCGGCTACGAAACCATGGTGCCGGTCACCGGGCTAATAGCGGCACGGCATCTAGGGGATGATGGTGTGGCCTTTGACCTGGGCTGTTCCTTGGGCGCAACGACGTTGGCAATCCTGCAGCAAAACTCAACCCCCAACATTCGCGTGGTGGGCATAGACAACGCCGAGGCCATGATCGCCGGGGCGCAGCAAGCCATCAGCGACCCACGCGCGACTTTCGTTAGGCAGGATCTGCGCGATACCGACGTCAGCGGCGCGCGGGTGGTGGTGCTGAACCTGGTGCTGCAGTTTGTTGACCCGGCGCATCGTCTGGGCCTACTGCAACAAATACACGAGCAAATGGCGCCGGGGGGATTGCTGATCGTATCCGAAAAAGTGCGCCACGATGATGCATGGCTGCATGAGCTCTACGACAGTTCTCACCTGGCTTGGAAACAAGCCAACGGCTATTCCGAGCTTGAGGTCAGCCAGAAGCGCACCGCGCTGGAAAACGTCATGCGTATCGACACCGAAGCAGAACATGTAGAGCGTTTTCGCACAGCGGGCTTTCAACGCACCGAGCAATGGTATCGCTGTATGAACTGGGCATCTTTTCTGGTGTATCGCTGATGCGCCTACCCCCATGGCCGGACGACCTGGTCGGCTGGCCGCTTGATACGGCAAAGGCACGTTTCAGCAGTGAGCATCACGGCGATTTCAACAAGTGGGCGAACGCACTTGCAACACTGCCGCCACTCACCCAGCTACAAGTGTCTTATGCGGATACGGTCACTGCCGCCGGCACTGTAGACGACGTTGCCCTCACTGCCGCCCTTCAACAATTGCACCCTTGGCGCAAAGGTCCGTTGCAGATCGGCAACACCACCATAGACACGGAGTGGCGCTCGGACTGGAAGTGGGCGCGGGTCGCCCCTGCCTTGGGTGATTTAAGCGGAGAACGCATCTTGGACATCGGCTGCGGCAACGGTTACTTCGGCTGGCGCATGTTGGCCGCCGGTGCCAAAGAGGTCATCGGCGTCGACCCCACCTTGCTGTTCTGTATGCAACATCTCGCCATCCAGTACTACACCCAGGATTTTCGTAACTGGGTGCTGCCGTTGAAGGCGGAGGAACTGCCGAGCACTGCGCAGTTTGATACCGTGTTCAGCATGGGTGTGGTCTACCATCGACGCGACCCGCTGGATCACGTCCGGCAGCTGGCGGCGTTGACCCACCCCGGTGGGCGGGTGGTATTGGAGTCGCTGATTGTCGAGGGAGACGCCGACCTCATTCCCGCCGACCGGTATGCGCGCATGCGTAATGTGTGGTGCGTGCCAACCGTTACCCGCATGCAGGCTTGGATGGCCGAAGCCGGATTGATCAACATCGAAGTGGTGGATGTTTCACCGACGCGTGTGGAAGAGCAACGCAGCACGGCATGGATGCGGTTTGAGTCCCTGGCCGACTCACTAGACCCTAACAACGCAGATAGAACTATCGAGGGTCATCCGGCACCGATCCGTGCGATGTTGGTCGCCAATCGGCCAAATACTGCTATCCAGGGAGCCTCTGAATAAGTCTCAAACGCTCAGAGGCTCCTTAGTAAAGTTGTTGAGTCGTCAAAGCCGCACCTTCGCCAGCACTTGCCGCTTGGCCCAAAGCACGTCTTCCGCCACATCGCGAAAACCCAGGCCACCACCTCACCACGAAACTGCTGCACCTGCCGGCATGGGTTGCCAGTATCCGTGCGCTCGAACCTTGCATGCTCCCCCCAGATGTATGTGGTTAGATGAGGTGATAATCCTCCGCCGCGGGCGCACGGGTCTGTTGCCAGAACTCCAACAGCGTAAACGGCCAGTTTTGTGTGATGTGACCGGAGGCATTCTTGTACCAGGTATTCACCCCAGACTGCCCCCAAGCCATTCCCGCGTTACCTTTGTCGATCCATTCGTTGTAGCGCTGGTGCACGTCTTGTTTTACATCCAGCGCTTTGCCGTTGCCCTGCATGAGCATGGCCAAACAACCCATGATGTAGCGCACTTCACATTCTGAAAAAAAGATGATGCTGCCGTTCACCACAATGTTGGTGTTTGGCCCGTAACAACAAAATAGATTGGGGAAACCCGGCATGCTGATGCCTTTAAACGCGCGCGGCTCATCTGCCCACACCTCGTGCAGCTCTTTGCCTTCGAGCCCGTATATTTTCATCGGGTGTAAAAAGCTGCTGGCCTTAAAACCAGTGCCATAGACCAACACGTCAAATTCGTGCTCCACGCCATTGGCGTCGCGCAGCCCTTTCTCGGTGATGGCGGCAATCCCGTCATCCAGCAGAGATACGTTGTCACGCAGCAGCGTGCGCAGGTATTTGCCGTCGTCGATCAATGCCCGTTTGGCGCCGGGTGGGTAATCTGGCGTGCACTTTTCAATCAGGTCCGGGCGACCGGCTAAGGTCTCTTCAAGGTTGGCGATGAGGGTGTCACGGAATTGTTGGTTTAACTCACTCACCGACTCTTCCGGGCGCTCCCAACCCTCCTCGCCGGTCACCGCCTGTAACAAACCTTCCGCGGCGCTCCAGAACATATTGAACCGAAACCACTTGGCGTAAAACGGCACGTGTTTCAGCAGCCAATGTTTCCCCTCGGGCACATCCTGAAAATAGGTTTCGTTTGGCACGATCCAGGGTGCGGTGCGCTGAAATACCGTAACCGATTCAGCCTGGTCCGCGACGATCGGCACAAATTGGAAGGCGCTGCCGCCGGTGCCGATGACCCCGACCCGTTTACCGGTGAGATCAACATCGTGTTGCCATTCCGCCGAGTGCCAGGCCGGGCCTTTAAAGCTGCCGAGGCCTTCGATGTCTGGCATTTTCGGACGGTTTAACTGCCCCACGGCGCTGATCACGGCATTCACCACCAAGGTGTCTGCGCCGTTGGGACCGTTCACTTGGACATGCCACATACCGCTGGCTTCATCGAAGTTGGCACGCTCAACTTCGGTGTCGAAGCGGATGTGATCGCGCAGACCGTATTCGTCTGCAGTCGTGGAAAAGTAATCGTGCAACACCGGCTGCGGCGAGAAGTGTTGCGGCCAATCCTGGGGCCTGAAGGAGTAGGAATAGACGTGATTGGCGCTGTCCACGCGGCAACCCGGATAAGTGTTTTCCAGCCAGGTCCCGCCGACGTCGTGGTTTTTCTCTACCACCATAAAATCAATGCCGGCTTGCTGCAGGCGGATGGCGGACAGCAACCCCGACATCCCAGCACCGATGACCAGCACTTTGAAATCTGCGCGCGTATGCTCCGGTACTTTGTACACTTCCGGTTGCTCGTACGCGTCTTCCCCATGCATGGAGAGTTCAGCCGAGAGAAACTCCACATATTCTTCCGCCAAACTCTGCCCGGTGATGAAGTCCATCATTTCCCGCAGTTCGGCATCCTTAGGAACATAGAACTCTGCCGGGGCGTCGCGATGCTGCGCAATCACCTGCAAGGCGCGTTGACGCACCGAATCGCGTTGCGCCTCGGTTAAACCATCATCGGGATTCAGAAATTCCACCATGGGTTTGATGTCGCCGCGCACCAGCGACATATCCCCGGTCATATGCACCAGAGCCAACACCAGCGACGGGATGTGGGCTTCCTGCAACGCCGCGGCAATGGCGGCGTCATCCGCCTCGATGGCCGCAGCGTGTTCTGTATCAACACTGTTTAGTTCCGACATGTTCGCCTCTCTCTCTCTTTCTCTGGCTCCTCTAGAGCCCTAGGTTACCGTGCTTTGCTTCTTTTACCCAGAACGGCTAGTTTTATCCAATGTTCGGCATCATCCCATTCCAGTTTCGGTTCCGCGGCAAAGTGCGGCGCGTACTGGACATCTACTACTGCTTTTTAGATGAAGGCAACGTGGCCTTGCACCCAACACAGATCGCCCGCAAGACCGGCATCAGCTTTGCCGAAGTCGCGCGTCGCCTGGACGCCACACCAGAATTGTTTGTCAAACTGCCCAAGCGGGACGGCATTACCCGCTATCGGATAACCACTACCGCATCCACGCGTACGCCAGAAGAGACCGAAGCGTTGCTCACAAAATACGCGCAGCGTGAATCCATGCTGCTGTATGCGTTCGGCACCATGGTGCTGGCCATGTTGGTGATCGTAGTGCTGACGATTGCACCAAATATGTAAGCGACGGGTGCCAAGCGCGGCCCGCCAAGGCCAGCCACAAAAACTGCCACCAAAGAATAAAATAGGGAATAAATTGTGCCGGAATTGTTGTCCGCAGAACTGCAAAACCTCGCCCAGACTTGCCACACTTTTGCCACACAAGTACTGCTGGAACAGGGGGATAAACCAGCAGCCGAAGCTCGCGCCAGCGTGCGCGCAGCCGCCAAACGGGCCGGTCTATTTGCCATGACGCAGCCGCAAGAGTTTGGCGGCAGCGCTGCGAGCCAACTGGCACTGTGCGTCGCGCGCGAATCCCTGGCGGCCCACAACCCCCCCTACATGGACGCCGTATTTGGTCCCAGCCCCGGGGTGTTGGGGAGTGTCACAGACCCGCTCAAAACGAGCCATCTGGAACCGTTGCTGGCGGGGGAGAAACGCGGCGGCTTCGGTTTCACCGAACCAGATGACGCGCCCAAGCCGACCAGCGGCGTGATCGACGGTGACAGCTTGATTGTCACCGGCCAGAAATCTTACGTCACCGGCGGCGCGGATGCGGACTTCATCAACACTCTGGTACAGGTGGAAGAGCGCGGCGCGTCCATGGTGGTGATCGATACCCATCTAGACGGCGTCCACCTGGAAAAAAAGTTCACTTCACTAGATGGCTCCCACCACGCAGCTTTTCAATTTAATGGCGTGCGCGTGCCGCTCCACCAGGTGATCGGTGAACCGGGTAAAGGTTTACCCAAGGCGATGCGGCAAATTGGCGACACACGTTTGCTGATTGCCGCGCAAGCCAGCGGCTACATGCTGTGGGTGGTGGATCTGCTCACCACCCATCTCGCCGCCAAAGACAAATCCGGTGAACCACGCGGCAACAAAGATGTGGTGCGGCTGCGTTATGCAGACCTGCGTATCAAGGCTTATGCGGCGCGCAGTATGTTGTATCGCACGGCGCGGCTGGCGGATGCCGATGAGAACATCGTCAACGAAGCCATGGCTTGTAAGGTGTTTGCCACGGAGGCCGTGGGTGAATTGGTCGACACTGGCATACAACTGGTGGGGGGAACCGCCCTGATGGAAGGCCACCCATTGGAGCGGCTCTATCGACAAGTGCGCGCCTGGCGCTTAGCTGAAGGCGCCAGCGACGTGCTGCGTTTAAACATAGGGCGCGGTATCCTCGAACTCGGCAAGGGCCGCATCTAAAAACAGCCGCGTCTAAATGGAGTACCCGACATGAACATCAAACCCCTTCTGCTGCTAGCACCGGCATTGCTGTTGAGCGCCTGCACCTTTGTGCAACTCTCCGACGCCGGGGCCGGAGTGGCGCAATTTGGCGCCGGGGACGTGGCCAATTGTGAAGAAAAAGGCGTGGTGTCTTCCCAAACCAGGGACAAAGTCCTGATCAATCGCAGCGCGGACGCGGTGCAAGAAGAGTTAACGGTGTTGGCCCGTAATGAAGCGGCACGCCTGGGTGCCAACGCCATTGTGCCGATCGGAGATCCTGAAGATGGTGCGCAACGCTTCCGCGCCTATCTGTGTCAATGATGTAGACCCTCATCGTCACTTTTCAGGCCGTGCTGCTCACGATTGAGCTCTTTGCTCTCCGGGGATTTACGCACCAGCACATACACCGCACCCACCCCGCCGTGGTGTCGCTGGGCGGAGCAAAACGCGATCACTTCCGGGTGTTCCTCCAGCCAAAAAGCCAGATAACTTTTTAAACGCCCAGGCGTTTTACTGATCTCTCCCTTGCCGGGCGACATCAGTAGGCTCCGCTGGCCTTTGGCACTGGCCACTTTGAGGAAGTTGAACACGAGCTGGCGCGCTTCTTTAACCGTCTTGCGGTGCAAGTCCAAGCTGGCCTCGATGTCGTAGCCGCCACGGCGAAGACGATCAAACACCGCGTTTTGCACACCGTCTTTTTTCCACTCCAAGTATTCCAACGGCTGCCGCGGCGGCACATCGGATAAGGTCAGGAAATTTGGATCAACGCGGTTGTCATTCACGCCAAGAGCGGCGTCGCGGCGCGCGAGATGGGCTTCGGTGATCTCACGAGCGCTCTTACGCTCCTGTTGGCGGCCTTTAGACAGCGGCGCCACATCCTGCATGGCTTGCGCAAACAAATCTTCTTCGTCAGGCGCCTGGTCACGCGGATCCTGATCATCCGGCTGCATGGTGGTATCTATGCTCCGGGTAATGGAATACTGGGATAAGCGGCGGAGCGTGTTCCGGGAATGGGGTGGTTGTCTTCACTATGGTAGGTAAATACCGGTGATAGCTTGACCACATCGGTGTTGTTGCGGCCAGCCGCATGAAACAGCCGGCAGTGGAACAACAAAATATCCCCCGCATTGAGGTCCACCGTGCACGCTTGATCAATCAGCCGGGCGTTTTCAGGCCACTCCGGACGCAGGAACAGCTCCGCGTCTAAGCGGCCGCGCTCAAACTCCATTTGATGGGTGCCGGGGATAACCTGCAGGGCGCCGTTGGCGAAGCGTTCTTCTCCCAAGGCAAACCACGCCGAGATGAGCTCCGGGCGGTCAAACGACCAGTAACGTATGTCCTGATGCCACAGCGTCGCGCTGCTGAAACCGGGATGTTTGGTCATCACACAATTATGATGGCACTGGCTCAACATCGCGCGGCTACGTACACCGTCTTGTTCCCCAAACAAGGCGTTCAACACAGATGCCACTTGGGGATGCAGGCTGATGTCGCGCAACACCTGGGCGCGCGCATAAGCATGCAACAAACGGCGCGGCGTGTTGCCCCCTTGGGCAGCTCGGTCCGTAGGAGAGCCCGGATAGCCGACATCCGCCTCGTACTCTACGGGGCCAACAATGGGGTCTAACGAGCTCATCACAAAGTGCTGTACTTGCGCGATCTGCTCGGCATCCAGCACCCCGGGCAGGACAACGTAGCCGTCCCGCCGGAACGATGCCATTTCAAGTTCGCTGAGGGCAGCGCCGCTGTTCATGGGTGGTTGCCTCTTTTCTCTTATCCGTCTGGCTGCTTAGTGGCTTAACGGATCTGCTGGCGCACAGCCTTCATCAGCTTTTCACCAAACGGCGGGCGTAACCCCGCCAATTCCGCAACGTTGACTTTGGACTGAGTAAAAATGGCCTTGGCGTGGCTAAAGGTTTTGAAGCCGTCGTGGCCGTGATAAGAACCCATGCCGGAAGGACCCACCCCACCGAAGGGTAAATCTTCCTGGGCCACATGCATAACCACATCGTTGACCGTCACACCACCCGAAGTGGTATGGGTGAGCACACGCTCTTGTTCAGCACCATCACTGCCAAAATAATAGAGACCCAAGGGGCGGTCTCGGTCATTGATGAAGTTGATCGTCTCATCCAACTGGTCGTAGGTTTTGACCGGCATCACCGGGCCAAAAATTTCTTCCTGCATGATGGCCATGTCGTCGGTTGGGTTGAGGACCAAGGTCGGCGGGATCTTGTGGTTCGGCTGTTGGCGGAAGTCTTCTCCTGCCGGATTAATTTCAACCACTTCAGCACCCTTATCGCGGGCTTCTTCTACATAACTGTTGATGCGGTCGAAATGGCGCTGATTGACAACGGACGTGTAATCCGGGTTGTCTAACAGCGTGGGGAACATTTTTGCCACCGCGCGTTCGCTGGAGGCTACAAAATCGCGCATACGTTCGGTAGGCACAAATACATAATCCGGCGCCAGACAGATCTGCCCTGCATTCATCATCTTGCCTGCCATGATGGCGTCAGTGGTTTTGTCGATGTCTGCACTGCGGCCCACCACCACCGGGGACTTACCCCCCAGCTCTAAGGTCACCGGCACCAGATTTTCAGACGCGGCGCGCATGACGTGTTTGGCGATACCCGTAGCACCCGTGAACAACAAGTGATCGAAGGCCAAACCGGAGAAATCCCCGCCGGTCTGCGGCCCGCCGGTAATGACGGCGATTTCCGTTTCATCAAACTCTTCTGCAATACCTGCACGCATGGCCTCTGAGGTGGCTGGCGTGTACTCACTGGGTTTGATCATGCAGCGGTTACCCGCGGCCAAGATACCTGCCAAGGGGCTAAAGGTGAGATTCACCGGGAAGTTCCATGGGCTAATCACTCCCACCACACCCAGTGGCTGATACTCTACCCGGGCTTTGGCGCCCAGTAGATTAAGCGGAAACGGGCCTACCTTGCGTTTTTCCGCCTTACGCCATTTGGCGACATTGGCCTGGGCGTGGCGCAGCGGCCCTACGGAGGCAGCAATATCAGTAAACAACGACTGATGTTCACTGCGATGGCCAAAATCTTCTGACATGGCTTCTACCAGGCGTGTTTCGTGCTTCTTCAGCACGTTGATGGCGCGTTCGATACGTTCTATGCGGGCCTCTGTGGACACCACACCGTCTGCCAAATAAGCGGCGCGCTGGCGATCCAGGACGTCTTGCATTTGCTCTTTTGGGGTCTCTTGCATGGTTGCGCCTCCTATTGGCGATGAATGGCGATTACTGGTGATCAATGGCGATCTTGCTCGGTCGAACCATATATTTTCGGTAATGTTGGGGGATAATGTCCATAATCCTATGTAAAACAGCTTGAAGCGAGGTCAGCATGCGCGCAGTACTCATGGAACGCGGCCGTCTATGGGTGGAGGAAGTGGACGCACCCGAGCCCGGTCCAGGTGAGGTATTGGTGAAATCCCGGGCATGCGGCATCTGTGGCTCTGATTTGCACGCCGCTCAGCACACCGACAGCTTCGTGGAAACCAGCCGGGAGTCCGGCGGTGCCTTTAAGCTCACCACCTACAATCCAGTCGTCTTGGGTCACGAATTTTGCGCCGAAGTGGTCGAGAACGGCCCAGGTACGGATGCTAAGTTCAGTCCCGGACAACTGGTCTGCTCCGCACCCATGCTGGCACGCCAGCCGATGCAAGCGGTGGGTTACAGCGACGAAATTCCAGGCGGCTTTGCGGAATACATGGTGTTGTCGGAAGCGTTGATGATACCGGTACCGGAAGGCACCCCGGCACAAGCCGCCGCTCTGACCGAACCGTTGGCAGTTGGATACCACGCGGTCAACAAAGCCAATCTGAACGGCGATGAAGCCGTCTTGGTGATCGGCGCCGGACCCGTGGGATTGGCGGTGATCACCGCGTTAAAGGCGCGGGGCGTCGGACCGATCGTGGCCGCGGATTATTCTGCCGGGCGCCGCCAGTTCGCGCTGGTACAAGGCGCCGACGCGGTAGTCGACCCTGCGTTAGACAACCCTTTTCGCAGCGAGAACATCCATCGGCGCAACTTAGTGGTGTTTGAGTGCGTCGGTGTCCCGGGCATTTTGGATAACATCTTCGTCAACGTACCCGCCCACACCCGCATCGTGGTGGTCGGCGTTTGCCTGCAAACCGACCACATCCGTCCTTTGATTGCGGTCAACAAAGAACTGGCGCTGCAATTTGTGCTCGGTTACACGCTGGATGAATTTACCGAAAGCCTCCGCAACATCGCCGAGGGCAAATTTGATGTCAGCCAGATGGTGTCCCACACCGTGGGGTTAGACGGCGTGGCTGGCATGTTTGAAGCGCTCAAAGACCCGGAGCAGTACGCCAAAGTATTAGTAGAACCCTGGCAAAGTTGAGACGCTGCCTACCCAGCGGCGCTGGCTTTTTTCGCAATCAAAAATATCGACGGGCTGGTTGGCGAACGCCACTCATCTTCAATCGAAAACCCTGCAGCTGTGACATCGCCAACCCATTGATCCGCGCTAAAAAAGCGTAGCAGCGGCAACACGCGCAAGGCACTGCCTGCCCTCAGCAGCGGCTGCGCCGCCTTCGAGATATCACCGAGACACACCGTGCTCGACACAAACAAGCCACCGGGGCGGAGCAGACGGTGGATCTTCGCCAACGTATCGTGGTGATCGTCCACCAAGTGCAAAATATTGAGGGCCAGCACCGCATCATAAGTGTCGGCTTCTGCCGCCATCGCATCGATGCCTTGCACCTCAAAATCGATGTTCGTCACCCCAGCTTCGGCAGCACGCTGCCTGGCAATGGCAATCATGTTTTTGGAGTAATCCACCGCCCGGATGTGTTGCACGTGGGGTGCGTGGACAATGGCTGTGCTGCCCGTGCCACAGCCAATCTCCAGCACCTGCATGTCCGGTTTGAAGCGGGTCTGGGTCTTTGCCAACTTCATCTGATAAGCGGTTTCATCGGCGATGGGTTGCCGCGAATATCGCTTCGCCAGCAAATTCCAGAACCCGGGTGATCGATCCATGTGGCCTCCTTGAGTGCCAGGCTGCCTTAGCCTTAGGTAGACACAGGCAATACCTCTTGCAACAGCGCCTCACCGTTGACGGTAATGGCCAATTTGCCGGAACTCGCCCAGAAACGCACTTCTATGTAGTGATGCTCCTCCCACTCGAGCTCCACGTTGGTCCACACATATTGCGGTTCTTTAGTGCCGCGCGCGCGACGTTTGCGCATAACGCCGTCCAGATAAAGCTCAATGGCGCCATCGTCGGTGACCAGTAGCTCAAAAGATTTGTGACGGTGTTGAAATGCAACGCGCTGGCTCAAGGTGGTTCTCTATAAGCTATTTAAGTTGTGTGCTCAGTAGTCAGGTTTTGTGCTTCGGCTTTGTGGGCCGCATACTGCCACATCATGGACCCACCAAACACACAACGTTTTGCCAAAGTATTAAAGACGCCTGAAGTCATTACCCTCTCCTTCGGCGCCATGATCGGTTGGAGTTGGGTGCTGCTGACCGGCGTCTGGCTGAGCGAAGCCGGCACCCTGGGGACTCTAATTGCATTCGCGGTGGGCGGCTTTGCCATCACTTTAATCGGCCTGACCTACAGCGAATTGGCCGCGGCGATGCCCCGGACAGGCGGTGAACACATCTATACCCACCGCGCATTGGGTTCAAAGTGGAGCTTCGTGTGCACCTGGGCGCTGTTGTTTTCTTATCTGAACGTTTGCTTGTATGAATCTGTCGCGTTACCCACCGCGGTGGAATACCTGCTGCCGCAGATTCGGATGGGGACTTTATGGAATGTACTCGGAGCGGATGTGGACATCGGCTTCGTACTGGTCGGCGCCATCGGCACCATTGCCATTACCTGGGTGAACTACGTCGGCATCCGCACCGCCGCGATTGTGCAAACCATCGTTACCGGGCTCATTATTTTCGCCGGGATTGTGCTCATTACCGGCGCTGCGTTTAACGGCGAAGCCGCCCGCGCTGAACCCTGGCTCGCCACCCCGGCCACCGGCATTCTGGTGGTGTTAATCATGGTGCCGGCGATGCTGGTAGGGTTTGATGTGATTCCCCAATCCGCCGAAGAGATTGATCTGGAGCCAAACAAAATTGGCAAATTGCTGGTCATCTCTGTGTGCTGCGCGGTGTTGTGGTACATCCTGATCACCGCCGCGGTTGGCTTTGCCATACCGGCCAGCAACTTGGGTGTGGTGGAGATGGCCACCGCGGATGCCGCCACTGCTCTATGGGGTGGCAACTGGGCCGGTACACTGTTGGTGATCGGCGGCATCGGCGGCATCATGACCAGTTGGAATGCTTTTATTGTCGGCGCCTCCCGGGTCATGTTTGCCTTGGCGGAGTCAGGCTATCTGCCCGCCGCCTATATGCGTCTGCACCCTAAATACAAAACCCCTTACGTGGGCATTTTGACCATAGGCATCATATCCGTGTTTGCGCCCTTGTTTGGGCGCACCATCCTGGTATGGCTGGTCAACAGCGGCAGTTTTGCGGTAACCATCGCTTTCCTGTTTGTGGCCGTTTCATTCCTTGCCCTGCGACGCAATGAGCCGGATATGCCGCGCCCGTTTAAGATCAGCCACCCCAACCTGGTCGGCTATGGGGCAGTGATCTTATCGTTAGGGCTCTTATCCGCATTTCTACCCTGGAGCGACAGCGCGTTGGCCTGGCCGGATGAGTGGCTCACCATTGTGGTATGGACCATTCTCGGCGCCTTTGTGTTGTGGCGCGGACAGCGAGCTTCAGCAGAGGACTCTAGGGGCTAGAGGACGGACGGATAGAAGACGGTAAGTTCTGGCTGACCTTCAAGCCGACTGCGCCGGAAACAGCTTGCGCGTATGGGCTTCCGGCAGCGGCTGCGTCAACTTCGACACAATCACCGTCACAGCCAGCGACACTACTTCGCCCATGGCTGCGCAAGACCAGGGGTTTGGCGCCTCGATGCGCAGCCAAATGGCGATGTTCTGCAGGGTGCCTGGGGCAAACCACTCCGGTTTGATCATGCCGTTGAAGGTCACAATAAACACCACACCCCCGGTTAACAGACCAGCAAACGCACCTGCCTTGGTCACTCCTTTCCAGATGGAGCCGAGAATCAACGGCCCGGCAAATGCCGCCATCATACAGCCGGTGCCTATCCAAACGATGATGGTGACGTTCATATCCAGCATCGACCACGCCAGAGCGGTACACAGCACCATGATGACCACCGTGCTGACGCGGGAAATACTCAGCACCCGGCGTTCAATCTCCGCTTCACTTAAATGCGGCTGAAAGCGCGGCACAATCGACAGCCGATATATGTCGTTGGCGACAATTTGCGAAGACGACACCACCAGACCATCTGCGGTGGACATCACCGCCGCGAGGATACCAACGCCTAACAGGGCTGCTAACCAGGTAGGAAAGAGCTCAATAAACAACAGTGCCAACGCCTGGTTGCCATTGATGTCATCCCCCAAAATGACCCGCGCCATGATGCCACCGAGGCCCAACATGCCGAGAATCATGCCAAACGCAAATGCCAGGCGAATAAACGTGGCGCGCTGCCGCGGTTCTTTCAAGGCCCACAGCTTATTGCCGATGTGCGGCAACATACCCAGCGGGATGTGCGCTAACAGAATGGCAAAAATCGACCACCAGGAGTGGTACAAGACGTCGGTCTTGTTCAACCACCCCACCAGGTTTTCATCTTTGGCGCGCAGCTGATCAAGCATACCGGAGAAACCGCCTTCGATGCCGTAACCCATCAGAAACAGCACCGCGACCAACAAGCCAACACCCACCATAATGAAACCTTGCACGCCGTCGGTGAGGATGTCTGCGTGGGCACCGCCGAGCACCACATACAACATCAACACCGCCGCGGTCACACCTAGCGCCACGGCGGGCGGTACACCCAACATAATTTCAAACATGACGATGCCGGAGACCAGTTGACCGGCCAGATAGAAGAACAAAGACAGCGAAAACAACGACACCAAGATGCGAATCAGATCAGATTGATAGCGGATGCCGAGGTATTCGGGGATAGAGCGGCTGCCAAATTCATTGCCGCTGCTGCTGACCAGGCGCAAACACAGCAGTACGCCGAGATAGACACCGATGGGGTATAAAAACACAGACCAGATCGCGGCCATGCCGGCGTTATAGCCAATGCCCGGAAAACCGACAAAGGTTGCACCGCTGGCTGTGGTCGCAGCAAACGCAAACGCCAAAAACAACGGGCCGTAGGCGGCACGCGCGGTGGCAAAATCATCAGCGTTGGCCACCTTGCGCTGACCCAACACACCAAAGGCCACCATCATCAGAATATAGGCCGCCAAAAACAGCCACGACCAGAAAGTCAGATCCACGCGTTCTCCCCAATACTGCGTTTGCGCTTGCCGCCAAGAGTATAGGGATTGCGCGGGCTAGAACAGTTTTAGTTGCGCATCCTGGGGGTGGCTCGGCCGCTGAAACAAATCGGTACGCAGCTCGGCAAACTCAGCTTGCGGCAAACCCGCCCGGGTAACGGCTTTGTTAAAACGCTGCTGAATCAGCTGCGCAATTTGCCCCTCACCCACCATGCGCTTATGCCACTCGGCGCGATACGCGCGGCCGCCACGAGTGTCGCGTATGGCCGCCATCACTCGTTCGGCCTTGAGGGGATAATGATTGGCCAGCCACTCTTCAAATAGCGGCTGCACTTCCAAAGGCAGACGAATGAGGATATATCCCAACGCTTGAGCACCCGCCTCGGCGCAAGCGCTTACCAACGCTTCTATTTCGCGGTCATTCACAAACGGAATGATGGGAGCGAGCATCGCGCCGGTTGGTATACCCGCTGCACGCAGCTCCGTAATGGTGCGCAAACGCGCTTGTGGAGATGCCGTGCGCGGCTCGAGCTTGGTTTTGAGCGTATTGTCCAGCGTGGTCACACTCACATGTACGTAGGTCAGCCCTTGGGCCGCTAGCTCCGCCAATAAGTCAATGTCGCGCGTGACCAGCGCACTTTTTGTGACGATGCTCACCGGGTGCTGGCATTCGAGCAGGGTTTCCAGCACCTCGCGCATGATGCGCCGCCGCTTCTCCGCTGGTTGATACGGGTCGGTATTGGTGCCAATGGCCAACGGGCTGCATTGGTATTTGGCGTGGGACAGTTCCGCCAGCAAGTGTTCGCGCACGTCGGTTTTGTAAAAGATCTTGGTCTCAAAATCCAAACCCGGTGACAGGTCTAGATACGCATGTGTGGGCCGTGCAAAACAATAAATACAGCCATGCTCACAACCTTTGTAGGGATTGATTGACTGGCTAAAACCGATGTCCGGCGATTGGTTTTTGGTGATGATCGAGCGCGTGCGGTCTCTGAAAAACTGCGTCGCGATCTGCCAGGACTCATCTTCTGTTTCTATTCCTGCCCCTGCCCCTGTCCCTGTACTCGACCACCCGTCGTCAACCGCTTCGCTACGTGCCGCGATGTAGCGGCTTTGGTCGTTACTGCCGCTGCCGCGCCCTTTGCGCACAACTCTGTGGGAATGAGGTAAGTCGGGTGGCGCCACGTCCGGCTCCGGATGTTCGAAACGGACGCATATTTATAACTGTATATGTATACAGTATCAAGAGCGAATTCCAGGAGTATAGATATATCCGGCGGAAATTAACACTACATGCCCCCAAACTGATGGCCGTGGAATTGAGTTTATTGGCTGGAGCTAGGCGTGAACTAAGTTGTTCCATGTGCACTTCTCCGACCAACACTGAAATCGAAAGCATTACCTTTCCTATGCGACTGCATATAGGTGAGCGATTAGAACAACTTTCTTCGAATTTCAGACCAGTCTGCTCAACCGCTGAAGCGGACGTTCAGTTAGGTCGAAAACACCTACTCGCTACTCACACTTTCGACCAGGAAGAGACATTCGCTAGTTTCCTAAACCGACCCAAATTAGCGGTTAGAGCAGTGCGGACGTTTATCCTACGCAACAAGTTCAGAATAGGACGTTTCCTTAGCAATAAAAGAGATTCGCAGTTTTGCATGACCTTCATTGTTAGTGAGAGACTAGCCACCATTCCTACCTGTAAACGGGCTCTCTACTTTGTGTCCAGCTAATTGCCTGACATCTTCTCTAATACGAATAGCACCATCGATAGCGACGCAAACACGCTTTAGGTAAGGTGCTTCATGATAAGTGGAATCTGCACGACCAAAAGTGCCTCAAAGAGGCAATACAAATGAGCGATGCGCTACATTCGGCATTAACCATCTTCAGTCGGGTAATTGCTAAGAACGAGTTAGCTTCCTGGGAAGCATTCGAATCAGAATGCTTTGGTGATGCAGACCTCGAGGCATCTGTTAGAAGGTTGTACGATGTTGATATCGCACTACAAGGCGGTTCCGTTGAAGATCGCACCGCCCATCTTGCAAGACATTTCAGTATTGGAATCGCAGCAGCGAGTCATTCGATTGCGACGGAGGAATTGGATCTATCAGGTTCCCTCGTAGACGGATATCAATTGATTGAGCGCATTGGGACCGGAGGAATGGGAGAAGTGTATCGCGCACGTAATGAAGCTGCGGGTTTCAAACACGAAGTTGCACTCAAGCTCATGCGACCCATGGCGGAGTTTTCAGGCGGACTAGAACGATTCGAAAACGAGCGACGACTTCTCGCTCAGTTGAAGCATCCAAACATCGCTGCGTTATATGACGGTGGGTACACTGATAGTAATCACCCATATTTCATTCTTGAACTTATCGAAGGGCGTTCTATCGACCGTTACATAGAAGATGAATCTGTTTCTCTAGAAGGTGTTCTCGAGATCTTCACAACCATCTGCGACGCCGTCCAGTTTGCCCACTCGCAACTCATCGTTCACCGCGATCTAAAACCAAGCAACGTACTAATCGATTCAACCGGGAGAGCCAAACTTTTAGATTTCGGGATCGCCAAAGAAATTGCTATGGATTCTGCAGACTCAACTGTCGCGATGGACATTGCCTTAACACCTAACTTCGCCAGTCCGGAACAGTTGTTAGGACAACCTATCGGTACTTCTAGCGACGTTTATTCGCTAGGTGCCTTGTTGTTTAGTTTGTTAACAGGGAGGCCGCCCCATGACATGAGTGGCGTAAACCCGCCAGAAGTCTTGCACATAGCGAGTGATGTATCGGCACCCAAAGCGAGCGATTCAGTCTCAACCGCGAAGGCTAGTTGGAAGAAAGCTCTGACAGGAGACCTAGACACCATTCTCGCTAAAGCACTGGAAAAAGATGTTGGCCAGCGTTACGGATCAGTAGATCAGCTGGTAGATGACGTTCGGAGATTTCTGAACGGCGAACCGATACATGCTCGACCGAGATCCGTGAGTTACAGAACCCTCAAATTTGTGAAACGTAACTCCGTCATAGTGGCAGCAGGAGCTATAGTCCTGGCATCGCTGATTGGAGCGTTATATTACACGACAGAGCAGAACAGACTTACCAACCAAGCATTAACTCGCTCCCAAGCTACGAGTAGATTTTTAGCTGAAATCCTGTCCGCGCCAAATACCAACTGGAACAGCACGTTGAAGGCCGGGCAAAGCGCGTCGATGCCCGAAATACTCGCGCTTGCAGCCGAAAAGCTGGTTGCTGATGAACACTTAGCACCCGCAACGAAAGTAGAATTGTACATGGCATTGGGTTTAGCACTTCAAACATGGGACGACCTTGATAAGTCGCTGGATGCGACACTCCTTGCGGTGGAGATTGCCAGAACAGACTTGCCTCCTGAGCATCCACTACAAGAACGAGCGCGATTCGACGCAGCCATCGCGTTAGATCTCACCCGCGATCAGGCAAACGCAGAACTATCGACACAACTTTTGACTGAAGCTCTAGAGTGGATAGAAACATACGCTCCCAATGACTTGGTTCGACGAGCAGGCGTTATCTCAGAGTTTGGCTACAACGCTCATATAAAGGGGGAAAATCGGGAAGCAATCAGAATTTATCATGAGGCACTAAATCTAGCCCTGGATAACGGCTATCCGCCAGTCTCACCCCGCGTTGCACTAGCTTATGGACTCATTGCCAGAAGCCACGAGATGCTTGGTGAGTTTGAACATTCTATGACCTACCTAGAGAAGTCTATTAATACTTACGAGGAAGTTGGCGGATCCATCTCAAGTAACGAACGGGCGTTCATGGGACATATGCTTCGGCATAACATATTGCGAACGGATCTCCCATCAGCTTTCAAAAGCGCTGAAGCGCGGTTAGTCAGAACGCAAAGTGACCCTCAGGACGTATGGAGCAACCGCGACCTCTACTCCATGGCTGCCTATATCTTTGTTCGGGCGGGAGAACTGACAAAGGCAAATGAAGTACTCAATCTGTTGGATAAAGCCAAACCCAGTGAGGTCAACCTACGCACCCTTGATCTATCAGAGATTGCGCGTGGTGCATGGTGGGTAGCCAACAACAATCCAAATGAGGGTCTCGTCGCTTTGGAACTTGGAGGGCAACGGCGTGCCCCAGAGAACGCCCTCTTTAGTTATTACGTCAACCTTGGTGCCGCAAACGTTGCTAATGGAGATTTCGAAGCGGCAGAGCTTGCGCTTAAGAATGCAGCCGACAACCACCCGCCCATGCTGCTAGATAACAGTGTACTTGGCCAGCACTATCAAAACGTACGTGCCTCGATAGAAGAGGCTGTTCAAAGCGATTAAACGTGAGTTTTTTGATGATGTAATATTCGTCGTTTACTCAGACAGCTGGGGACATTGTGGGAAAGCCTACAGAACTATTGCACCGATGGAAGGATGGCGATGAAGCCGCAATCCACGAAATCATCGAGCTCCTCTACGGCGAATTGCGCATAGCTGCTGTCAGCCAAATTCGTAAACATCGGGATGCCCGCTTACAACCAACAGAGCTAGTCAACGAAGCATACCTCAAACTGCGCAACCTAAACGAAGTTGATTGGCAAGATAGAGTTCATTTTATCGCAATGGCCTCCAAGGCAATGCAACAGGTATTACTCGACATTTATCGAAAAGAAAACGCAAACAAACGAGCCCACGACAAGGTCACACTTGTTACGAGTGTTATTGCAGAAGAAGCGGAATCTGAAGAATTTGAGTTCGAACAACTCGTTCTAGCGATGGAGGAAC
The DNA here is from genome assembly GCA_028281005.1 of Pseudomonadales bacterium. Taxonomy (GTDB): domain Bacteria; phylum Pseudomonadota; class Gammaproteobacteria; order Pseudomonadales; family Azotimanducaceae; genus UBA4421. Next base: position 42,357 of record JANQKS010000019.1, read on the forward strand.
TTGCTTCCACAGCACCTGATTTACACGAGCTGGTGAGCCTCAAGTTCTTTGGCGGACTGACGCACAGCGAAATAGCAGAAATCAATAGTGTTTCCACGATCACCATTAAGCGGCGTTGGCGAGCTGCACGCGCGTGGCTATTTGACCGTTTGGTTCAAGGTTAAGTTGTTCAACCATTCTTCAACTTCTTGACCCGGAATCGCAAAACCCACGCCACTACCCACTGGACCACGCCCGGTCACAATCCCTAATACCTTACCCCGTTGATCAACCAACGGCCCACCAGAGTTACCAGGATTTATAGCGGCATCGGTTTGTAACAAATTTTGCTGACCGATCGCAGGCGCTAAGGCGCTGATTATTCCCCGAGTAACTGAAATACCTGACCCGAACGGATTACCAATCACATAGACGGGCTCAGCCACCTGAGGTGTGCGTGCGCGAAATGCCATCGGCGAACCCAATTGAAAACTATGCGATTCGAACAGCGCCACATCAAGAGCCTCATGGCTCGCTATCAAGGTGAGTTTATGACGGCGGCCATCATGGACAAGATATAGCGGTTGTTTAGAAAGCACATGAAAATTGGTTAGCACCTTCTGTTCTTCGATGAAAAACCCACTTGCAATCCCTGTTGATTGATTCGCAATTGAAACAACCCCAAACACCGCATCATTGATTGGATTATTAGCCGAGCACCCGATCAGTGCAAGAAACGCGCAAAGCAGATGTATGAACAAAACCCGCCGCCCATGAGAGGCAGCGGTTGCACGCCTATGGTTCACTTGGCAACAAAGGGAAGAACGCATAGACACCGGAATACGTTTGCCCTGTTGCAAGGTCTTCAACCACAATCAAAACTGGCGCTGGAAATGGCAACGCCGAGTGGGCGATCGGGATGCCACCGCTAAGCACAAGCTGGGCGCACTCTGGATTTACATCGAAAAAACACCCGCTGTACACCGCACTCACCTTGCTATCTTTATTGCCATTTTGCGATCCCTGCGAAGCCGCGTTTGCGATGTTTTCGCTCAGCTCAAGCGTATCCATCATTGTTGATGGTGGCTCCAATGCTGCACCGACGATCTGTTCTACAACGCCTTGATAAAGATCTGGGCCAACAACTCTGACCTTGTACGCGCGGCCCACTTGGGTGAAGCCAACGCCTTCTATAATCGAACTGGGTACTGTAAAAACATGGAAGCTCTGCGTCGTACCAGCCGTAATAAGCGCGGTTAGCTCAAGCGGCGATTTCTCTGCTTGTAAAATGCCCGCATCTCGCATCACCAGAGCAGAAGACACAACTCGCGCAACATAGTTGGCGTAAAAGTTTTTAATTATGTTCATGCGGATCGATGTCGCAGAAAGCATTCCGCCTAGAGTAAAGAAGGTTGGTCTGATGTCTTCGTAAAACTTACCTGGCCCTTCGTATGCATACATTTCGTTCACTCTGGTATTGTTATATGCGATGCCGTTGTCCGCCAGTATCCCAAGAATAAAATCAATGTCTTGAGCCACACGCTCTGGAATGGTTTGTGCTAACAGTGCGTAGGTTTGGCCATTAACCGCAAGCTGATTACCCACTCCGAGATTCAAAGCGAGTAGCTGGTCGACCGCTAATTGCAAGTTTTCGTTGATCGCGGTTGCTCGCACATCGTCGTTGCGCGCTCGAGCCGGATCCAACAGATTGACATAGTTGTTAACCTCACTAAGCGCATCCTCCAACTGATCGATAAGTCCCAGAGCTGCGCCCAAATTGGACCCACCAGACGGAAAACCAGCACTACTTGCGTCGGCATTCGTGGGTAAGAATCCCTGCTCTGGCGCAAACGGATTCCGCGTAGCAAGCTCCTCCACATCAATCCCAGCACGTAGTACCACGAGTTGTTGCGCCAGTGCCTGCGCGGTCACTAGATCACCCATGTCCAAAGCCTCCGCTAAATCACTAAGAGTGTCAGTGGCTTGATCAATCGTGCTTGCAAGCTGAGCAATCGGCGCATGGTAGTCATCCGCCGCAAACGATTCACGCACAATAACCGTAACCGTTCGCTCGCCAAATCCGGGCACTTCCACCCTCAGATCAAACGGGCCGCGGGTGTCAGAACTCGTGCTTACGACTTCGCCAGTCGTGCTAGGTGGCGTCCCACCTGCCCCCGTTTGACCAGAGACAATAACATTTAGAGGTGGAAGCGGCAGAACCGGAAATCCATCGGTATCAAACACGTCAATGGCCAACGCTGTAGAAGTACTCGCCTCAACAAAATGATCGACAATACGCACTTTGAGTGCGGGTCCGGATGAAACCACAACATCTACAAGATCACCTAAGGCTAATTGCGTGCCAGGTGCTTCCGATTGCGAGATGATCAGTCCCTTAGGTACTGTATCGCTATTGATAGCCCCAATCGCACCAAGAGCCAAGCCAATATCGTCTAACTCGGCGATGGCTGTAGACGTATTTAGGTTAGCCAAGGTGGGGACAAAGATTGGTGGCGGTCCTAGGGAAATCACAAAATCGATAAATGCGCCGGATCCCGCTTGCTGTCCTCCCGCGATGCTTTGCGAGATGACCTGCCCCGCTGGTACGGTAAGACTATAGTTTTGCGTGACGCTACCCACAGCCAGCCCTTCATCTTCTAGTGCTTCGTTGGCATCAGATTCTTCAGAACCTAGGATGTCCGGCACCGTAGCAGGTGGCTGAACGTTGATCAGGTAATCTTGGGTATCGGAGTTACCTTGGGCATCCGTTACAACTAAATTCACTCGTGCAGAACCGAGATCCCCTGGTGTGGGGGTCCAAGACACGATACCAAGTCCGCTCACAACCATGCCAGATGGCGCATCCACCAAAGTCCAGGTAAGGCTATCACCGAAGTCCGCATCTGTCGCAAAAGCTGGATATATGTATTCAAAGCCAGGCGACGCCCCTAGTTGCGGGTTTGATACGATAGTAGGCGCGTTGACTGTCGCGATGGCGATACTGACTGTCGCATCCTTGGAATCAGCATTCCCGTCATTCGCCACGTAGCTGAATGCGTCACTCGCGGACGCGTCTTCTCCAGGCACAACGGTTGCAACGTTAAATTTGTTGAGGCCAGGAATAAGCCATTGTGGCTGTATGTAGGTGGGGATTGAGCCATCTTCCGCCACATGCGTTGGATGCGAAAGCCATTGATTGCGCAGTGGACGAGCGGGTGGCAGTGGATTACCAGCCAGACCTTCCAGCACTCGTACCGTCTCATCAAAGGCAATACGAAGTTTTTGTACAACTTCTGCGGCACCGTCCTGGTCAATATCAGCTATCGTCAGATAACCGTTCTCGCGCGTATCTCCCTGACTTACCAAATCATCGCGGGCTCGCTCAGTACCGTCACCATTCAAGATGTATATACGACGCGCATCGGGCTCGTTAGCGTTACCCATGTTAAGTACTAGCTCATCTATGCCATCACGATCTATATCGAAAGCCATTGGAACCGTCGAGGTTTCTGCGGAAGCTAGAAACGTATACACGAAATCAGTGTTTTCATGTGTCCACAAAACACTTCCGTCTTCAATATTAAAGGCTGCCAGGTTATAGGTTGTGGAGGTACCAGCATCCCCAAAGAGATAACCTTCGTGAATGACATATTCAGCATCAGGATCCCCGTCTAACTCGCCAATCGTAACCCCTCCAAATAGCGGACCGGAAGAAAGACGAGCATTTCGCCACTTAACAGTGCCGTTGTGCTCATAGACAGTATGGCCGTCAACATCGATGGCAACAATCTCAGCGAACGGATCGTTATCCGCGTTAACAACTGCCATGTTCAAGTAACTCACATCGCCAGTTTGCGGAAGTCGAAACTCCAACTGGCCATTGTGATCCAACACCGAATCTCCAAAAAGGATTTCTGGTGTGCCATCCAAATCGATGTCAGCGATCACCCAATGAGCGGCCTGAGAACTGATCGGGTTAGCGAGATTCGGGGAAATGTATTCCCACAATACCGAGCCGTCACTCGCATTGTAAGCGAAGACGCCTGGATTGAACGTACCTCCCGCACGATTTAGACCCACGACCAATTCGATCTGACCATCTCCGTCAAGATCTACTGCGCTAGGTAAAAGATCAGAGAACGCACCCGCCGCTAGAGAAACTGACGACAATTCTTCAGAAGCGCCGTTACTACCCCAGACTGGCGAGCCATCCAAATTGAACGCCATTAAACGCGCACGTGGACCTAATGGTTCGGCCAAGAAATCACTGCCACCGCCATACGTGGTGACAATTTCCAATTCTGCGTCCGCGTCTAAATTCACAAGCAGCGCTTGACCACCGCTGAAAGTTTCGCCGTAGTTGTTGCCGCCAAGATCTGTCCATTCTCCACCTATTGGTTTGGGTTGGCAGGTTGCACCGTCATAGACCAGCGTCACGCTGCGACTATTTGCAGAGGTACCAATAACAAGTATTTCTACGTTCCCGTCTCGATCGACGTCGGCCACATTGACGTTCTGCGACCTGGACGAACCGGCAAGGCCTTCGGTTTGACACTGTTCGACCAAACCGACCTCTATCGGTGGAATAGGCGGAGGGGAATACTGAAAAGACCCATCGCCATCAAATGCATCAAGCGTGCCTAACGTCGGAACGCTAGTTTCCGTCGCCACAAGCAGATCGTTATTTGCATCGGTATCGTTTTCCAGCACGCCAGGTGCGGGAATAGTCAGTAAATCTCGATGCCGAACCGTATACGCATCATCTACGGCTACCGGGGGCGCCGGGGGCTCAAGCACGGTAACCATGAAGTTCGCATTGTCCGTTGCGCCGTAAGAGTCGGTGACTGTGGCGGTTAAGTTTACGGTGCCTGCATCATCTGTCCCTGGCGTCCATGTCAGACTAGCCGATTGTGTATCAAACTGCAGACCCGCCGGGGCACCCGACAAACCAAAGGTAAGGATGTCATTTGCATCCGGATCCACAGCACTCAGTGTTAGGTTAAGCGTAGATAGAGCATTAACCATCTGATCCGGAACTGGCTCGATTGTTGGTGCCATATTGGCGCTCTCCGCCAACACCGTCACGCTGAACATAGTGGAGCTCGACAGACCACCCGGATCGCTAGCACTTAAAGTGAGCTCCGAGCTACCGAGTTGATCCACGTTTGGCATCCACTCAAGCAACCCAGTAGTCCCATTCAGCGCGACTCCATCAGGCGCGCTCACCACGTTGAAATATAGATTTTCACCTTCCGGATCTGAACCAGAGACAGACAAGGTTAACTTCTGTCCAACTACCACGGTTTGATTGGCGATGGCATCAATGGATGGAGGTTGATCATCCGATCCGTCATTAACAGCAACTTGAAAAATCTGACGGTCCGTTAGGCCGGTAAGATCCGTCACAAGCAGGTCAACATCAAAGATTCCTGTGTCAGAGGGTGTCCAGCTGATCAACCCTGAGGCGGCATCCATCACCATGCCGAGAGGTGCAACTTGTAGTGCATAAGCAAGCACATCCCCTGGATCAGCATCGGTGGCATTCACGTCATATGCATAGCTTTCGCCCACACCGATATTAGTAACTGGACTAGTGCCAATGACCGGCGAGTTTTCCGCGCTTACCGTCGCTTCAACTTGGACCACGTCAGGGGGTGAATCAAGATCGCCATCGTTCACAACAAGGGTTGCGTTGTAGAGCCCAGGGATATCCGGGGTGAAACTCGTTACGGGTGTACTTGCGTTGCTAAGAATTGCATTGCTACCCACGGGGGCGTTAAGTGTCCAATTGTAGCTAAGGCTCTCACCCTCTGGGTCAGATGATCCTGTACCATCTAGCGAGACGAGAGTACCTACATTCACGTTTTGATCCGGCCCCGCATCAGCAACCGGCGCTTGATTTAGAGGCTCTTCGTTGCCGGTAAAGCTTAAGGCGATATTGCTTTCTCTAAAGCGAAAGCGCCGATTGTGGCGAATGGTAATCGTGTCATCGGGAACTAAATTACCGTTTGGAAAATTACCAACATCCAAGGTGCTTTCAACGATGGTGGTTGCGTTTGCTGTAGATGATGCAGTGCCACTCACCTCTGTCAGCGCTGCACCAGGATTCACCAAATTTACTCGAATGACATATTCAAACACCGTTCTATTGATACGTTGACTTGAAACGAATTCGACGCCTGAGACTTCAATGTCTTCTACCCCGCTATATGCAGCTGGACCCCATAACATCACCGACAAGTAAAGTGTCGCGGTTGCGATCATTCGCATACCTCACCCCCAGATCTCTATGTTCCTACAGCATCAAGACGCAGTTTTTTTATTAAAGGGATCAAATTCGTTTTCAAACTTACATCTTTGTTACATTTTCTAGGCTACGCGTGATCCCTTAGCCGGAGGTTTCCCGTCTATCAATAACAACGACAACAAGGCGGTACGCTATCGCTTTTGAGGGGAATTATGAGACGAACAAGCCTACGCACCCTTTTACTGCTGCTTGGGTTGGGGTTTGGCCAAGCTACGCTGGCCCAACCGATTTTTTATACGGCGACAGATCTCGTTGACACTGGTAGTGGTGATCTATGGCGCTATGACTATGAAATCGCTAACACGACAACGGAAGTCGTAATTGGCCTTTTTGAGATTTTCTTTGACGCAAACGACTACGAGTTCATCTTGGACGGTCAGGCACCTAATGAATTCGTTGATGAGTCTACATTCAATGTCGCCGACGGTTGGCTTGGATTTGTTCTCGACGAAGGACCTTCCCCAGACGAACCGGGGGCGTTCAGTGTCAGCTTTGGTGAATTTTTCGAGGAACCTATGCCTCTCATCTCGCCAGATCCTGGCTTAGCGATTACCAATTTTTGGATCGAGTTTATTTGGACGGGTGACGGAACTCCAGGCAGCCAATTGGTGAACGCGTACAGCTATGATGACTTATTCGGGCCACCGGTCTTAATGTTTGGTACTGAAACCCGTGCTCCGGTTCCTGTACCAGAGCCATCTACGTTTGGTTTGCTCTTTCTAGGTATCGCCGCTCTCTTCATGAAACGGCGCCATTTCTGATCGCAGGGAGGCGTTGGGCCACTGAGTAGTCTGCATAGGGACTTGCACTACAGTGGCCCTGTCGTCGGGTGTCTACTACAGAATCAATCAGAGTGGGCACCGCCTGATGTGACTAGAAGCGGTCTCAAAAGTAGTTTCTAAGCAAAATCATGATGCATCCGAGGTGAATGAAGCCGAGAAAGTTCTCGGCGTATCTCTCGTAGCGAGTCA
>JANQKS010000021.1 GCA_028281005.1 Pseudomonadales bacterium
GGACCCTGCTTAACGAGATGGTTGGGGATGACCGAATCGTGCTATCAAGGTGGGTTTAGATCAGCCTCGCTACCTCGTACCGCGCCAGCGGTTTAGTGCTAGGACCCGAAGCGGACCTTAAGCAACGATACACAACAGCACGGCCCAGTCATGACGTTCTTATTGGTGCAGCTTATCGCTATAGCCGTCACTTAAACGTTTCCATTGCGCAGTTGGACGCCCGTCCAGCCTGAACTGCCCACCCTCTACACCAAAAAGCTTAGGCCAAGTATCCGGGGAATTTTCCCAGGACTCTTGCCGGCCGTAGAGCGTTAAATCGAGTAACCCATAAGACGTCGCCATGACCTCAACTCCGCGTCCTGTTGTCCAGTACGTCTCAAATACACGGTCGCCGTCTCGAAAGTAGGCGACGATGAAACCGAAGCTACGTCCGGCCAGCAGCCGCTCTTTTGCCTCTGCCGGCACGGAATACCACGGCATCGCCCAGCCCATAAAATCGCGATAACGAGCACTCTCAGCGATCGGCCCCTCGCAAAGCGTCGCGTAACTCACACTCCTAGCATGGAGGTACGACAGCTCATTGATATGGCCGGTAAAAAAGGTGCAGCCCTCACACTGATTTTCGGCCGGTTTGCCCGTATGCCACATGTGGAAATAGACAACGAGCTGGCTTCGGCCCTCAAACAGGTCGATTAACGTCACTGGCCCCTGATCGCCAATCAATGGCGTGGTTGCGTCAACCTCGACCATTGGCAGTCTGCGGCGTTCAGCAGCCAGCTCGTCCGAGGCTTTCGTGAGCGCTTTTTCTTTGATTCGTAGTGCATCGATCTCGGCCTGCCACGCCGATCGATCCCAAATCTCTGGTTGCTTGGCTGAATTTCTACCTTCCATTTTGCGTCCTTTAGGATTGTGTACATACCGACCATATAGTATGTATAAGACCATGCCACGGCCTACAAAGCAAGAACCCGAAAGAGGCGACGCGCGTACAAGGCTTCTCGATGCGTCTTTGAGCGTGTTTCGACAAAAGGGGTATACGGCGACGACGATCGATGATCTCTGCGAAGTTGCGAGCGTCACAAAGGGCGCCTACGCGCATCACTTTAAGAACAAGGAAGCTTTAGGCGTCGCCTCTGCTTACCATTGGTCAGAAACAACATCGCGTGAATTTGAGAATGCGGAGTACAACGGCCTCGACGATCCACTCGACCGCATTCTGGGATACATCGATTTTCGTCGAACGCTCATCGATGGCGCCATCGCAGACTGGACATGCCTCGCCGGTACGATGACCCAAGAAGTTTTCCTATCGCATCCAGAAATACGAGACGCCTGCGCACAGAGTATTTTTGGCCACGCGGCAACCCTTGAACTCAATTTCGAAGAAGCCATGGCAGCGCGCAATATCGTCGGTGAATGGACGGCAAAGAGCCTTGCTCAATACATCCAAGTCGTTCTTCAAGGGGCGTTCGTTGCTGCAAAAGCGTCGAACAGCGCGACAGTTGCACTGGAAAGCATCGATCATCTAAGACGCTATATCTGCCAACTATTTGAGGAGCACTAAACCCATGGCCCAACAACAAATCAACAATGTCATTGAGCGACTGACTCGAGCCCATCACGACAAAGATGCTCGGGGCACCGCTATCGATCAGCTTGGTGTGCTGGCGGGCAAGCTGGGGTAAGTGTCGTCATGAATAGCTTGTATGGCCAGTGCCTCTGTAAAGCCGTGACGTTTGAAGTGCCTGACGAATTTCTCTACGCCATGAACTGTCATTGCTCGAATTGTCGACGAACAACAGGGTCGGCCTTCAAACCCATAGCGGGTATTGAAATTTCCAAGCTGAAGATCATTGAAGGTACAGAGTTTTTGCTGACCTACGGCGATGAGGATGCGAGAGACGAGCATTGCAACCGGTGTGGCTCTCTGCTCTATTCCATCGTTCGGGGCGGGCAATATGTGCATGTACCGTTTGGCGTACTTACTGGCGACGTGAGCATTCGACCTACCCATCACATCTTCGTTGGCTCGAAAGCCCCGTGGTTCGAGATCACCGATGATTTACCACAGCATCAGGAATTGGATTGAGCTTTGCAATGATCAAAGGATTAGGCGAATTAGAAGTCATTACACTTTTCGTAATCGATCTGGCGTCGTCAAGAGCGTTCTATACCTGTGTCTTTGAAGGCGAGGTAGTCTATGAGGACGATGTGTCTTCGGTGTTACAGCTTTGCAACGTGATGATTAATCTGCTGCAACGCTCAGAGGCGGGAGAGCTTGTTCAACCGTTGCCGTTGGCTGATCCAGATACGGGCAGCCAAATGCTGCTGACGATTAAGGTGGAGAACGTCGACGCAGTTTGTGCAGACCTGAAAACACATGGGGTCGAGCTGCTCAATGGTCCGATTGACCAACCTTGGGGGCGTCGCACTGCGGTCTTTGCCGATCCAGATGGGAACGTCTGGGAAGTCGCTCAAGAAATTACTTAGAAAGGCGAAGACACTGAACGGCCGCTGTTGGCAGAAGTGGTCCCAGGAATTTGAACAAGGAGTCAAGGTGTAGTCGTTCAGCCTGAGGAGGCAATCGACATGACAAAGAGAAAACAGTATCCCACCAACTACAATCACTTAAAATACATTTTTGAGACCGCTTCTAGTCATTGACCGAAGTATCACTCTCGATGTCTGTCCAGTTTTCGTTCGACTCGTCCAAAGATTCGACCAGCTATACTAATTCTCTCCGGTCTCAATCGTGATACTCATAGGTGTCGTTATGGGCAGCATCAGTTTCTTAAGTTGATTAAGCTGAGTCCGTGTCCAAAGTGCATTCCATACCAGATTAATCAACCGGATCGGCAAAGAACGTATAGTCCCTCGGCCCATCCAGCATCACACCACCACTTGCTTTTTCCTGTCGCATATTCAGGGTCAGACGGTTCTCATGAATCACGCCTTTGTAGACTCTCTCGCCCTCATCGTTGGGAATGGCGAATGTCACGGCACCAGCTTCGACCCGATAGTCCTGCGGAGGCACCGCAGATCCTTCAAATCGCGCGCGCGATAGTACGCAGGGGATAAAACGGGGTGGATCATAGTGATCTGCCATAGTCATCTTGCCATCGGGGTAAAACCGGACGAATGTACGCCAACCAGAGGTCGCCGACTGGTAAAAACCATCCGTTCGTAGCCCTTTGGATGAAGCACCCTCAAGCTTTGGTGGCGTACACGGCGTTCGTCCTAAATAGCTCGGTGGTGGGGCCTCTACAGAAAGTAGCACCATACCTTCATCTTCCGTTTCGGCCGGTTTCACGCAGCCAAACATGGCTTGTTGCCCACCCGTTGCTGTGAATCGCACCTGGCAAGGGATAAAGAGTCCGGGTACCCAGTCGTCGGTCGGTTCACCTGTCACGTCGATGTTCATAAAGGACTGGAACTCGCTGATGGCCGCGCGCGTTTTCGGGCCCATCGCACCATCCGCAACACCCTCGAGCCACCCCAATTCGATGAGTCGCTGTTGTGTCATTAGCACGATGTCGTCCGCATGGGTGGTCGCGACAGGGCATGCGAGCAATACTAAAAGAATTGTGATTGTGATCTTGTTCATGTCTCTCCCCTCATTAGTATTTTCAACTAGTCTAAGACCGTTAGCCTTTCGTACGGCGGCACCGACGGCCATTCAGGCCACTTCAACTTTTCAGAATTCCAACGATCAGTTTGAGTGTACCACTTCAAAAACTCACTGTGGCTGGGGTGATATTGCACGACATCGCCGCAATGCTCCGCTTCAGGTATCTCACCATTCGGCTGAGTGATCTCACCTACGGGTGCGGCAAGCTTGGTGAATACCGGTTGAATGCGTCGAACGCCGAAGGAAGGGAGCCCTTGGGCAGTGATGTCTTTTTCATCAATATAGAGGTGCATGCCTGTGGAGACATCCGTGATCTTGGCGACAACAAGTGCGTCATCGTCAAATGCATCGCGAACCTTGTAGCTGATTTGCACGTTGCCATTTGGCGGCGCATCAACTCGGCAGGCTTGAGGGCACTCGGCGTCATTGACGCGTTCGATGATGAAACTTCGGTTCGAACTGACTTGGACTTGGTTGCATTGCTTGATGTGTTCGAAGGTTTTTGCCACGTACGCATTTCGCAACGCTGCCGCAATCTGGTCTAGGGGTTCTTTTTCAAAATTGGATTTCATCGCATACTCGACAAAACCCAGGTCACGGTTGGCGTCAGGGTTAATAAGGCGCCAGTAGTCGGTTATTGAAAAGTAACGGATCTCCCGTAATGCTTTGAAGTCAGCAGCAGGCCCCATAATCACACCCTGATCCCGCATCAGTACGAAGAAGTCTTGCATCTCCACATAGGCATTCCGTTTGCGATCGGCCGGTAGGCTCGGTAGCAATTGCCAAGCGTCACTGACTTTTTGCTGTACCGCAGAGAGTTGGCCATACGAATATCCGGAAATGTATCCGACAATTGACGTCGCCTCCTCAAGTCGAATGGCGAACTTGTCCTCGGTTGTTCCACAGTCGTAGGTCGCGCCTTGATGCATGTTTCTCCGCCAAGGACGGTCCGGATAGCGGGCATCTAACGCGAGCTTTGCGAGTACCGCAGAGCAACCTTCAGTATCGTTTAATTGACGTAGTTCGTCGATGAACGCCTTTTCTGCTGGATCCATACCCGTTGAAGCCGCGCAACCGCAAAGAACGAGGATGATGGGCAGAAAGATCTGTTGTCTTAGGTTTTGCATAGTCCGTTGCTTCCGCGAGCAGTTCAAAGTTCAGGTATTCGAGCGGCGTTGATCAAGAATTGATTCACTCATGGCGGCGGCGCCCACTCTGAACAAGGTACGGTACTTATCAACCTGAATGTCTGCAACGGGTCGTTCTCGCTGGTCGCGGCGTCGGCTGCTAACAATTCGTTAGCCGTCATCATGCTCGCAGCTGAGTTCGGCCAAAGGACTAAACCGCTCGCGCGGTAGTAGTTAGCGAGGTTGTGCCAGGCGTCGCTTAAGTTCTGTTAGCAGGCAGGGCCATCCCTGTAGTTAGGTTGTGGTGACCACACCAAGCCAACTTAACCAAGCAGGAGATAGACCCATGACTGAGTCTAACATTTCACCCTTACGTCAGCGCATGCTGGATGACATGGCGTTGCGCCGTCTGCACAGCGCGACGGGGTGGTCTATGCCAAAAGCCCCTTCGTCGACCCCAAAGCCGTGTTGGCCTATCTATCCCGATATACCCATCGCGTCGCCATCTCCAACCATCGCTTGATCAGCCACACCGATCAGGGCGTGACCTGCAAGTTCAAGGACTATCGCAGCAAGCGCCGTATCCGCTATTAGCGTTGATCCATCAAGGACATCGACACAAACGCATCGACGGCATCCTATTGCCGAACACCCAAAACCGCACTACCGGAAGGCACAAATCCCTGCCACCGCTCTCTGTGCCAACGCGCAACGCATGGCAAAACGGCACGCGGATTAAACAGCTCAATCAGTTGACAAGACGCTCGTTATAGAGACCATTCCAAGAATCCCCATAGCGCACAATCTCGGTTTCCTCCCCTGGGCGTTATCGAACAGCCGCCTCGATCGCGTTCAACACCGCAGCACCCTCAAACTGCGGATGTACAATAACGCTAACCAATAGCGGCCGTTAATATTTTAGTGTTCTGGATATCCAAGATGTTCGGCAAGAAGTAACCATTTACCACTTTCGAACACCAGTACCGCGGTACCTCTACCTCCGCCTGATGCTTCTTTGCCCTCGAAGATACCAGTCCATGAAAAGTCGAACATGTACGCCGCTGAATCCTCAGACTCCAACAACCAATGGATGTTTGTCATCTCGTATTTTTCGTGTTCGATTCTTACGAAGTTAGCTTCGTAAGCTTTCTGCACTGCGTTCTTGCCTTTGTGCACCGTACCATCTGAAAAAACCACGCTGGCTCTGGGATGGATCAAGGGGCTTACTTCTTCCCAGGATTGGGTTGCTAGAGCTGCCTCATATCGTTTAATAAAGTTCGATGCGGACACTATGTTTCTCTCCTTTGACTGATTGGCGAATGAACTGCTCGCTGCAATCAGGCCTAAAAATACAAGTAGCACTGACGCTGGTTTACCCAAACTTTGCATGAATTTCATTGTCGATACTTGCACTGGATCATCTTGTGTTAAGCATTTAGCCTAGTCGCAAGTGAGTCAAGTACGTACCTTGGGGTGCCTATGAAGAAGGACGAATGAATGCCAAGAGGTGACTTTGATGACGATTGTCCTGCGCGGCAATTGATCCTGTTCATGTCGGATAGATGGGTGCCGCCTTTGATGTATCACTTAGGGCAGGAGCCGAGACATCCCAGCGAGCTTTTGAGATTGATGCCAAAAATCTCACAGAAAATGCTCACCCAGACTCTCAGAAACATGGAAGCCTGGGGATTGGTCAATCGCAAGAATTACGAAGTTTTTCCGCCAAGTGTGCAATATTCTCTTTCTCAAACAGGACTAAAATTTAACGAAGCGCTTGACCTGCTTTGCAACTGGGCAAGCACACATGAGGAAGTAGTTTTCAACATGGTCGAAGCACGTTTAAAGGCCCAGTCTGACTAGGGAGCTAAACTACTGAACGGCAGCCACGGGTCGATTTCTCTCAGATTGCGGAGATACTGCTAACGACAGGTTTCAGGTTAGTCGGACGTGAGCTGATTTCAGCTCAGTCAGTGTGACTACGGCCCAGACTGTGTGAAAACTATTTTCAGGATTCACAAGCTGAGAAAAACGCGCGTGAGAGATGCCTCGTTGGTGGTTTCGATCACGTCGAGTTTGTTTTTAGACCACTCTCGCACGCGTTTTGTTTTGAGGATTTGAGTTTTCACACAGTCTGGGCCAATTCCTGTCGCTCAGCTCATCATGCGCAATTCCGAGCCAAAAGTTTTTCAAAGTCTGACGTAAAAGTTTACAACAGACTGCTCACTCATTCCCGCGCGGGTTACTCTTCGCCCCCTGCCAGCGGACCTTCCCACTCACTCTCCAGCAAACGGGCGCCGCGCAAGATATTACCCATGGCGTAGTTACCTTCATGGCAGGCGTATTCGTAGACCTTGTCTGGGCTGGACCGCCACACATATTCACCGCTCCAGGGCGCCGTCCAAGCTGTGGGGTTGTTCACCGTGAAGTTATAAATGACGTTGCCGTCTTCACCCATCGAGTAACGCTCGATGACTTCCAGATTTTCATCCGCGCCGGCCAGGCCGCTGGTGGCTTTGAAGTGTTTGGTGTGCACCACCAAGGTATCACCCTCCCAATGGCCAATAGAATCGCCCAACCATTTGCGGTTTTCGGCCGGACCATGTTCAGAATTCATGCGGATGATGCGCGCATCGTGCACCATCTCCTGCAGAATCATCACGTAGTCTTCTGTCTGTAGAATACGTTTGTAGTTGTTGTACAAACTCGGCAGGGTCGGCACGGTTGCGCCAAAGCTGATGAGGCAGCGTTCGGCCGGCGCCAGGCTTTCCGGCCCATCAAACGGACCAGGGCCATCGTAGGCCAACCACGAAGCGGTGCCGTCGTTGTCGTGGGTAAAAGAACTAAAAGTGTCCGCCATTTTAGCCATGGCCTGGGGCGTGGGCGGCGGTTGGCGCCCATTTTTCGGATCGTAGATGATTGACGTGCGGAACTTGCCGTCGATTTCAAACGCGGTGCTACCCGGGTCAATCCAGAACGCGTTGTATCCGCCGACACCGCCGGCACCGGCTGTATTGTTGCCGTCACCCCCTTTAACCGGCGCGCCACGATCCGGGTCGCTCTCGCGATTAGCGAATTCAAACACCGCCTTAGTGCGGGCCACTATGGCGTCCGCTTCTTCTTGGGTCATAAACTGCTTGTCGCCAAATTCTTCCGGGCGATTCAACGGCGCCAGCGTGCCGGTATCGTAGACGCCTGATAGGTAAGGCTTACCGCTGGCGGTCCGTTTTATGTCCGCGTGTGCTGTTGCTGTGATCACTACTGCCAAGAGGGCTGCTAGATATTTCATGCTGCGTCCTATTTGCGCTCTTAAACCGGAAAGCATACCAATCGCTGCGGTCTGAGGAAAAGGTGAGACTGACCTCTCAAGTTTCAGCGTCTTAGGTTTGGGGGAGCCGTATGACCACAGCACACATTTCACGCCAACGTTTTGTGGCTCAAGGGGCAGCGCTGACAGCCGGCCCGCTTGGCGCGCGTCATTCACTCGCGCATTGGACACCGCCGGTGATGAGCTGGAAAGAATGGGCCAGCTACGATGCCTTGGGATTGGCCGAGCTCATCCGCAGCGGTGAAGTATCCGTCCTCGAGGTGGCGGAGCAAACCATGCACGCTACCCATTTGGTTAACCCTACCACCAATGCCGTGTTGGAGTTTTACTACGACAAGTTGGCCCACGGAAAAACCGTCAACCTGCCCAAGGGTATCTTCCACGGTGTGCCGTATTTTTTAAAGATGTTGGCCAAGTCGAACAGGGGCGCGTCGCCGAGCTGTTGCGTAACCTCGGCCACCAGGTGGAAGAAGCTGACGCGCCGATTGACCACAGCGCTTTTTATCAAGCCTTCAAAGTGCAGTGGACCGCAGGCAACCATGCCCGCTTGTCCGCTGCCGAGCTAAAACAGCTGGCGCTGACACTCGAGGAGCCAGACTATAGCCAAGCAGAACCGGTCACCCGCGTGATCTACGCCGACGGACAAAGGTGGACCCGCGAGGACTACCTCGCCGCCATCGACGTAAATCAGCAGACCACACATGGTCGTTTATCCCCTACACGCCGCTCGGCAACTTTACCGGACACCCGGCGATCAGCTTGCCGGTGGCAAAGTTTGCCGACGGGATGCCGTTGGGTGCGCACTTCATGGGTGCCTACGACAGTGAAGTCACGCTGCTGCAGGTCGCCGCCCAGTTGGAACAAGCCCAACCTTGGTTTGATGATCACCCCCCATTCCACGTGACCGCCTTTGACGCGCACGCCGCCAATCGGTAGCGTTGCCTCAGGGCACTAAAAAGAATATTCAAAGGAGGAACCCATGGCCGAAATGGCACTAGAAAACCCAGACTTGTTCGAACTGAGCATGTCGGATGAAGCCGCGCCACTGCTGGATGCGGTTAAAAAACACATCCAGGAGAATGTCGCACCCATCAGCGAAGAGTTTTACGCACTCGACAAAGAAAAAGAAGACCGCTGGACCTGGCATCAGCGGCAACTCGAACTGTTGGACGGCGCCAAACAAGCGGCCAAAGCCAACGGCTTGTGGAATTTTTTCCTACCGGATGCAGACACTGGTGAAGGCTTGAGCAATCTCGACTACGCCTACATCGCCAACGAGCTGGGTAAGTGGCCGCTCGCCTCGGAAACACTCAATTGTTCAGCGCCGGACACCGGCAACATGGAGGTGCTTGAGCGCGTCGGCACGGAGGCGCAAAAGGAGCAATGGCTAAAACCGCTGTTAAACGGTGAAATCCGTTCCGCCTACGCCATGACCGAACCGGCAGTTGCCTCCTCCGATGCTAAAAACGTCGCCACTTCAGCCGTGTTGGACGGTGACGAGTGGGTCCTCAACGGTGAAAAGTACTATATCTCCGGCGCCGGTGATCCACGCTGCAAAGTCATGATTACCATGGTCAAAACCAGTCCGGAGGCGCCGCCGCATAAACAGCAATCACAGATCCTCGTTCCCATCGACACCCCCGGCGTGAAAATTCTCGAAGGTATGGAGTCTTTTGGAGAAGACGATGCACCCCACGGCCACATGCACATCGTGTTTGATAATGTGCGCGTGCCGAAAGAGAACATACTGCTGGGTGAAGGCCGCGGCTTTGAGATTTCACAGGTGCGTTTGGGCCCTGGGCGTATTCACCACTGCATGCGTTCCATCGGCGCCGGCGAGAAAGCCCTGGAGCTCATGGTACGCCGCGGCTTGGGCCGTCAGGCATTTGGGCGCCCCATCTTGCAGCTGGGTAAAAACATCGAGCTGGTGTCCCGCGCGCGCATCGAAATTGACGCTTGCCGTCTCATGGTGCTGCAGGCCGCCAAAGCCATGGACGTGCTGGGCAACAAAGAAGCCCGCATCTACGTCAGTGCGGTAAAAGCCATGGTGCCGGAGAAGATGTGCCAGATCATCGACTGGGCCATCCAAATCCACGGCGCCACCGGTGTCTCTCAATGGACTCCGTTAGCACGTATGTATGCTCGCCAACGTAACCTGCGACTGGCAGACGGCCCGGATGAGGTGCATCACATGGTGGTTGGGCGCAACGAGCAACGTAAATACGAAGGTGAGCGTTACACCGGCCTAGATGACAAGCTGGTGCTCAAGCATAACGTTTAAGCGCCTGCTTAAACTGATCATGAGGCCCGCCTCCCCCAGCGGTTGAGGTGGGTCTTTTGCTCCGCCGGAACGCGTCGTACCGGTCCAAAGTTACCCATCGGCCAGCCTATCGGGATGGTGACCACCACGCCGTAGTCCTCGGGGATTTGGAAATACGCGTGCAGCTCTTCCTCAAAAACCTGGTGCATGGTGGTGAGCGCCGCGCCCAATCCCACGGCGCGGCAGGCCAACAAGATATTCTGCACACAGGGATAAACCCCGCCGTAGTTTGGCGGCGCTAAACCCACCCGCTCTTCAGCCGGGACTTTAAACGGCCAATCCCGGGCACCACACGCCAACACCAGGTAAGGCGTTTCGTGCAGGTGGTCAATTTGATACAACACCGCCTGCAACTGCCGATTGAGCTTGTCTTCACCGACTTCAATGTCTGCGCGCGATATGCCAAACCGCGATTCCATCGCCTGGGCATAGCGTTCGGCAAACCACAGCTTGCTGTCCGCGTCTTCCACCACCACAAATTCCCAGGGTTGCAGATTCTGCCCGGAAGCTGCCTGCACCCCCGCGTTTAACACTTTAAACAACAATTCCCTCGGCACTGGATCGGGTTTCAGGCGGCGCATGGCCCGTACGTTGCCGACTAAATCGAAAAACTCCGGGTGTAGTGTGGGTTCCGCCATGATGTGTGTTCCTTTAGTCCTGTTTGTTGGGAGCCTATACGCCCAGTGTTGCGCAAACAATTGCATACATGCCCGCGCCCCACGTAAATTTCTGCACAAGATATTGCTAGACTCACAAGCGTAACTTCACACCCCCACGTATAAGGAAAAACACCATGACGGAATACACGCCTCCCAAGGTTTGGACCTGGGATAAGGAAAGCGGCGGGCGTTTTGCAAACATCAATCGTCCGATCGCCGGCGCTACTCATGACAAAGAACTCCCCGTGGGTGAGCACAATCTGCAGCTGCACTCATTGGCCACGCCGAATGGGGTCAAAGTAACCATCCTGTTGGAAGAATTATTGGAGTTGGGTGTTACCGAAGCCGAGTATGACGCGTACACCATTAACATCGGGGAAGGTGATCAGTTTGGCAGCGGATTTGTGGCGTTAAATCCGAATTCCAAAATTCCTGCCTTGCAAGACCGCAGCACCACACCACCCACCCGGGTGTTCGAATCCGGCGCCATTTTGGTCTATCTCGCTGAGAAGTTTGGTCACTTTTTACCCACGGACCCATCCACCCGCGCCGAATGTATGTCGTGGCTCATGTGGCAAATGGGCAGCGCCCCGTACATTGGCGGTGGTTTCGGTCACTTCTACGCGTACGCGCCGGAGAAGATTGAATACTGCATCAACCGTTACACCATGGAAGCCAAGCGGCTGTTGGACGTGTTGGACCAACGCTTGGCAGACAATGAGTTTTTGTGCGGCGACGAATACACCATCGCGGATATGGCGAACTATGCCTGGTACGGCGCGTTGGTATTGCACAACATTTATGACGCCGCGGAGTTTATCGAAGCCGATTCGTACGTGAACGTAGTGCGCTGGGCCAAACAAATTGAGGAACGCCCGGCGGTGCAACGTGGGCGGCGGGTGAACCGACCCTGGGGTCCAGAAGAAACCCGCGTGGTGGAGCGCCACAGCGCGGCGGATTTTGACATCAAGCCCGCATAGACAGCCGTTCCACCAGGCCGAGACACATGAGCATTACCATCTACCCAACGCGCAAAGTCATTACCATGAATCCCTCCAACCCGAAGGGTACTCACGTGGCGGTACGCAACGGCATGATCCTCGGTGTCGGCAGCCTGGATGAATTAAGCGGCTGGGGCGCGACTTACAACGTGATGCTATTGCAGGGTGCGGAGGCGTGAACAGGACGAAAACGAACCAAAACGCGCGATGAATGCGGATCTGACCTAGTGCTCAAACCACTAGATCACTATGCCTGACGCCACCAGGCTACCCCTTGCGCGTCTTCTTCCACCGTCACCATGCGGCGCTCCAATGCACAATGCAGATGGGCAATCGACTCGCCGGTTGCGGGAAAGAAACTGGTATCGGTAATTTGGCTTTTAAACAGCGCTGGAAACACATCCACCGCGCGTTTGGGTTCTGCGCACAGATCGTACAGTTTTTCCAGCGCCACCTCGTGCCAGTCGATCAGTGCGGTGAGGCGTTCGTGCACACCTTCATAAAGGCTTTCATGGGCCGGTAAGACCAGCAAATCCGGCGGTAATACTTCCCGGAAACGCCCGCAGGAGTTGATAAAGTCGCGCAACGGGTTGGCGCTAGGTTCAGAAGGATTCACGCTGACATTGGGCGTGATCTTCGGTAAAAGCTGGTCACCGCCAATGATGACTTTGAGCTCCGGGCAATACAGACAAACGTGTTCCGGTGCGTGGCCATGGCCGATGATGGCGCGCCATTCGCGGCCGCCAATGTCCAGGTACTGGCCTTCGTTAATACGCCGGTAACCCGCCGGCAGCGGTGAGATATTGGCGCCAAATTGACCAAATCGTTCACGGTAACGGTCTAGCCGTTCCTCGGTAAAACCCGCGCGGCGGTAAAACCGGATGGCGTCTTCCGGCACATCCGATGGGCCGTCAGCCGCCATCACCTTGCACATGAAAAAGTCACTGCGGGACATCCACAACTCAGCACCAAACTCCTGACAAATCCAACCCGCTAAACCCGTGTGGTCGGTGTGCAGATGCGTAGCGATGACCCTGGTGACCGGCTTACCTTCGAGATAGTTTGCAAATATCTTGCGCCAGCAATCTTGCACGTCTTCTCGAAATAGCCCGGTATCCACCACAGTCCAGCCGTCATAGTCCTCCAATACCCACACATTAATGTGATTGAGGCGGCCCCACATGGGCATCCGCGCCCAATACACCCCATCAGCAACCCGGGTTAAGGCGCCGGGCTCTGGAGCTTCGTCCTCAAAGCGATACGTCAGCGGGTCAAATCCGCGTTTGGACATGTTATCGACCACAGGGATCTCCTTTAGGCGTGGGGTAATGTGTTAACGAACGTCAAACGCCAGCGGTAAACCGATTAGGCCGTGTAACAAGGCGTTCGGTGCAAACTGTGGCTCAATTGCCCCAGGTTGCAGCCGGAAATTCTCCAAGCGCTCAAACAGGACTTTGAAGCCACCGTTCATTTCACGGCGCGCCAGTGCCGCACCCAGGCAATGGTGAACCCCTTTGCCGAAGGCAACGTGGTCTTTCAAATTGTCGCGCATGATGTTGAATGTCATGGCGTCGGCAAATTGCGCATCGTCTTGGTTGGCGGAGGCAAAACGGGCAAAACAAACGGAATTTTCCGGAATGGTCACACCGTGCAATTCCACCTCGCGGGTGGTGCGGCGGAACATATTGGAAGAAGGACTGGAATAACGCAGCACCTCTTCCACCAGGCGGCTGATCATCTCCGGCGATGGGTCGTTACGCACCAGTTCGTATTGATCCGGATTTTCGATTAACAACCAGATACCTTCAGTGAGCGAACCGGCGGTGGTTTCGTTCCCCGCCACCAGGATCTGCGACAACATGGACAAACACTCGGCATTGTCCAACGGTTTTTCACCATCGATGCTGGCGTTTACAACTTTGGAGAGGATGTCGTCTTCCGGCTGGCGGCGCCGCTCCTCCATCTTTTCAACAAAGTAGTGTTGAAACTCGAGGATGTCCTTAGCGGCCTGTAACGTCCCTTCACGGTCAAGTTGCTGACTGAGATTGCCAATAAAAGCTTCCGTCCATTTACGCAGTAGCGGCAGATCCTCCAGTGGCACACCAATTTGCGAAGCGATCACTTTCAGCGGCAGCGGCACGCCAAAGTCATTCAAAAACTCACACTGGCCGGCGTCGGCAAAGGCATCAATCAACTCGTTTGATATCTGCTCTATGTACGGTTCCAAGGCTTTTAAATTGGACGGCGAGAAGGCGCCGTCGACAAACTTGCGATATCTGCGCTGCAGCGGCGGATCCTGGGTGAGCATGGTGGGAACGTTTGGATACCCCTGCTCCAGCAGGTCGACCACCTCTTGGTCGTCGGAGTTTACCGCTCGCGTGGTGGTCCCAGGCATCACGCTGGAGAAGGTCTGATGGTCCTGTGCCATCGCCACCACATCTGCGTAGCGCGAGATAAAAAAGATACCCGACATGGGGTCCTGAAACACCGGGGCTTCTTCGCGCAAACGGCGGTTCATCAACGCCGGGCAGGCCAGCACCTCAGGATGCATAGGCATAATTTCGTCGATGGGGCAGGTTTTGATCTGCTCAAGTATCTCGCTCATGAGTAGCTCTGGGTAAAAGTTAAGCCGGCTATTTTAAGAGAACTCGGTGATGCTTGGACAGCGCCGCGTGTTTGACCAAATCGATCAATCCAAGAGGGACTGTGCTGCAAGCGTGGCGTGGATTGCCGCCATGTGTTCGTGCAGGGCATCAACGCTGCGAAACCCCGCGCGGAACAATTCCACCAAGTTGATGGTGGCCCAGGTAAAACCCAATTCACCCAAGGCCGCCGCTTGTTCAGTCATACGTTGGGGATTTTTATAGAACTCCCGCGGGTCGTCTGTGCGCGCCGGCGTCAGTGACATCTGCAAACCGATCTCCGCCGGGTCGCGCCCTACCGCCTGTGCGTGTTCGTGAATGGTCTCAATACTGCGCTTGGTTTTGTCCGGATTGAAACCAAAACTCATACCCATCCAACCGTCCCCCACCTCGGCCACGCGCCGCAACGCACGCGGTACCATGCCACCGATCCAGATCGGGATGTCGGCACCCTGTGGGGGTTTGGGCTCCATGGCCATGGCTTGCAGCGAATAAAACTCACCCTGGACATCAATATTTGCCTCGGACCAACAGGTGCGCAACAGCTGGATGGCCTCATCCATACGCTGGCCACGATTATCAAATGTTTCCTCCAGAGCATCATATTCACTGGCCTGCCAGCCGGCACCCACACCCAGGCGCACGCGCCCGCCGGACAGGGTATCCAGCGTACTGACCTGTTTGGCCACTAGCGTCGGCTGCCGTTGGGGCAACACCAGTACCCCGGTAGACAGGCCAACGCGGCTGGTCACCGCCGCGGCAAAAGACAATAGGGAAAAGACTTCCAAGATTGGCATCTGCGCCGGGTAGATGGGTTTGTCGCGCCCGGGGGCTTCGTATCCCATGACCACGTGATCGAGCACGTTTATGTCATGGAAACCCACCGCTTCGACGGCTTGGATCAGACGCAGCACCCCTTGCGGCCCTTCGCGGTACATCACGCTCGGGAAGGTAATGCTAAATTTCATGCCTAATCCTGGTGGCATTTTTTGTCGTCACGATCGATGCCCGTGGCTTCAAACAACCCCGAAGGGTAGCATCCCCCCATACCTTTGAGTATCAACCGCAACGTTTTCATTACTTGTGCCGTCACCGGCTCTGGCGCCCGGCACGTTGCGCGCCACGGGCGCGCGTATCACACAGTTGGGTGTACAGGCGGAAATCGAAGCGTTTGACACCGGACACCTGTGGTTTGCGAGACAACTGGTGGAAGAGGGGGTGCTTGTGGACCCGGTGCTGGTGCAGCTGTGTATGGGAGTCCCTTGGGGCGCACCGGATGACCTCAATACGCTCACTTGAGTATCGCCGCACTGGCCGCACAGCGCGATGAGAATTTGGTAGCCATTCTGTAAGCTCTACGCGGGACAAACCAGGGTGCTGGGCGCATCATCAACGACTATCTGAAACACGCGCCCGCTTCCAGCTAAGAGCCGCACGCAAAAAGTGCAACATAAGGTTGGGGCAGCACTGATAAACACGGTAAAGTAAACACAAATAAACGGGAGGTTCACATGGTTAAGATCATTGGCAACATCAAGCCGGAAGACGACTACACCCATCCGCTTGGACCAGAGTCCAACTTCAACGAATCGGTGTATTTCAACTTTTTCGACCGTAGCAACAATCGCGGAGGCTTCATCCGCATGGGTAACCGCGCCAACGAAGGTTATGCGGAAATGACCGTGATTATTTTCAACAGCGACGGCACTGCTTTTTTCAACTACAAAAAGCCAGAGATCGACAATAACGACGGCTGGGACGCGGGAGGTGCCAAGGTTGAGATTATTGTGCCTGGCGAGGAGATCAGAACCACTTACGAAGGCTCTGCTTTGTTTATGGAAGACCCGCGGGACATGAAAGACCCGGGCAAGGCATTCAAATCCAATCCGTTTCGCAAAATCAAACTGGACCTTACCCACTATGGCGTTGGGCCACTGTATGGCCATGTTGGCGAAGAAGGTGACGGCAATGATTTTGCGCGGGCGCACACTGAACAACATATGCGGGTGGCCGGCACTTTAAGCGTCGAAGGTGAAGCCGGTGTCATGCAGATTAACGGTCACGGCCTGCGCGACCACTCCTGGGGTCCGCGTTATTGGCAGTCGACGCCTTCTTACCGCTGGATCACCGGCAACTTCAGTGACGATTTAGGTATGGTGTTGACCGTCTCTAGCCGCGGCGCGGGTGGGTTATTTCACAAAGGTGAAGAGCTCGTCCGGATCAAAGATCTGCAGCTGGCTACTGAATACGAGGACGGCACCAGCTTCCACAAAAAGCTCACCGCCGACATCACTTTGGAGGACGGTGATCAGCACCAACTGGTCGGCGAGGTAAAAGGTTTTATACCGCTGCGTAACCGCCGCTCCGAACAGGTCACCTACATCGGCGAAGGCATGACTGAGTACACCCTTGACGGCACCCAGGTGGGCTACGGCCTATCTGAATATCTCAACCAACCCGGCGACGACATATAGGTATCCCATGTCAGACGAACTGATGCACGCGGTCGGCGATGATCCGGCCTGGAGCGAAAGCTACTACTTCAACTTTGTCGACCCGGATAGCAAAATCGGTATGTTCACGCGGATGGGCTTTCGCCCGGGCAACGGCTGGGCAGATGCGCTCCACGTGGTCTATCTGCCGGGTAACCGCGTGCTATTTACCTATGGTCGCCGGGAAATCAAAGCGGATTTGTCCCGCTATGACGGCGATTTGAGCGCCGGCCACCTGACGCTGACCTGTGTTGAGCCTCATCAACGCTGGCAAATTCATTATGCGGGCCCAGCACAGGACATTGCCGACCCGGCCATTCTGCTGGAGCGCAGCAAACAGCGTCCGCAAGGTTGGTTTACCCCCGCCAACCTAACGATGGAACTTAGCTTCGATTGTCTCACCGAACCGCACTATGCCGCCCAAGGCAGCCACGGCCACTTTGAGCAAAGCGGCAGGGTCACCGGCACTATCCAAATCGACGACGAAAGCTGGCCAGTCGCGGGTTATGGTGTCCGTGATAAGTCCTGGGGACCGCGAGACTGGGGCGCTGGGAGTCGCTCCAGCGATGCCGAAGAGGCCTCCTCAACCGAACCCATCAGCGGCCCTACCCCGTTTGTTAACTGGTTTTCCATGAATTTTGGCGACTTCGCTGCGCTGGGAGGATCCTGCTTCCGTCATCGAGATGGTGTAATGCGGGGTGAAGGCTGGATTCAGCGCGATGGTCAATCGGGTAGGCTGACCAATGTGGTCATCGAAACCGACTACGCTGATGATTCCATCATCCATACCGCGGTGCGCTTTTGCGCAGAAACCGAAGACGGCGAGCAAATCGAGATGACGGGGGATGTCTTTAACGTCTGCCCCACCAAAATACCAATGCCCGGCGGCGCCACCTTTGTCAACGAGGGGCTTACCGAATTTCAATGGGGCGCTCGCACAGGCTACGGCATTGCAGAACATTGGCACGCGGTCAATTTGTGACCGCGGCGCCCCACCTTTAAATTAGTCACTCAATCTGATGCGCCATTGAATTTGGTCAACGCCGATG
Source organism: Pseudomonadales bacterium (assembly GCA_028281005.1). Taxonomy (GTDB): domain Bacteria; phylum Pseudomonadota; class Gammaproteobacteria; order Pseudomonadales; family Azotimanducaceae; genus UBA4421. The sequence continues at coordinate 18,244 of JANQKS010000021.1, forward strand.
TTGGCCTCAACGTCCATAAACTGCCTGTGTGCGTTGACCGCGCCGCGCCAAAGTTCCACCCAACAAACCAACAGGATTTGGGCTTCTGTTGCATCTAGCCCGCGCACCACACGTAACCCCCGCTGGGAGAGAGAGACACTGTTGTCACCTTCTACAGTGACTTCGCACGGATCCCCCATACCGCGAAACATGACCGCCAAAAACCGGGCTGCGTCTAGCGGGCCGCCGTTGCCGCTGGGGTCCGCATCAATGGCAGCAGCCATGCGCGCATAATGTTGCAGACCGGTGAGACGTGCGGCCCGTTGACATAACTCCACAGCACGCTGTTCCCCCACCACCTGCACAAGCGCACGCACGCCATTGCGAATGTACTCCACCGCATAGTTGCGATTGGCCTTGGCCAAACGTTCTGCATTCCACTGGGCATCAGGCGGCGCGGGTTGCACAGCAGGGTCAAACGCCGGCGGTCGTTCGTGCGGCGCAAACTGCAGGCGCTCGGATTCGCTGAGATCGTGGTCATACTCTTTGAAGTATCCGCACAAGCCAAACTGACCCGTCATATCTTCCGAGACACAAACATAACCTAGTCGGGGATTGTTGAGCGAAACGCCGTTTTGCGCATACCAGCCGCGTAGAAAACCGCGGCTGGCTTCCACAGGCACACCGCAGATGGTGGGCCCATCGTACATCCAGCGGGGGTAACGGAAGCGTACCCAGGCTTTGCGGTCGGATTCGTGCATGTACTCCACCGCCACACCACCCAGGCTGTTGGAAAGCACGTGGTATTGCGCACAAGCCACCGCATCGGGTAATCCATCCAAGCCAAGCTTGGCGAAGCTGGAAAGAAACTTTTCTTCGTGCTGCCGACGAAACAAACCGAACATCCAGTCACCCACCACTTCCGCCCCTTCGTTGGTGGCCACCATCAATTCCAAGCCGAGGAGGTACTGGTGATGCAACTCTGCTTGGGCTTCGGTCGCTTGTTGATGAAATTCTGCCTGCAACTCTGTCATCCGTGTTGACCCACGTTATGCCTTTGTTTGAATGAACGCGGATCTTAATACGACCACGACGGATGCGCACCGGGCCAGCCGCGGTGGCAGGTACGTTTATGTCGAATGCTTTTGTCGTGGTGCTGCTGATGCTGGTTGCGTGGCTCAACCGGGTACAGACCAAGCCTGCCTTCCAGCCAAGTGGTCTTCAATAAACTCCAAACGGTCTTTACCCCAATACAGCACACACTCAACAATCATGGTGGGAGCACCAAACACGCCACGCTCGCGTGCGGTATTTGTGCTGTCGATTAACGCTTGACGCACCGATTCACTTTCGCTGGCGGCTTCGAACTCATCTCCATCTGCGCCTAAGCCAGCTGCTATTTTGCGCAGCTCCGTATACTCGCCGATGGCACCATTGTCCTGCCCCCAATATTCCGCAAAGATCGCTTGCATATAGGGCAGTTCCAGATCCCACTGACGCATGGCTAGGGCGCCCCGTAACGCCCGCGCCGTTTTGATGGGAAAATTTTGCGGCCGTTTAAACGGCAGTTCATATTTCAAAGCCCAGCAAAGTTGGTGGCAAAGGCAGCGTGCACCGCGCTGAATTGGGGCTTGTAGTGCCCATGTATCGAAGTGGCTTGCGACATTTTTCTCCCTATTACTGCGACGATCTTGAAGCGATGGTAACAAAGACTCTGCGTTGCTTTCTTCCAGGAGCGAGATACCGACAAGTTAGTGGCGGCAGCGATTGAGTCGGTGGTGCCTGTGCAGGACCGCTGCTAGACAGTTGACGACGCGGTAATCAAGTGGTCCTCTAACGAATAGACCAGAATCAGGATGGCATAGCCATGAGCATACCCTGTCTCCCTGCCAACGCTTCCATAGAGGAACAAACCAGGGCTCTAGAGCAAGCCGGCTGCTTGGTGTTAACCGACGTATTGACCGACAGACGACGCCAGGCCGTGCGTGAGGAACTTTCCAGCCACATGGCGCAAGCCCATGTGCTGGAAGCAGACAAAGACGATCCCGCCATGTTTTACCCCGGCCGCACACGTCGCATCAGCGGCTTGGTGGCGAGCTCTAAAATTGCGGGTGAAATGGTGCTTGATCCGCACTCAACCGCCTTGTGTGACCAGTTTCTAACCCCCAACAGCGAGTTTGGCTACCAGTTGCATGTCACGGCGGCTTTGGAAGTGGGGCCGGGCGCACGTAAACAGGTGCTGCACCGCGAAGACGATTCTTTTACCTTCTTCCCACAACCCCGTCCTAATCTGATTCTTGCCAGCATGTGGGCTATATCAGATTTTACCGCCGACAATGGCGCTACTTTATTGGTGCCGGGTAGCCACCTCTGGCCGGAAGAGCGCGTAGCACAACCTGAAGAAGTGGTTGCCGCGGAAATGCCGGCGGGTGCTGTGTTGTACTGGCTTGGCAGCACCTTACACGGCGCGGGCGCCAACGTTTCTGAACAATGGCGCTACGGCATTATCTTCACCTACTCCCTGGGATGGCTGCGCCAGGAGGAGAATCAGTATTTAGACGTACCCCCACACATCGCCAAGAACCTCTCACCGCAACTGCGCGACATGATTGGCTACAAAATGTACCGAGCTTTGGGCTTCTCCATGGATCCGATACTCGGCGAACGGCCTGACTGATGAGCGGTGCGGAAATCATGATCCTCGGGAAGCTCATCTTGACGTTTGGGGTCTTGTTAGGGGTACCCATTTGGGAGCTTTGGAAACTGAAACGCGAACGGCCTAAACTCTAAAGGGTAGAATAACAAATATGGCGACAAAACCAGCGACAGAACCAGGAACCGAATCAGCAACTTCGGGCTTTATCACTCGTACAGCGCCACACTTCGACAGTGTTGAAGAAGAGCGTATCCATCGTAAGCAGCGTTTGGCGGCCACTTGTCGGATTTTTGGCCAGCGCGTTGATGAAGCGGCGTGGCGATTCATCACCATGGACCGGGCCTGCCACGTGCAACTGTTGGCCGCGGCCGCCGGCGAGCCCGAAGTTTGGCCGGATGAGTTGGCCCAGGCATTACGCGGCACCTTAGGCAGCAGCGACTTTTGCTGGCTGTCTTTTCAGACTTTGTGGGATGAACTCATGGCGCAAGGCACAGACTTTTTGGATTGAGCCCGCTAACATCTACACCTTGCTGCAGCACCCTGCAGCCTTAACAACCAGGCTTCAACAAGCCCAGCAAAACAAACACGAAGGGGGAACTATGGCCACCGCACAGGTCGTAAAAACAGTAAAAGCACCAGTCGCCGACGTTTGGGCGCAACTTGGCAACTTTGCCGGCGTACAAGTCGGCGGGCCGGTAGAGTCGGTAGAATTTGAAGGTGAAGGTGAAGGCATGACCCGCTCCATCGGTATGGGCGGAGGCGTGATCGTAGAGCGTCTCGAGGAACACAACGAGGCCGCGCGCCGCTTTACCTATACCATCATCAACGGCGATTCGCCGCTGCCGTTCAGCGATTACGCCGCCACCGTGCAGCTGGGTGACAACGGTGACGACACCACCACGGTCATCTGGACCGGCACCTTCCAACCTCACGGGGTACCTGAAGCAGACGCCATCAATATGGCTACCGGTATCTATGCCGGCGCCATCAAAGGCGCACAGATTGTGTTGGAGGACTAGTGCTGAGGCCGTACGCAGCTACCTGGTAGAAAGTGGTGGCGTACACCCGGAGCGAGTACGCGCGGTCAGCTATGGTGAAGCTACGCGTCGCCAACTTGTGCCGGGCGAATGGGGCGAAGACGGCGCTGCCAATCGTCGGGTTTCTCTGGTGGTGGATTACATCGGACCGGTCCCCGGACATTAATTTGAACCTATTGTGCTCCCCGTGTGACCTAGAGATATCTAAGTCAACACGAAGGAACACTCATGAAAATTTGCAACCTGCGTTGCTTCCACGTACTTGCACTATTCTTGTTGAGCACAAGTACCGCCGTTCTGGCTGGAGAGGATCTCCCCGGCAGCCAGGACTATCCTGACTTTCCACGGGTTAAAGACACCTATATCGCCGGTTACGGCTTTGGTGAGTACGACGCGGGAGTTTTTGTTACCGGTAAAGACGACAAAACCAAGGCTGAAACACTGATGCCCGAGGGTGCGCGTACGCGTATTCTCTATATTGGCACCCCCACCCAGACCAGCTTGCAACTCCTGCGCAACTATCAAAAGGCGTTTGCCGAATACGGTGAGTACCAGGAACTGTATACATGCCGCGGCGAGGATTGTCCGCGCAACATCACCAAGGAGCTTTGGTCGGAAGAAAATCGCGTACCCACTTCCCTGCGCAACGCCTCGCGCTTGTACTCACTGACGAGCCAATATAAGCAGGTCAACTACGCCTACGGCACCATTAAAAAAGAAGACCGTGTGCTCCACGTCTCCGCCATGTCCGCAGTGATCGTCGCTGGGATGACGGGCTTGCGTAACGTCCCCGTGGTCCACCTTGAAGTGCTCGAAGCAGAGGCATTTAGCGCAGACCTGGAGTTTGTCGACGCCGGTAAAATGTTGTCCAGCATCACCGAAACCGGATCCGTTGCGTTGTACGGCATCCAGTTTGAGTTTGACAGCGCGGCCCTGAAATCCGCTTCCGCTGCCACCATTGAAGAAATTGCCAAAGTGCTCGCCAGCAGCCCTGAGCTCAATGTCTACGTGGTGGGTCATACCGATGGCGAAGGTAGCCTTGCCTACAACCAACAGTTGTCCAGCCAGCGGGCTGCCACCGTGGTGGATGCCCTACAAGGCAGCCACGGTGTGGCGGCCGGCCGCTTAACCGCGGTGGGCATTGGGCCGGTAGCACCGTTGGCGACAAACGCCACCGAAGCCGGTCGCAAATTGAATCGCCGTGTTGAGATCGTAGCGCGTTAACCCAGCCTAGCCTCTCCCCGCCACGGGTCTAAGAGCCGTCGCAAAAAAGCCCCGGGAACGGAGGATTCCCAGGGCTTTACTCCGCCACCCCTAACCGTTGGATAGGAGCGTTGGAGGGGATCGCGAGCCTTAACGCTTAGAAGCGGTAAGACAACTCCACACCAGCGGTGCGCGGGTCGGTGACGGTAGCTGCGCGCAGGTAGTTACCCTCCTCACCGAGACGAGAGATCTGACGCACGCCAATTTCATCAAGAATATTGTTGACGAAACCGGATACCACAATCTTCTGATCCGCGCTGGTCCAAGTAACGCGCGCGTCCCATCGATAGTAGTCAGGAGCCAGATCTTCGTCGTTATTCTCCGCGGTGAAGAACACCTCATCGGTATAGGACAACGTCGTTCTGAACTCCATGTCACCGCTATCACCGAGGTTCCAGTTGTAGATACCGTAGATGGTGTATTTGATTTCCGGCACCAGCTGCAGCTGATTACCTTCAATGTTCACCGTGCGGTCCAGCGGCGCGCTAAACAAAGACGCCGGTACAGCGGGGTCAAACTCACTTTGGGTCAACGACACGCCAAACAGGTCATCTACGCGGTCACCGTTGATGTCCAGGTTACCGGTGATGTCTTCGGTGTACTCGCTATCGGTATAGCTGAAGTTGCCACCCAGCGTCAGGTTGTCCGAGGCCAGCCACAAGACTTCCCCTTCAAAACCAAATACTTCGGCTTCCGGCGCGGCGCGCACGTTGTTCACGGTGGCACCCAGGGCGGAGCTTTGCCCTTCTACGCTGAGATGAATGTTCTCATAGTCGTAGTAGTAAGCGGACACGCTGATCTGCAGCGTCTTATCGAACAGTTTGTCTTTCCAACCGATCTCATACGCGGTGATTTCTTCCGACGGATAAATCGGGTCGTCTGACAAGTTGGCCAAGTTGAAGCCGCCCGCGCGGTAACCGGTGGTCACACCCGCGTACACCAAAGTGGTGTCATTGGGTTCCCAATCCAGGTTTAGACGCCAGGTGATGTCATCAAAGTCTTCTTCAACTGGACGGTAGAAAGACACACCAAACGGAATACCCCGGTAGCGGGTCACCGCATCCGGATTAGCCGCTTGCACCGCACCGTTAAACTGCGCCAAAGAACCCGTAGGCAACACCGGCAGCACACCCGGCGCCAAGAACGAAGTTCCGTCCCCTGTGTCCAGCGCCGCCAGCAGCGCAACTTCATTCAAGCCAAATACGTTAGCGGGCTTGGTCAGGTCAGCTTCCGCGGGGTTGGCTTCGGTGTAAAGGAATACGTTTTCTTCCCCTTCACGGCGGTCTTCCGCGTAGCGAATCCCCAGCGTCAACGAGAACGCGTCGGTGAGGAAAATTTCCGCCTGGTTATAAAAGGCAAACGCTTCGGTGTTGTTCACCGTGGCGTATTCCAAAAAGCTGCCGCAGGTTGTGGGGCCGGAAGGAATACGTGAACAGCCGGCACTTTCGTTGTCGCCGTACCACAGACCGGCGTCCGCGTAGGAGTCACCGTTTAACGCTGTGCCTTCAAGGACCGATGCGTCGCCTTCCAAGTTGGTGGTAAGGCGGTCGGCATCTCCGTCTCCGTCTAAGTCGGTGTCCGGCCCTAAGCTGTTGTACTCAGCTCTTGCGGAGAACAAAGAGGGCCGCGTCGGAAACACAGCCGGGAGGATGGCGTTCCCCAGCGGGCCGTAGTCTACAGGGTCTGCGTAGCGGGACTCACCCACGGCGGAGTAGAAGTCACCACGCTGGTCGATGCGAGCTTCATAGTAGAACAACCCGGAGGTTAACGTCGCGCGCTCGCCGAAATCGATGAAAAACTGCACCTCATGCTGGAAGTTTTCGTTTTCCTGAGAGACATAGAAGGTCTCATCGGAAAACTGGCTGCCGGTCAGGTCGCGGTCGGTGACGCGATCGTAGAAGTAGTCGGTGTAGCCAAACACGTACTTCAGGCTAAACGACTCAGTGACGTCCCAAGCAGCCTCTAAAGACATAGCTTGGTGGTCAAAATACTCATCGTTGAAGCCGTTGGTGGCGGTTTTGAGATCATCGCCATCAATATCGTCGCCTTCTACCGCCGGGGCAAATCCGCTGGTCAAACCAAATGCCCGGTTGGGTTCGTCATCTGCTGCCGGGTCAATGCCGGGGCGCAGGCGCTGGGCGATCACACTTTCACCCGTTTTTGGGTTGGTGAAGCGGAACAGTTGGGTCTGGTTGTCGGAACCGCTGGTCAACAGGAAGCTGTTGGCTGCGGCATTTGCGGTATTGAGGTTCGCATTACCGGTGGCGGCAAGCGCTGCCGCGCCTTGGGAAACATCAAAAGTAGACGCCAACGCATCAGTCGTGGAACTGAGAATCGGGCGGTAGCCAAACACTTCCGATTCGGTATCCCGCGTCAGGCTGCCGGCTTCGTTTAAGACAATGGCGCCTGCGGTCTGTCCAGCGGCACCCATGACTCGAGCATAGGAGCGTTCGTTCCCACGGACCAACACGGTGAAGTTATCACTCGGGGTCCATTCAAGGGCCAAGGTGTAGTTCTCATCGCCGTAGTTGTTGGTTTCGCCGCCGGAGCCAACGTCGTCAAAGTAACCGTCACGGGTACGTTTCACACCGGTGGCACGCGCATTCAACAATCCGTCAATAACCGGGCCAGAGACCATACCGTAGTAGTCTTTGATGCCGTCGGTACCGAAGATGGTTTTGATCTCCGCCTCAAACTCGTCCGTGGGACGCTTATTAATGAAGTTGACCGCACCGCCTACTGCGTTGCGGCCGTACAGCGTACCCTGCGGACCGCGCAATACTTCGATCCGCTCAATGTCGTAGAGACCCCCTTCAGTAGAGGCGATACCGAAGTCTTCTGAGTAGACGCCGTTTAAGTAGGTGGAAATACCCGGGTCACCGCCCAGGGCGCGGAAGGTCCGGCCGACACCGCGAACCGCCATATCGTAGGGCTGAATGGTGGTTGCCGGAATGTAGTTGGCCAGGTCTTCCTGGTTGCGAATACCAAAATCTTCCAGAAATTGTCCGTCAAAGGCGGAAATGGATATGGATGTGTCAGATACCGTGGACTCGCGCTTTTCCGCAGTCACAACGATCTCTTCGATGGCACGTGATGCTTGCTCGGCGGTTGCGCTTAAACTCAGCGGCAACAATACGATCAGCGCGACCACGCTGACGGGGCCACGAATGGGTTTCACCATGCTTAGATTCTCTCCTAGTTGTTGTACCTCTGCCCCCCAACTGGGCCCGAGGCGGCGCAATATACTCGATTACATTGATGTAAATGAATATAAATTTGTAGTTTGTTCTACAATCTGGAGAGGTATGACAGAGAGCAGCAATGTATGGGTGTATTTACCCCTACCATACTATTGCGTGTGCGTGCCTAACGAGCTCACCTTCGGGCACAAGGCGCTGCACAAGCCGCAAATGATCTGCTAGATTCCCTCCCAGGGAAGGAGGGAGAACTGTCATGCTGGCGCAAGAGCGGCCATACAGTCGGCGTACGCGTCGACGTCAACAAACCCATCAAAACATTCTGCAAGCCGCGCACAGGCTGTTTGCCGAACGGGGCTACGAACACACCAAACTCATCGACATTGCCGACGCGGCAGACCTGCATTTGCAGACGTTATATCGCCATTTCAATTGCAAACATGAACTGGCGGCAGCCATAGACCGCGAGTTTTTAAAGGCGTTCCAAGCCAACATTGTCGACCGCGAGCAAGACACGTTAGCGTTTTGGCGAGCCTGGGTAGAGGACGCCTCGAAAAACATGCTTGAACTCGGCGTGGACTATCGCAAGACGCTGTTAAATCTGTTCTCCGTGCCTGCCATGTCCACCACCTTTTTGGAAACCTGGTTCGAATATCAAGACACATTGGCCACCGAAATCAGCAAAGACTGGGGCACAGCACCCAACGCCAGTGCGTCAGCACAAGTACTGGCCGGCGCCTTGGTGACCGCCAACACCCAGGTCATTCGCCGCTGGCTACACGCCGACGGTAAATTCGATTTGGTGGCTGAGGCTTGTGGCACGGCAGACCTCGTCGCCACTGAGTTTGGGCCTGCGTTGAAAAAGAATGTCAAAAAAGAAAGGCGGGCTAAATCATGACCAGCAGTAACACTCACCGTTGGCTCATCACCGGTGCCAGTTCAGGCATCGGCGCCGCCACCGTGGCCGCCGCCAAAGCCAACGGCGACCAGGTGTTGGCGCTCGACATCGATCAGGAAGCGGGGGCGGCATTGGCGCAACGCCTCGACGTCACTTTCGAATACTGTGATGTGAGTGATGCGCAACAGTGGCAACAACTGGCGCAACGTTGCGCGACTGCAACCGTACCAGACCGCATCCACTTGAACGCCGGCATCCAGATTGCACCACCCGATGCGCCGCTGGCTGAGTATCAGCTTGAAGCCATGACCATGGCGCGTTACCGGCGCATGATGGGCGCCAATGTCGACGGTGTGGTATTTGCGTTACAGGCACTACTGCCGATGTTAACACCCGGCAGCGCCATCGTGGTCACCGCTTCGTTGGCTGGCATCACCCCCTATAGCGTTGACCCGCTTTACGCCATGAGCAAACACGCGGTGGTGGGTTTGGTACGCAGCCTTGGCCCTACTTTGGCCAAGCGCGATATCCGCATCAATGCATTGTGCCCGGGTGGTATTGACACCAATATCATTCCCCACCAACAGCGTACCGCCGAGGCTGAGTTTATGCCGCCATCCTGCATTGCCGACGAAGTGTTGCGCTTGATGGAAGTGTCTGAGACTGGCAAGTCTTGGGCTAAAGTCAGCGAACAAAAACCCGCCTTTATCATCCGCGCGCCCGGCGACCGCGGCGACCCTTAAGTGAGCTACAGCAAAGCGCGCAGCAGCTCACGTGTTTGCGCACGTTCGGTGGGGTTTAAGTAAAACTCCGAGGCGGCAAAGTCTGTCACCCCCGCTTCCGCCAAACGCTCAATGCCCTCCGTTACTTGGTCCGCGGAACCGACAATGGCTAAATCCGCCGGGCCTGCAACGCCTTCACGTTCAAACATGGCGCGATAGGAAGGCAACTCGGCGTACATTTGCAACCCCTGACCGATAGCGGCACGCACCGCACTTTCATCCGCGGTGACACAGACTGGCAAGGTGGCGATAACACGCGGTGCTAAGCGGTCAGCGTCTGCGGCCGCGGCACTGATCCGGGGCACGATGTGCTCGCGCACTGTTTTTGGGCCCACCCAGGCCAGCGTGGTGCCGTCACTTAAGCGTCCCGCCACCGCCAGCGCCTGGGGCCCAAGGGCAGCCACAACCACTGGCACTTGCTTGTCTGGCACCTGAAACAACTGTGCATCCGCGCTGAGGGTTTCGCCGGTGTAATCGACGCGGCCTTGCCGCAGCAGCGGCATTAAGATGCTCAGGTATTCGCGCAGGTGGCGGATGGGTTTGGCAAAGCCAATACCAAGCTGCGCCATCATCACCTCGTGCGAAAGCCCCACCCCTAAGGTCAGCACGTTTTCCATGCTGTTTGCCGCGGTTTGCGCCTGCCCCGCCAGCACCAAGGGGTGCCGTGGGAACGTCGGCACAACGGCGGTGCCGAGCTCAAGTTGCGGTACCTGTTGACCCACGAGAGCCAACACCGTGAGCGCATCAAAGCCACCGGTGGGGTGTTCGGCCAACCAGTAACTGGCAAATCCATCCGTTTGGGCCGCGCTGGCATGTTCGGCAATTTTCGCCACGCTGGCGCGTTGCACCAAGCCAGTACCGTTTATACCTATGTTCATTGAGGTAACGTCATCCTTTTAACAAACCACGCAACAAACGCGGGGAACGCGCAAAGCCAAATGCTGCCGCTACCCGCAACGCCTTGTCGAGCGGGTATGGCAGGGTATGGATCCCGCCGTGCACGCGCACCGCACCCGGCACCGGCGCTTGCGGATGTAACCAATCGTGCAAAGCCAGCAGCCCATTTACAGCACGGGATTGGCGCGGCGTTAAGGTTTCGATACCAAACGCCCCGGCGCCGCCAAAAGCCGCGGTGAACACAGGATGGGCGAGCGAACGCGTGCGTGTAATGGCTGCGGTATTGGCGGACACCCGAAAGTCTCCACGGTTGGACCAACACTCCGCCACCAGCACTTTCGCCACGTACTGCGCAGCTTGATAACTGGCACCCTGAATACCAACCACGGTGCGGGTAGCCGCAGCCTGCGCAGTAATTTTGCTTTGCTCAGTTGCTCCGCTCTGAGCAGTCGCCGCGCCGCCGCCACGGCCCAGCAGTCCGAGACCTGCCAACAGCGCTTCCCAAGCTGGGCGTTGCTGCAGACGCTGTCGCATGGCCTGTAAATCCGTGGCGGACAAGGCAGTAGGGGTGGTGGGTGATACCAACAACGTGACGCTGGCCAGCAATTCGCTCGGCAGGGCCTCAACCAAGGCATTCATCACCCCCGTCAGCCGCAGTTCCCGCGCCTGGCCAGGTGCATACGCATACAAAGCCACGTCAAGCGCCTGGCCATCCGCAAAGGCTAACAAAGTTGCCAACACTTCGCGGGGTTGGCTCAACAGGTCGACGTTGTCCCGCGGCCAATACAAACGCCCGCACAGATCCGCGTCTTTATGCCACTCGGCAGGGGGTGCCGCCGTGTCCAACCATAAGACCTCCGCTCCGGCGGCCAACCACAGGCGCGTCGGCGCCATCTCAGCCCCGCCACCAAGGACCGCTATTTTCCTACCCCGCAAATGAATGGCACCTTGCTCCACCAGGCCAGTGCTGACCCAAGACAACGCCTCACCCGCGGCCTGCGTGACCACGCCGCGCTGCACCAACAGCGAACCCAGGTTGGGTAACTGCTGAGGTCCCCAACGTTCACCCTGGTAGACCACACTCGGCTGCCAACCCCCAGAACCGGAAAAAGAGGCTTCCTCGAGCGGTAATGGTTGTGCGGTTTGCTGCAGTGCCTCGTTCAATGGTTGACTGACATCCGCTTGCTGCCACACCAATTGCGCGCGGAGTGCGTCCACTATCTGGGTAGCAATGTCACCACGTTGGGCGCTGGCAAGCCGCGCCGCTTCATACTGGGGCAGCAGCTGGGCGTAGGCCTTGCGAAATTGATTAATGTGCGTCGGTAGCTGTGCGTCGGCAAAATCCGCACCGTGCAACGCCAGGGGTACCTGCAGTACTTCATGCAACACCGTCGATGCCGACTTATCTTCGGCCAGCAACACGCTGCCATGACTATGGACCGAAGTGTTGGCTTGTTGCGACATCGACGTGCCGGTCAGATCAGCTCAGCAAGTTGTTGACGCTGCCACACACCGTCACCAAACAGCTGTTGGCTGTGCATCTGACGCTTGTGATAAACCTGTACATCCATCTCCCAGGTGAAACCGATACCACCGTGCAACTGTGTCGCCCGATTGGCGCAGAATTCCGCCGTATCGGAAGCACTGGATTTAGCTAAGTGGGCACAGCGCAACGCATCCTCCGGATCGGTGTCGTATGCACCGGCTGCGTTGTAGACCAGGGAGCGGGTTTCATCGACGGCGATCATCATGTTGACAATGGGGTGTTTCACCGCCTGGAAGAAGCCTATCGGCCGGTCAAATTGCACCCGTACCTTGGCGTAATCCGCGGTTGCCTGCAGCAGCCACTCACAACCACCGGCAATGTCCGCCGCCACCAGCGTCAATAACGCGGGTAAACTCTGCTGCAAGGCTTCACCCCCCTGCCCCGGCTCTGCCACACACTCCACGGCAGCCGCGTCAAATGTCACGCGCCCCTGATCTCGGGTGAGGTCAACAATGCGGTCTGCATGGCAACTGACCCCGTCTGCTTGCACATCAACCGTATATAAACCCAGCTCGTTGTCCTGTTTGGCCGCCACCACCAGAAAATCCACCTTCTGTAAGTCCTGGACAAAATAGCTGGTGCCGGAGAGACGGCCGTCGCTGACGGTTACTTCGGTGGCGTCCAGCTCCAGTTCACCATATTGGTTATAGATGGCGATGGCGGCACTGCTGCCTTGGGCGATCCGCGCCAGCGCTGCTTGTGCCGCCGGTGCTTGCGCATGCCGCAGGACAAAAGTGGCTAACAAGGTGCTGGACAGGGGGGTCGGCATCGCGGCGCGGCCCACCTCTTCCATGACCCCCACGGCAGTGACCAAATTCGTACCGGCGCCACCCGCGCTTTCGGGTACCGCCAAGGCGGTCCAACCGAGCTGTACCATCTCCGCCCAGGCCTCAGCATCATAGACGCCGGGCCGCGCTTGACCTAAGTAGGGGTCTTCGGTACCGGCGGTGTGTTTACGCAGATGGGCCAGCGGTTGTTTGTCCTGCATAAAACGCAGGGATGCTTCTTTGAGCATCTGTTGTTCTTCACCAAAGCCAAAATCTCGCGCTTGGGTCATGTTCTGTATTCCTCTTAAAAACTCAGCACTTAATGAGGCTGGATAATTCGCTTCGGCTCACTTGGTTTTTGGTAAGCCGAGCACCCGCTCACCGAGAATATTGCGTTGGATTTCACTGCTGCCGCCGGAAATAGTGCCGGTATAGGTATTCATGTAGCCGAGCGGCCATTTGCCGTCTTCCACCGCGTTGTCATCCCCGACATAGAGGCTCGAGGACATGCCCAATATTGACATGGCGGTTTGGTGCACTGCTTGACCAATCTCAGACCCGACCAGCTTGCTCTGCAGAGGGATACGCATGCCACCATTTTCCAACGTGCTGACGCCGAGGCGGCGAAAATTCTGCGTCATGGCTTCGGTGCGCTCATAAAGCTTCATGATGCGGTCGCGCCACACCGGGTCATCCCATACCGGCTTGCCGTTACGGCGGGTGTGTTTGGCCAAATCTATCAATTGCATGATGGTGCTCATGGGCGATTCACTGCTGGCCACCGCGCCAACGCCTTGAGCAGCACCGCGCTCGCTGGTCAGCGTCGACATGGCAACCTTCCAACCCGCACCCACCTCATCTATGCGCATGTGATCCGGAATCAACACGTCTTCCAGCACAACTTCGTTGAAACCGGATTCACCCGTCATTTTGTGGATGGGGTTGACCGTCACACCCGGCTGGTCCATGGGGCAGATGAAATAGGTGATGCCATTGTATTTGTCGTTTTTATCGTTGCGTGCCAGCAACAGCATCCACTTCGCCAAAGCCCCCAAGCTGGTCCACACTTTGCTGCCGTTAATCAGCCAGCTGTCGCCTTGCTTAACCGCGCTGGTCTGTAGCGATACCAGGTCCGAACCGGCGCCCGGCTCAGAAAACCCCTGACACCAAATGTCTTCGGCTGAAAAGATGGCGGGCAGATAGGTTTGTTTCTGTTCTTCCGTGCCATGTACGAGCAACGTCGGCGCTGTCATGCCCAAACCGATCCAGTTGATGAAATAGGGCACTTCCGCACGCCGCACTTCTGCGCTGGCAATCTGCTGAAATCCCTCGTGTCCGTGTCCACCGTAAGCTTTATCGACATCCGTGGCGATCAGCCCCGCCTCGTAACAGCGCGCCTGCCAGTCCACCAGGTAATGGCGGTGCTCATCGGCGGTCACTTCGTATGCCGCCTGCGGCAACGGTAGATGGGTCGGCGGCGGACGGTTTTCTTCCAACCAAGCGCGGCAATAGGCGCGAAATTCAGCTTGCTCCGCACTCTCCTTACGTGCGTGAGCGGGTGTTTGGGATTGGCTCATGGGCTCGTTCCATCTCTTGTTGTCTGTCTCGACCGGGCAGTTTACACCGGATACGCGACCCATCACCTATCCGCCACCTATCCGCCACGACACCTGCTACTCTTCAATTAAGTTTGACGCAACATGAGGCGCATCATGATCAAAGTGGTCATGCCTATGAAACGCCGCCCCGGTATGACTGTCGAGGCGTTCCGTGAATACTATGAGAGTAAACATCGGCTCATTGGCGAAAAATACCTCCGCGGTTACGCCATTAAATATATGCGCCGTTTTACCAATGCCACTGTCGATCGCGACGGTGAATTGCGCGAACCGGAATACGATGTTTTTTTGGAAATCTGGTATCCGGACCTCGACACCATGCAAGCTTGCGCCAAGGTGTTGAGTGAGCCAGCCGCGCAGCAGGAGATTCGCGAAGACGAAGAAAAGGTATTTGATACCCGTTTCATGCGGTCTTATATCGTCGATGAGTACGTCTCTGAGTTGCGCTAACCCACATGTCTGATACACAACAATTCTGGCGTCCAGACAAGCGCCCGCACCGGACGGAGTTTGAGCAGGCGCTTTCACTCGAGCGCGCAAGCATACCCACCGCGGGCACGGGTACTGCCGGGTCAAGCCAGGAGAATGGTGGCGGTGTCCGCCGCGGCGGGCGCCCCCGGCTTATTCGCCTGCCAAATCGGCAAGAATCTAGGCTGCCAAGTGATAGGCATTGCCCTCACCGCCCAACTGCAGCAATGGGTCGATGAAGGCAAGCCACATACTCCTTTTCAGATCAGCCAAGGCATCGAAAACACCCTTGTCGCCTACCGCCAACTGTTGACCGGCGACAACATCGGCAAAGTCCTGGTCCAACTCGACTAGCCAAAGATTTAGCTGAGCTTTTGGACCAGCCCAGCCAAGTGATCAAGGCGCGCATCCAAACGATCCGGGGCTTGCGAACCCATGTGCAGGACGAGCCGATCAACGCCCATGTCCGCAAACGCCGCCAAGTCGTCATCCCCCTCCCGACTCGGCGTGATGATAATTTCAAAACCATTGCGACTGCGTCCTGCCTGCGCCAACGCGTCGTCCAACTGTGCCAGCATAGGTGCGGTTTGCTCCGGCGTAAGCGCAAAACCGTACCAACCGGTACCATATTTTGCCGCGCGCCGGAATGCCGGCTTGCTATGCCCACCCACTAATACAGGGAACTGTACTTGCACCGGTTTAGGATCCAGCCGGCAGGCTTGAGGTAAGTTGAAGAAATCGCCGCTGAAGCTCACCAGTTCGTCTGTCCATAAGCGCTGCGCTACTTCGAGGAATTCGTCCGAGCGAGGCCCGCGGTCTTCCCAGCCGAAGCCGGAGGCGATCACTTCCTCTTTACACCAGCCGACCCCTACGCCGAAATCGACACGGCCATTTGACAACCAGTCCAACGTAGCGAACTCTTTGGCCGTGTAAAGCGGGTGACGCTGGGAAATCAACGTAATGCCGGTGCCCAGACGCAACGTGCTGGTGGCGTTGGCCAAAAAACCAAACGTCGCCACCGTATCCAGCAAGCCGCCACCTTCCGGCACGGGAATACGACCGTCTTTCGACGCCGGATAGGGAAACTCCATTTCGTCAAACAACACGACATGCTCACCCATCCACAGTGAATCCAACCCGGCAGCCTCCACGCGCTGACCAATGCTGCTCACAATATCCGGAGTGCAAATGGGTGACATAAAGGTTCCAAACACACCAATTTTCATACAACCTCCCTCATTAGATATTTCAGAACATATACCAGAATTGAACCGGCTTATATTAAGCTGCTGCCGCTCCTTTGTTGAGACTTGCTTAAAGCAAAGCTTTTTTGGCCGGACCATGAATCTTAAAACCCGTATCCGCTCTAGTGGATGCTTAACCGGTTGTTCTCTCGCCGCAGCCGGTAACGCATCGGCACCGTCAGCAGATCCGTTAACAGACCTGGCCCCAACAACTGTTGCACTTGCGCCTGCTGCGCGTCTGCCAAACCCTGAAAGTAACTCTGCGCACGTTGCGTAAGCCACACTCCATGCAGATTGGTGGCATGCTCGTGCTGAACTCCTGCATAACTCACCGTCTGCTTGGGCAAAGAAGGCTGGTCCTGCTCTGCATCCAACAAGTACCCGGAGGCTGGCTCGATTTGCGCCATGCTCTGGTTGAAGACTAAGGCACCAAGGACGTACTGCTGCGCGTATTCTTCGGCAATATGCTGCAGAATCGCCAGCGCAGTGGGTGGCACCGCATCGTCTGGTGCGTAGCTCACGGGCCGACTAAAAAACTCAGGTGACTCTACTTCAGGCACCAGCATGTGTTCTACCCAACGAAATGTTCTAGGTGCATGATCTTGCATCACCCGAAGCCCCGCGGGATCACGCCCAAGATGGGCATGCAGGGCTCCCATCACCGCATAATCCGCAGCAGACGGATGCCCACCTAAAAAGTAGGGATGTTCGGTGAGATGCGCCTCATATAAACCCAACAGCTTTTGGTAGGCACGATCGAGCGCCTCCCGCGTGGCCGCGGTCGAATCCGGCAAGCCGTAACTCATCATGCGATCGGCGATTAAGCTGCCATACTTGAGCAGTTCGGCATCACTCCCCTGGGGCCGGAAAGAACGCCCAAAATCCATCTTCACAAACTGATGGTTCTCCGCAAACAGCCATCGATGCAACCATGCCAGACGCACCAATCCTTCGCTGGCGAGCAACTCCATCAGGTGCACCACGGTGCGCTGCCTTGGTGTGTCGGGGAAAGCAGGTAACGCAGGGAAACGCGGTTCAAGGTAGTCGACAATCTCCACGCTGTCCTGAATGACCTCTCCGGATGGCGTCAGCAATTGCGGGATGCGATGGCTGCCTGAAGCTGGGCGCACCTTATTGCGAAACATCGGGTCGCTGGGTAAACGCTCGACAAAGGGGATTTGCTTTTTACGCAGGTACGCCCGCACTTTGGCGGTGTAATAGGACGCGTAGGAGCCGTATAACGTATATGGGTCAGACACAGCAATGTCCATGCAATGGGCTGAAGTAGGGGCCTAGAGTAAACCCAACCCTCTCGCACAGGCCAGGGTTTACGCGAGTACTTGTTTCAACAGGCCTCCATAACATGGACATCCCTGCGTGGCACAGGTCTAATCAAGACTGTGTAAATGGGCCAAGTCCCGGGACAATCAGATTGCAGGTTAAAATAGTCATTTTCGTGCTGCTGCTCGGCGTGACCGGTTGCGGCCAGGAAGACCGTCAGCGCGGACCCGGCGGCTTTCAACGCCCGCCTACGCTGGTTGTGACGGTCCCTGCCCAACAGCGCGAGATACGCGAATATTTAGAAGCCATCGGCACCGCCATGGCCAACGAATCTGTCATCCTCACGGCCAAAGTGACCGATACCGTCAGCCATGTACGTTTCGACGACGGCGACTTGGTTCAAGCCGGTGCCGTCCTGGTTGAACTCACCGACGCCGAAGAAGCCGCGCTGCTCCGGGAGGCGGAAGCCAACGTCACGGATACCCGTTTGCAATTTGAACGGCTGGACAACCTCTTTAATCAAGGCAGCGTGCCCCTCTCCCAGGTTGATGAAGCCCGCGCACGTTTCGACGCCGCCCAGGCACGGCAACAGAGTCTGCTTGCACGCCTCAACGACCGTTTGATCCGCGCTCCGTTTACCGGCTTGTTGGGTTTCCGGCAAATCAGTGAAGGCACCCTGCTTACGCCGACCACACCCATCACCACATTGGACGACGTCTCCATCATCAAATTGGATTTTTCCGTGCCGGAAGTGAACTTAGGGATGATCCAACCCGGGCAAGAGCTTGTCGCCATCAGTCCTACCTATCCGGACACTGCTTTCCCCGCTACGGTGCGCACCATCGGCTCGCGCGTAGACCCTGTCACCCGAGCGGCCACGATAAGGGCTCACATCGACAACCAAGATCTGCGCATCCGCCCTGGGATGTTAATGACCGTACGTTTAACCACCAGCACACGCAGCGCGTTAATGGTGCCGGAGCGTTCACTGTTACAGCGCTCGAACGACATGTACGTCTATACCGTCAACGACGGCCGCGCCGCCTTGATTGAGATCCAGGCGGGCACCCAAAACCAAGGTTGGGTAGAAGTCATCAGCGGCCTTGAAGCGGGCACCGAAGTGGTCACTGATGGTGTGATCAAACTGCGCGATCAGGCCCCGGTTAGAATCCAAGGCCAAACGCCGGATCGGCCGAACACAGTGGCAGGCGCCGGCTGATGTGGCTGTCTGACGTTTCGGTCAAGCGGCCGGTATTTGCCACGGTCATCAGCCTGATGCTGGTCGCGTTTGGCGTTTTGTCATTCAACTATCTACCGGTGCGTGAATACCCGGATGTAAATCCACCGGTCGTTTCAGTGGATACCACCTATATTGGCGCAGGCGCGGACATTATCGAATCCCGCGTGACGCAGATCATTGAAGACCAGATCAACGGCATCGACGGCATCAAATCCATCAGTTCTTCAAACCGTGATGAACGCTCACGCATCACCGTCGAGTTTAACCTCGACCGCGATATCGAAGAAGCCGCCAACGACGTGCGCGACCGGGTTTCGCGCGTGGTCGGCCGGCTCCCGGAAGACGCCGAAAAACCAATCGTCTCGAAATATGACTCCGACCGGCGGCCGATCTTACACCTAAACCTCTCCAGCAGCGAAATGTCGCTGTTGGAACTGGATGATTACGTGCGCCGCTATGTGGTCGACCGGTTTGCCGTGGTGCCTGGCGTAGCGGACGCCAGCGTGCGCGGCTCGGGCCGGCAGTCTATGCGTATCTGGCTGGATCGTATGAGCTTAGCCGCGCGCAATCTCACCGTCACCGACATCGAAAACGCTTTGCGGCGGGAAAACATTGAGCTACCGGCCGGACGCCTGGAATCCGCGGACCGTGAACTGCGCCTGCGTCTGACACGCAATTATGAAACCCCGGAAGATTTTCGCGCCCTGGTAGTGGGCGTGGGAGAACAGGGTTACCCCATACGTTTGGGGGAAGTGGCGGAGATTGAAATAGCATCCAGCAACTTCCGCGACTTGATGCGCGTGAACCAGAGAGAAATTGTTGGCATCAGTATCTCCAAACAGTCCAAAGCCAACACCTTGGAGACCATCGACGGTGTCAGGAAGGTGCTGGCCCAAGTGAAAAGCACTTTGCCGGACCATATGCAGCTTGTCTCCAGCTCCGACGACTCTGAGTTCATCCGCTCTGCGATCAAGTCTGTCTATCAGACCATCGCCATTACCACCGTGCTGGTCAGCCTGGTTATCTTGCTGTTCTTGGGCACTTTGCGCACGATGATCATCCCGGCCATTACCATACCGGTGTGCCTCACCGCCGCCTTTATTGCCTTGGCTGCTTTCGACTTCTCGGTCAATCTCATCACCTTGCTGGCCTTGGTGCTGTCGATCGGCTTGGTGGTCGACGATGCCATCGTGGTACTTGAAAATATCTATCGCCGTGTCGAAAAAGGAGAACCGCCTTTGCTGGCGGCCTATCGCGGCTCGCGCCAGGTCTCTTTTGCGGTGGTGGCCACCACCGCGGTGTTGGTCGCCGTGTTCACACCGATCATCTTTTTGCGCGACAACATGGGGGTGTTGTTCGGCGAACTGGCCGTGGCTGTATCAGCCGCGGTCATCTTCTCCAGCATTTTGGCACTGTCATTAACACCCATGCTGTGTTCGAAACTGTTAAAAGCCTCACCGCGACCTAATCCGCTGACCAAACTGGTGGATAACGCCTTTCGTAGCTTAGAAGCCCGATATAAAACCGCGTTGGGTTTTATGCTGCGTCACCCGTGGACTGCTGCCGTAGCACTGTTCGTGACCTTTGGCCTGACGTATACCTTGTTCTCCCAGGTGCCCCAGGAATACGCCCCGGCGGAAGATCAAGGCGTAATTTTTGCCTCTGTGCGCACCGCCGAAGGCACCAGCATTGAGCGTATGAAGCAGGAGACCAGCAAACTCGAAGCCACCGTCATGCCTTACGTGGAAAACGGTGAGGTACGCCGAGTGTTGGTGTTTGTACCCGGCTGGGGTAGCTCCTCCACCAACAGCGGTATGTTGATTGTTGATCTCGCCGCCATCGACGACCGCAACATCGCCACCGCCGATCTGGCGCGCAAACTCACAGGCCAATGGCAAGACATACCGGCCGTGCGCGCGTTTGCGTTTTCCCGCTCGGGCCTATCTAGTCGCGGTGGTGATCAACCCATTCAGTTTGTGATCGGCGGCCCGGACTACGACGAGCTGGCGCGTTGGCGCGACATTGTGCTGGAGCGAGTTGAAGCTTATCCGGGTATCGCCCGCATGGATGCCGACCTCAAAGAAACTCAGCCGCAAGTCCACGTGCGCATCGACAAAAACCGCGCCGCTACCCTCGGTGTTTCCGTGCAAAATGTCGGCCGTACATTGGCGGCCATGATGAGCGAACAGCGGGTCACCACCTATGTGCAGGATGGCGAGGAGTACGACGTCATCATGCAGGCGCGCGACGATCAACGCGCCACCCCCCAAGACTTAGACAACATCTATGTACGCTCGGAAACCAGCGGCCAATTGGTGCCGTTAGCAAATCTGATCTACGTTGAGCAAACCGCCGGCGCCGGATCGCTGAACCGATACAACCGTTTGCGTGCAATTACTTTGAGCGGCAGTCTCGCGCCGGGTTATTCACTCGGAGATGTACTGACATTTTTGGAGAACGTGGTGCTCGAAGAGTTGCCGCAGACCGCACAAATTGACTATCGCGGCGAGTCATTAGATTACCGGGAATCGTCGAGTAGTTTGTTTTTCACTTTTGGTCTTGCCCTGTTGATCGTCTTCCTGGTGCTCGCCGCGCAATTCGAAAGTTTCGTTCACCCATTTGTTATTTTGCTGACGGTCCCCCTGGCCATGGCTGGTGGTTTGCTGGGTTTGTACGCCATGGGTTTGACGCTCAACATCTATAGCCAAATTGGCATCATCATGTTGATCGGGATTGCCGCCAAAAACGGCGTGCTCATCGTGGAATTTATTAATCAGCTACGCGACGCCGGCCGAGGCTTTGAAGAAGCCATCATCGAAGCGGCTGGTATCCGCCTGCGTCCGGTGCTGATGACCACCATTTCAACCGTGATGGGTTCTATTCCACTGATTCTCGCCATGGGAGCCGGGGCAGAATCGCGCAACGTATTGGGTGTGGTGATCTTCTCCGGCGTCAGTTTGGCCACCTTCTTAACGCTGTTTATGGTACCGGCGTTTTATCGCCTGTTGGCCAGACGCAGCGGCTCCCCTGAGTTGGTGGCCAACGAGTTAGAGCGTTTGGCCGAGCATCACCCCCGACCCAATTCACCGCGCATAGGCGGCTAGGACAGCTGCAGGAGCTCTACCCAGTTGCCGTCGGGGTCTTCGACCATCGCAATGTTGACCCCCGGGCGCGACTCCCTGATGGGCACCGGAACGTTACAACCCGCGGCGCTACATTCCTCAACCGCGGCGGTCAGATTGTCCACACTGATGGTGAAGTAACGCATGCCGGTTGCACCCATAATACCACCGGGCGGGTTCTGCGCATCAGGCGTCGACGGCAACGTCACCAATTTAATGATGGTGGTGCCACAGATGAGGCGCGTCATGGTCATGCCGCCGGGCATGTCTAACACCGCCTCGACTTGTAAACCCAGCGTATCCCGGTAAAACGCCGTCATGGCCTCGATGTTTCCGGTCACCAGGCCAATGTCTATAGAGTCTTTGGTAATCCTCAACGGCATGTGTCTCTCCTCTTGTTTGGTGTTGTTTAATCGTTGCGCTTGATGTCACGGAAGGGGCCAGTGTCCGCGCGTGTTTCCGTGGGCATACCTAACACCCGCTCGGCAATGATGTTGCGCTGAATTTCGTCTGTACCCCCGGCGATCGAGATGGCCGGCACCGACACCAACACCTCGGCCACCATACCTTCTTCAGCAGATTCCGGTCCGCTGCGCATGGCGTCGGCGCCGGAAATCATGGTGTGTACGTGGGCAGCCTGGCGGGCAATGACGCTGGCCGCCAGCTTGCCAATGGAACCTGCCGGTACCAGCTCGTTGGATCCCGACTTACGTTTGGCTTCCGCAGCCTCCGAAGCCAACATCGCCCCTTTTGACATACAGATGAGTTTGGCCATCTCTTGGCGTACCGCGGGATCTTGGATAGCGCCGGTTTGTTGGGCGCGGGGTAACACCAGATCTACCCGCCCCTGCCGTTGGGGGTACCAGGTATACGGCTCGTTGGCGATACGCACTTCCTGCGCATATTCGTCATACACCCGACCCTGGCGTTTACCCCGCAAGCCGCCAAAACTCCGCGTAACACCACCCATGCGGCGCTCATAAGACAACGTGGTTTTGGCCACCGCCCAGCCGTTACCTTCACCACCAACCAAGTTGTTGGCCGCCACCACCGCGTCGGTTAAGAACACCTCGTTGAAAGAGGCGTGTCCATTCATTTGTTTAAGCTGACGCACCTCTACGCCCGGCTGACGCATGTCGATCAAAAAATAACTAATACCCTGATGTTTGGGTAAGTCAAAATCCGTGCGCGCCACTAGGACGCCAAAATCCGCATGATGAGCACTGGTGTTCCATACCTTCTGGCCATTAACGATCCACTGCCCGTCTATCATTTCCGCCTTGGTGGACAACCCCGCCAAATCCGAGCCACTACCCGGCTCGCTGAACAACTGACACCAGGAGTGCTCACCGGTCAGGATCGGCCGCAGATAGCGGCGCTTCTGATCATCGTTACCCATCGCCAGGATGGTTTCTGCCGCCAAACGCCGGGGACCCGTCTGCGCCACCGGCACAATGCCGCGCTGGTTAAAAATTTTGGAGACCACGGCGGATTGTTCCTGATTAAAGTCGCGCCCAAAAAAAGCCTGCGGCCAATGCGGAGTGGCCCAGCCGCCGTCCACCAATATCTCGCGCCACTCACGCAGGGAAAGATCTGCATTCCAATTGGCATCCAACCAAGCGTGCACCGCGTCGGCAATGCTTTCGTTAGTTAGGTTCTCTGTTTCGCTCATCACAGACTCCCTTGCGCTTCGATGACACCCATCATGCGCTCGCGATGTAAATTCGGGGTACCCATAAACACTTCTGAGCTTTTTGCCCGCTTGTACCAAAGGTGAGTGTCCTCTTCCCAGGTAAAACCAATTCCCCCGCGCATTTGAATGGCTTCCTTCGCCGCTTTCATATAAGTATCCGACGCCATCGCCTTGACCATGCTGGCGACGTAGGGTTCACCTTCGCCGGCGTCCAAACAACGCGCCGCATGGTGGACGGCCGCGGTGGCCATCTCCACTTCCATCAACAAATCTGCGCAGCGGTGCTTCAAGCCCTGAAAAGATCCAATCGGACGGCCAAACTGATACCGCATCTTAGTGTATTCAATGGTGGAATCGAGCAGATGCCGAGCCCCACCGATCATTTCGTGGGCCAAGGCCACACAAACAAAGTCCCAGGTGGTGTTTAAGGAGTCGGCAGAAACTTCGCCAATCTGCTCAACCGCAGCCTGGGCAAATTCTACCTTCGCCAGCTTACGTGTCGGGTCCAGCGCCGGGACGGTCTCCACCGAAACACCTGAGCTGTCCCCCGGCAGACTATACAAGCCAAGACCGGCGCCATGATTCGCAATGACCAGGAGTTGAGTAGCGATGTGTGCGTCCACCACCAGCGGGGCGGTGCCGGACAAGCGGCCCTCTGCAACGGCCAAACCAGAACCGATCTTGGCCGGCGCATCTAACGAGTCCAGCACCAAGGTGGCCAGCGTGGTACCGGCGGCAATACCCGGCAGCAGAGCATCTTTGGCGGCTTCATCAGCGTTGTGTAACAAGGCGTAGGCAGCCATCACCGCGGAGGAAAAAAAGGGTCCGCAGTATAGGTAGCGGCCCATTTCTTCGGCCGCAATACCTAATTCGACCGGACCAAAACCAAAACCGCCATATGCTTCAGGTATGTGGGTACCCGCCAGCCCCACCTCGCTGCACAACTGCTGCCAGACGGACGCATCATAGCCGGCGTCACTCTCCATACACTGCCGTACTGCAGTCGGCTGGGATTTCTCCTGCAGAAACCGCGACACCATGGTGCGGAATTGCTCTTGATCTTCACTAAACTCTGTTTGCATGCATCTCCCTACCGCAAGCGCTTGGCGCCATTAATGTGCCGCGCTTTATGTCTCTCTTTACGACTATCTTTATGTCCCGGCCAAATGCGCAATAGCGCACGCACCGTTGAATAGTTATGCGAATAACATAGCATGAGACGAGCCGAGAAGAGGAGTTTGCGCATGACAAACATAGGCATGTTTGCTGCCCTTATTGCCGCCGGCTGCGCGGTGGTGGCCAGCCTGTGGCTGCTACGTTGGTGCCGCAACCCCGAGCGCAGGCTAGAACAGGCATTTAGTACCTTTAGCTCTGCACAACTGCGTGATTTTGTGATCCCCGACGGCACCGGCGGTGAAATTCAGCTCGACTGCCTGCTACTCACACCAAGTGGCCTGGTGGTGCTAGACATCAACGACACCCAGGGTACGGTATTTGCCGGTGAGCGCCTTGATCTGTGGAGCGCCACCAGCGCCGGCGCACGCATCACCTTCGATAATCCACTGCCGCTGTTACAAGCGCGCGTTGATGCGGTTGAGCAACTGGCGCGCGGTATCAAAGTGGAGGGCCGTATCTTGTTCACCGCGGAAACGGATTTTCCCAAGGGGCATCCGCCTGAGGTCACCACCCTTGCCGCGCTACAGGAGGCATTGGCGCCGCATCAGCAGAATACTAAGATTGACGGCAGCCACCATCCACTTGCCGCCCAATGGGAAAGCGTGGTCAACGCCGTCGTCAAATAAACCCGTGTTGTCACGCACGCGCCACCCATTCGGCTTTGCTTGCAGTACCATATTCAGACCACCTCACAGGACGCGAACAACATGCAACACGGCTTCGTGGTGCCCAACAATTTTGGTATCGCGGACCCGCGTCAGCTGGTTGAACTGGCAGTGCACGCCGAAGCCCAAGGTTACCACTCGGTATGGGTCAACCATCACGTCCTGAACGTGGGGTATGTCAAAGACCGCCTCGAACACGCGCCCTACCACGATGCGTTAGTCACCGTAAGCTGGATGGGGGCCGCCAATCTGCAGCCCGGCTGGCAGGCGGAACGGCAAAAACGTTTGGGTGAAACGTTGCTCGGCAGCGCCGTTTATCCCGAGTTTGAAGACGATGGCTGGTCCCGTTTTGCACGCAACTTGCGTACGCTGCTGGCACAGGCCGGTGACATCCCCGCCACCGAGCTTGAAGAGCTGACGCAGTTGGCCAACTATAAAATCATGGAGGAGATCCGCAGCCGTGTCAGCGACACCGTGCAAGACCCGGCCGTGGCGGAGCAGTTAAAAGCCTACTACAACCAATTCTGTAAGCGGCCAACCTGCAACGACAAATACCTGGAAACGTTTAATCGCACCAACGTCGAATTGATCGACGTCAGTGACGCCAAGGGGGTTGAGCGCATCTCAGCCCGAGGCGTGGTAGCCAACGGCAAAGAATACGAAGTCGATTGCATTGTTTACGCCAGCGGTTTCGAAATCACCAGCAGCTACCTACGCCGCATCGGCATCCCCATTTATGGGATAAACGGCGAATCGATTTATACACACTGGGACAAGGGTATGCGCACGATGCACGGGCTGATGTCTCACGGCTTTCCAAACTTGTTTCTGTGTGGCGGCTTGTTTGTGTTTCAACTGGGCGCAAACTACTGCTACGGCGTCGATGTCCAGGCGGAACGTGGGTTGACGATCAGCTCAGCAGTGAATCTGCCCCGGCACAGTTGATTCTGGGCGGTTCGCCGGAAAGCTGTACACCGGGTTACTACAATCAGGAAGGGACCGACGAGCGTTATCGAGATGTGCGGCTGGAATCTTATGGCAAAGGTCTAGGCGCTTACCGCCAAGTCCTCAGAGATTGGCGCAGCGCCGGGGAATCAGCCGGCTTGGAGCTCACCACTCAAACATAAGCCGGCCAGCGCCCACGCGGCACAAGCGACTAAAATGGGAGACGGCGCACGTTTTCGGCATAACCCCTCTGGCTAAATGAGCAAACCTAGGAAAAGTTGACGCTCAATAGTCAAAGGGGATACGCATCGTGACCCGCATGCGCAATCTTGGCGCCCGTGCCCGTAGCGCCACATTGATGGCCGCACTCACCTTCACGTTAAGTGCCTGCGGTGGTGGTGGTGGTTCTTCCAGCACCGCGGTGGACAGCGCCAGCAGCGGTGGTTCGGGCAGCGGCGGAACACCCTCGCCCAGTCCTGGCCCTGACACGCAAGCCCCCGTGATCAGCTCACACACACCTACCGAAGATGCAACGGGTGTTGCCGTGACTGCGGCCATAGAAGTGCAGTTTGACGAAACGCTGGCTGCCGCGAGCGTCAATGCGGACAGCATCATCTTGAGCTTAAACGCGGTACCGTTGGCGGGTGATGTTTCATATGACGCGGCCAGCCGTCTGCTGCGCTTCGAGCCCCGCGATGAGCTAGTGCCCGACACGGTCTACAGTGTGGAGGTGGCCACCACCTTGGCAGACAGCGCCGGTAACCTCTTCCTCGGCGCCACTTGGTTTTTCACCACCGGTGATGGCTTCAACCTCGGCGCCACCACGCAGACCACCATCGATCAGTGTATGCAAGACAGTGACAAACAGATGCTGACTTTGGTGAACAATTCCCGCGCCAGCGCCACTACCTGCGGCGCTGACACCCTTGCTGCAGTACCGGCTTTGTCGTGGCATTGTTTGTTGGAAGACGCGGCCCAAGACCACTCGGAATCCATGGCGGACAATGACTTTCATGAACACATCAGCCCCATAGACGGCAGCAACCCAGGCGATCGCATTGCAGCGACGGGTTATACGGCCAGAGCATGGGGAGAGAACATCGCCGCGGGTTATGCCGACACCGAAACGGTGGTACAAGCCTGGCTGGACAGCGAAGGTCATTGCCGTAATATCATGAGCGCTTCCTTTACCCAGATGGGATCAGGCGTTGCTGAAAATCCGGCCTCCACATACCGTATTTATTGGACACAAAAATTCGCCGCACCCCGGTGATGTAAACACTTTCTCCGAAGCTACAGCCAGCTTTTGTTAATTGCCGGCAACGAAACCACCACCAATCTGTTGAGCAACCTGCTCAACTACGCCGCAGACCACGGATAATTGTGGCAGACCTTACGTACGCACCCCGACAAAATTGATGCGGCCATCACACCTTCGGCCATGGCATCCATTTTTGCATCGGCGCACCCTTGGCGCGGCTTTCACCACCCTTGGCTAGAGTTACAGCCCGCCTAAGGTGCGTTCACCGGCTTGTCCGTAGCCAACGTCCATTGCCCCGCTTCCCGTTCCGCGTGACGGTAGGCTGGCATGCAGTAGAAAAATAGAAAGGCCGCAATGGGATAAAACAGCCCGTTGATGGACGCGATGGAGTAGTGCAGCAAACTGTCGTCCTGGTAGACAAAGTCCGTAAAGGCCGCCAGTACGCTGGCCCCAACGGCTAACCCAAGCATGTTGGTCACGAAGATATACACAGCCGTAATTTGCCCGCGCATCTGATTCGGTGTAATCACCACCATGGCTATGGCCAGCACACCTATGTAGGAGGCGCTCAAAAACTCCGCCGGCCACAACAACAGCAAGGTCCATTGAGCGTTGCCCGCAAGGGGTGCGGCAACCGACGGCACGATGGTCAATATAGAGGTCAAAAAGATGGTGCGCACATAGGCATCCTGATGACCTCGCCGGCTGAATTGATTGGCAATCCAGGCACCAAACAACACACCCAGGCTACCGGCGGTGATCACGATGGTGCCGTAGGAGGTGCCCGCTTCGCTCTTCGACAACCCATAGTTGCGGAACAAAAACTCCGGATACCAAGCGGCATTACCATACCCTGCCATGGCCATCATCGAAGACCCTAAAAACAAGGATACGTACACACGTTTACGCTGCCACATAAAGCTCGCCACAGTGGCCACCGGCAACTGCGTTGAGGTGCTGCCATCGGCATTGGCAGCCAGCGCTTTGCGCGTCGGCTCTCGCACCGTGAGCAGCAGCAATGCCAACAACACCCCCGGCGCTCCCACCGTAATGATAGTGGCTTGCCACGCCGCAATTTCACCGACCCACGGTAAAACTAAGGTGCCCATACCAGCATAGAAGTCATACAGGACGCCGCCGATGACCAGAGCTAAGCCGGCGCCGATCTTTACCCCCAACTTGTAAAACGACATGGCATAACCCGCGTGTTGGGGCCGAAAACTATCGAGAATCAGCGAATAGGCAGCCGGTGATAACCCGGCCTCTCCCACCCCGACCCCCATACGGGCGACAAACATCTGCCCGTAACTGCGGCTGAGCCCGCAGGCGACGGTCATCACACTCCAGAACAGCACAGAGCCGGAAATGATCAGGCGACGGGAATAGCGATCAGCCATACGCCCAAGCGGCAGCCCGGCAAAGGTGTAAAGTATGGCAAAGGCCGCACCCTGCAGCAGACTGAATTCAAAATCAGAGATACCGAAGTCTTCGCGGATGGGACCCACCAGCAAAGACAAAATTTGCCGGTCAACGAAAGAAAAAATGTAGGCAACAAACAACAGGGCTAGGGCATAACTTGCCGCGCCTAGCCCTGGATAATCATCCTGCTCAGCCGTTGTCAACTAGAGGTAGTCCGCCGACTGGGCAAGATCAATGTACAATCAAAACAGATTGTAAGTTAACTCCACACCGTAGCGGGCTGGTTTCGCCAACGGGGCAAAGGTGCCGCCGCCAAAGAAAGATAGTGTGCTCCAAGTAGTCTCACCACCCCAATACACTTCGTTGGTCACGTTTTTACCGTAGATTCCAATCTCCCACTTGCCGTCATTGGAATAAAAATCGATGCCAACATTGATGATGTCTTGCTCGGGCAAAATGCCTTCGTTGTCATCGTCAAAGAAGGCTTCGTCCCGGTGAGAGTAGGTGATGCGAGATACCATGGACCAATCCCCCAGTTGCAGGTCGTGCACTAACCCGAAGGAGTAACTCCATTCCGGCGCACGAGCGATCTCCAACCCCTCATCAACACTGTTTGGAATCTCGCCGCCGACGCCGTTTATGTCAAAGGACACATCCGTATACTCAGTATCGATATAGCCGACGTTGGCCGTCAGCACCAAACTTTCCGTCAGGCTGAACACACCATCCAGTTCTAACCCCCAAGTCTCGGTATCCCCGGCATTCTTAATGACTTGCGCACCGCCGGTAGGATTGGGATCGTTGCGCAGTACAACTCGCTGCACATCTTCACCCTCTGTGAAGAAGACCGCGCCGTTGACGCGACCGCCGTCAAACTCGGTCTTGAAGCCGACTTCAAAACTATCAAAGCGCTCTTCGTCGTACGGTCCAGGCCCATTGTTGACGGTGTCAGCGGCGGTGTTTCTCAAATTATAACCGCCAGAGCGATGACCCACACTCCAGTGGCCGTACATCATGACGCGATCATTCATCCGATAAGTCAAACCCACTTTCGGCGAGATGCTGTCCCACTCGTCTTCACTGGTGAAGTCAAAGTCGCAAGTTCCTACGTCAACCCGACAAGGGCTATTTTGGTTCAGAGAAAGCGAAGCGACATCCGCCTCCTTTTCCTCTTCTGTGTAGCGCAGACCTGCTGAGAAACTCCACTGCTCATTGAAATCGTAATCCACCGAAGCAAACACACCGAGCGACTCCACTTCATAATCACCACCGCCATCTTGAGTCAGAGCGTTACCCAGCAAGCGCCGCCGCTCATGTAACAAGATCTCGTTATCAAAGTAGAAGATACCGGTGGTAAGGTTAATTCGATTATCGATTAACACGTTGTAGCGTAATTCATTGCTGATCTGCTCGGCTTCGCTCCATTCTTCAGCATGAAACAACCACACGGGCTGGGCGTCGATATCGGCCCGGTTGAAGATCTCCTGATCGCGCCAGCCAAATATGTTGGTGATGGTGCCGTTTTCACCAACCGTCCAATTTGCCTCTAGTGAGAAGCGGTGTTTCTCAAGCGTTTGTTTACCTTCTTCATCGATAGACAAGCTGAAGTCATCGTCATCGTGATCAACGGGAACCCCCGGCCCACAGACCTTGTTCGTAATGGTCCAACCGGGAGAAGCACATCCGCCGCTCGGTAAATGAGATTGCGCCGCCGTACCATCACCGTCGGTATCTAAATACTCGTACCGTGCGACAAACTCCAAGTCTTCCGTGGGGTTCCAAACCACTACCGGGCGAATCATCAACTGCTCAAGTGTGTTGACCTTATTCCCGGTAAAAGAATTGGTGTGCGAACCATCGTCGTCATTGAAATAGACCGTAAGTCCCGCAGCCAGTTGATCCGTGATCGGCCCTGAAACCCTGGCGCTGTAGTACATGTTGGTACCACCTTCGTCGCTATTCTCATAGGCGGTGCGAAACCTAGCCTGAAACTCATCGCCGGGCTTTTTAGTATTGATCAGCACCGCGCCACCAACCACATTGCGGCCGAACAGCACCCCCTGGGGCCCGCGCAACACTTCAATACTCTCGAGATCGGGTATGTCGAACAAAATGCCTGTATTGACGCCCATATAGACCCCGTCAACAAACACTCCTACGGTCGGATCTACCGAGAGGATTGAGGCATTGATCCCCAATCCCCTCATTGAAAAGTTAGCCACCCCTCGCGTCGTGCCGACATCATCCAGCGATACATTGGGCATAGTGAAAGAGATATCTTCTAGCTCCCTGACCTTCAACGCTTCCAGCTGATCTGAATTAAAGGCGGTAATGGCAATGGGCACGTCCTGCTGCTGCTCATCCCGCTTGCGCGCCGTCACCACCACTTCTTCGATCAGCGCGCTGGTGGCACGCTGGGGCCGCTGATCTTCCTGAGCCTGGGTTGGCACTGCATAAACCACCAAGCTAAAAAGCAAAGCGGTCAACACGACGGCTACGGTAGGCCGCGCTTCATCAAACACTCCGGTTTTAAACACTTCCATCCAATGAACTCCTTTCCATTCTACTGTGTTGTAGATGCTCTCCACGTTTGCCACCTTGCTTTTCAACTTCCCTCGCGACTCCTGCCTTCGAGGGAGAAAGTGACCGCCCAGGCGGCGGTGACGGTTACTTTTTGATCCGCTTAAAAGAAAAGCGCCTTGCGTATAACAAAGACAAAACTGGTGAAAAAGAAAAGAAATGTGCTGCTGCTTAACCCAGCACTCAACTCTGCCGTCATTGGCCTCTCCCAGATCCACGACCGACAAACTCACGCTCAGTTTGTACGCGGTTTAATTAGGGATTGCAACCCTGATACTAGAAGCGGTCTCAAAAGTAGTTTCTAAGCAAAATCATGATGCATCCGAGGTGAATGAAGCCGAGAAAGTTCTCGGCGTATCTCTCGTAGCGAGTCA
>JANQKS010000029.1 GCA_028281005.1 Pseudomonadales bacterium
CGGCGCCGGCCAAGAACCCATTTCATAAGCAATCTGTACACCACCCATCACCATAAAGGTCATTTGCAGGGCGATCACAAAACTCATCAGGCTGGCGGCGGCGGCGGCGGCCCATGCCAGACCACGTGGCGCCAACAAGGCAGCAAACGCGGAGGAGAGCATCGGCACCACAATTTGTAGCGCCGGTAGGTGCGCTTCAAGACCGGTCATTGGCCATCTATCTCCGCGATCTTGTGCTCCTCTATGGAGCCGTATTCCTCGCGGATGCGCACAACGATGGCAAGGCCTAAGGCAATCGTGGAGATACCCACAACAATGGCGGTAAGGATTAATACCTGGGGTAACGGATTGGAGAATACACCCGCATCAACCACATTAGAGAATATGGGTGCTGTACCACCTTCCACCCGGGCCATGGTGATGTATAGCAAAAACACGGCTGATTGAAACAACGACAATCCCAGCAGCTTTTTGATGAGATTGAGTTTCGCAATGACCGCGTAGAAACCAATCATCAAAAGGATGGCAAACACCCAGTAGTAGTAGATTCCCAGCAGTTCCATGTCAGACGTCCCTGGCTGCAAACGCGTGGAAGATGGCAAGCAAAGTTCCGGTCACGGTAATCCCCACGCCAGCCTCGATCAGGATGATGCCCATCTGCTGGCCGCTGACCGGATTAGACGCCAATACCGAGTAGTCCAGGAAATTGCCACCAAGCGCCATACCCGCCAAGCCGACACCGGTATACAGGATGGCACCTCCCGCCATCATGCCGAGTAAAAGTTTTTGCGGCAGAACCTCCAGCGCGTGGCGTTCGCCTTCCAGCAACGCATAAAGAATGATTGACGCAGCAATAATGGCGCCGGCCTGAAAGCCACCGCCGGGGCCGTACTCACCATGAAACTGAACATATAACCCAAACAGGAGGATAAATGGGATTAACAAACGACCCACCACTCTTGGAATGAGATGGTGGCGCAAGCCGACATTGTGGGCCGTTTCTTCCGGGCGTGTTCGCCGTACCCGGCCTGAACCCAACAGAAACAGCACCCCAATACCGGCGGTAAACACCACAAAAACCTCACCCAAGGTATCGTAGGCACGATAGCTACCGAGTACCGCCGTGACGACGTTGGGGATATCTATGTATTCCGGCGTTTTTTCCAGATACCACGGCGCCACATGGGTCTGCACTGGCGCGTTCGGATCGCCAAAGCGGGGTTTATCGAAGGTTGCATAAATCACCACAAGGGTGGCAACGAGTGTGACCCCAAAAGACAACATGCGCCGCGAGGTAGGCGCGCGCTCCTGATCATCGGTGAGTGCCAGCGCGCTTAAGAACAGTACGGTAGATATACCGGCACCAACCGCAGCTTCAGTTAATGCCACATCAGCGGCGTCCAGCAAGAAGAAGTTAGCGGCAATCAACAGGCTGGCAATCCCCATGAGCATCACCGCAACAAAAAGATTTTGTGCGCGCACTATCGCCACCGCGGTTATGACCAGCAGTGACAACAGAAAAATGCCGAAGATGACGGTCATGTTCGGCCGCCTTCTGCGCTCGTCGATGCGGCATCGGAGGGTTGTGACGCTTCTGGTTCAGGATCGATCGGATCCATCGGCTTGTTGCCTGCCAGTAAAGCTGCGCTGGCCAAGGCGTATGACGATGTGGGGCTGGTGAGCAACAGAAACAGCAGTATGGCGCCAAGCTTGAAACTCGCCAATGTCAAACCGGCCTGCAGCATGATGCCTGCAATCACCAGGATCGCGCCAAGACTGTCTGTCACACTGGCCGCGTGCATGCGGCTGTACAGATCCGGCATACGCAGGGCGCCGATGCCAC
This sequence comes from Pseudomonadales bacterium, assembly GCA_028281005.1. Classification (GTDB taxonomy): domain Bacteria; phylum Pseudomonadota; class Gammaproteobacteria; order Pseudomonadales; family Azotimanducaceae; genus UBA4421. The sequence goes on from JANQKS010000029.1 coordinate 1,844, forward strand.
CAATCAACACCGCCAACCCGCCGCTGGTGAGCAACAGCCAAGACAAGACATCAAGCGCCATATTCATCAGCTACCTCGCGTCTCTTCCGACTGCTGCCGTTCCACACGGCTGCGGAAGAATTCAAGCACCGCAAGCACACCGATAAAATTGATCAGGGCGTACGCCAGCGCCAGATCCAAAAAGTCCGGGCGGCCATACAGAAATGCAATGACCGCAAGCAACAGCACGGTTTTAGTGCCAAACATGTTCACCGCTAAAACACGGTCATACACGCTGGGGCCAAGCACCGCGCGCACCAATGCAAGCGCCATAGTAATGAGGGTGGCTATAGTAACGACGGTGTACATATCAGTTGTTCAACTCACCGACCCGCCGCTGCATCTCACCTGCTTGCAGCGCCGCAGCGCCTTCCGGCGTGAGCGCGTGTACCACCATGCTGCCTTGGTGGACATCCAAGGTTAGGGTGCCTGGTGTGAGTGTCACCGAATTGCCCAGCACTGCCTGATCGACCGGATCTAGATCCGACACATCCAAGCGTACGGTGCGGGGATCGATGTTCAAACGCGGCGACAGAACCGCACGCGACACCTCCAAACTGGATAAGACAATTTCTTTACCCAGCCAGGCCCAAAAACCAAACAGGCGGTGGTTGTAGCGAAAGGCAAACGTTTCGTTACTGAAATAGCCCATGCGCTGCAGCACGTACAGCGTCAGCCCACAGGACAGAACACCCAACCCCAACAACAGGGGCTTAAACAAACCGGACCACAACAGCCAGGCCACCGCCAACAGTACGGTGAGCAACAAGATGCGAAAACCCCGCGAGCGGGTGGGCACGTTTTGAGCGAGCTCGTCCACGCTCATCGCTTACCTGCCTCCCGGCATGGAAACGTGGATCGCAAGGTGTTGTAGACCACCTCACGCGCCAGTGGGATCCCGGAGACCTTCTGCTCATCCAGCAAGTCGCTAATGATCACTTCCACGACTTCGCGCAAAGGGACCGGTTCACCCAAACAAAACTCGGCATAAACCGAGGGACCGTACTGGTTGAGGCGCGCGCCAACCCGCGTGCGTGCGGCGCGCTCAGTGAACGTCTCCTGACGATCCGCCTCATCCGCCACGTTGTAGGTCACACGTTCATCCGTAACCACGGCACCGTCTATAAATCCTTGGATGTAACGCACACAAAAAACGCCGTCGGTGCCGTCAGGATCGCTTTCGTAAAAGTCACAGTGGGACTTCAATTCTGCGGTGGAAAGTGCCTCAACCGCATGCGTGCCACTCACGACAGCAAGGCTTAATAAGGGTGCGGCACAATAGACAATCAGTAGTTTTTTCATGACTCTTTTCCTGTTCTTCCCTTTTCCGGTTTTTCCCTTTTTCCCTTTCTTCCCGATCTCGTTCCCAGCATCCGCCTATTTTGACGCCGCGCTTTGTTGGTGTAAGCGTTGCAGACTTTCTTGGCTGATGACAAATTCCAACAGCTGGCCTACGGTGCAATGCGCTTCTAACGGGTGCATCAGCGGCGCGTTGACTTCAATAAAGTAGCGATTACGACGTCCCTGCCGGGATCGCTTAAGGATCCCAGCCTGATCAAGCTGAGTAATCAAGCGCATGGCGCTGCGTTCGGTGATCCCAATATCCGACGCTACATCACGCAACCGCGCGTCGGGGTGTTCCGCCAAATAAGCCAGCACGTGTGCGTGGTTGCTTAAGAAGGTCCAGGAGGCCGCCGCCTCACCTGCGCCGCTGTCGAGCTGGGACTCACCGGCTAGTGCCGCTGTACGTTGTTTCTCGGTTAGGTCCATTTTTTCTGATGGCTAGTTCGTTTCTATCTGCTATTGCCGCTTTTCAATTCGGCTTAAGTTGACGTTCATACACACGCGTTCACACGTTGTTGACCTCCCGACGACTATTTTTCCCCAATACCTCGCCCGCAGTGATCAACCACCGAAGCAGCTATCGTACGTCACATATTTCCTGTATTCAATATCCAGATTTAGATTTCTTAAATTGAAGTTGCGACATCGTAGATAGCGGGGCATCCAAATGCTGGCTTAACATGGCGGAATCCCCGTGCTGGAGCGCCAACATGCCGCCTCTCAGACAAATTGTCCTAACCACCCTGATCATTGCCTTACTCGGCATTGTGCCGCGCGCGCATACACAAGAACTGCAGACCGTTACCGCGTTGGATGTGGACTATTTACCGGCTGCCGAGTACGCCGATGGCAAAGACAAACTTGATATCTACTTGCCGCTCGGGGCCAGCAATGTGCCCGTGGTGGTGTATTTCCATGGCGGCGGACTGCTTTACGGCGACAAGAATTTAGGGCAAGTGGTAGCGCGGCGCTTGCTGGCCCTCGGCATTGGCTTGGTATCGGCAAACTACCGGCTGTCGCCCGGTGTCATGCACCCTGCGCACATCGAAGACGCCGCTGCTGCCACGGCCTGGGTGTACAACAACATTGTAGAGTACGGCGGCGACCCACGGCAGCTATACGTGAGTGGACATTCTGCCGGCGCCTATCTAGCGGCGTTGCTGGCGCTGGACCCGCAGCACCTGGGCCGACACAAGTTATCCCTCTCCGCCATCCGCGGCGCCATTCCTATCAGCCCTTTTCTCTACGTCGAAGAAACTGCCAAAGACAGACCCAAAACAGTGTGGGGTGAAACCCCGCTGGATTGGTTGGCGGCTTCCGTCACCCCCCATATCGCCGCCGGCAAACCACCGATGCTGCTGCTTTATGCAGACGGCGATGACGCTTGGCGGCGGGCGCAAAACGAAAAACTGGCGCGGGAATTAACCATGATGGGCAATCGCCATGTGGATGCGGTAGAAATACCAAACCGCGACCATCGTTCGCTGATTGCAGAAATTGATGCAGCGGACGATCACATCGGACCGCGTATCGCTCGCTTCATAACCACCCACGGCCAGCCTTAATCGGCCGCAGCCAGACCGCTGCAACGGCGCAGCGCCTGCTCAGCTAACTCTTCGGTCAGCCTCTGCGCAGATTGTTCTCGCGCCAAGGCTGCGGCTTGGCCGGCCCACAAGGAGCTGAAATCTGCCTTACCTAACTGTTCCGCTGCCGCTTTAAGCGGCGCCAACGCGACCCCGGCGCTGGGAAAGGCGGGCGCATGCTCTGACATCGGTCCAATATCCTGCATGACCCGATTCATCAGGCCGCGTGCAGGCCGACCGGAAAACAAGTTAGTCAACGCAGTCTGGTCATCCGTTGCGTGCAACAACGCCGCCCGATGCAGATCTGTCACCAGGGATTCTTGAGTGAGTAAATACACCGTACCCATCTGCACACCTGCCGCACCCAACGCGAACGCGGCGGTTATACCGCGGCCATCTGCAATTCCACCCGCGGCGATAACGGGCACGGTCACTGCATCTACCACCTGAGGTACCAAGGCCATGGTGCCGGGCTGAGTGGCAATGTCTTCTTGCAGAAACATACCCCGGTGCCCGCCCGCTTCATAACCTTGTGCAATGATGGCGTCACACCCCTTGGCTTCGAGCCACGCCGCCTCGGCAACCGTGGTTGCAGAACTTAAAACTAAGGCGCCACTGTGTTTAACCCGGTCCAGCAGCTCGGCAGAAGGCAAACCGAAGTGAAAACTCACCACCTCGGGCCTTAGGGCTTCCACCACCTCACACATTTCTTCACCAAACGGGGCGCGACCGGGCGCAGCGACTGACGTCGGCTCAGACACACCAAGTTCTGTGTAAAACTGCCCAAGCTGTTGTAACCAATTGGCTTGGCTATCAGGGTCTACCGCAGCCGGGGTATGACAGAAAAAGTTGAGGTTCAGCGGGCCATTGCTCGCCTCTCGAAACGCTTGCACCTGGTTTCGCACCTGTTCGGCATTCAGCATGGCGCAGGGCAAAGAAGCAAGGGCACCCGCTTTGCTTACTGCTAGCGCAAGCGCAACGCCGCCCGCGCCAGCCATTGGCGCCTGGACGATGGGTATGTCAACGCCCAACAGCGTCAACAACCGCTGATCCGGCCAGCTCCCCACGCCGATGTCAGCTATACGTTGGGTGGCACATCTGTATCGGATACCCAATTGCCGTGAAAGCCATATGGCACCCGATCCGGCAGATGCACCTGCGCCAGCGCAGGCCGCGTTAAATCTTGTGCGTCCAGGATCAGTAAATCCGAGGTGTTTTTGGCGCTGTCGTAGACGTAGGTCATAAGATAACCATCGTCTTCAGCGGTGGCGCCGTCGCGCGGGATAAATACCGGTTCCGCGCTATGGCGGCCGGGGCCCACGGAGAACGCCGTGGCCTTACCGCTGCGCAAGTCGTGTTTATAAATAGACGGGAAACTGTAACCTTCCACCGCCACGGTATAACCATACTGATAGGGTTTGCCATTTAACGCCGGATGGCAACGCGGGAATTCTTGGGGCCGTTCATCAATGGTGGTTTCGCTGACCGTGCGGGTATTCGGGTTGACGGTCCAACGATCCAACCGCGGATCACTGTCACCGAACGGGCCCAACGTGTCCTGATCAAACATACGCTCGTAGCGGCAAATGTCGATCACCACGTTGCCGTTCTCATCTTCATAGGCGTTCATAGGGTGATAAGAGTAGTTGGGTGTCATGGGGCACCAGATCATATCCTCCACATCACCGTGCCGCGGTATCAAACCGATGCGCGGTTCATGTTCGGTGTCCCATCGAAATGGAAAAGAGGCACCCATGCCCAGCGCAACCAAACTCAAGGTGACCGGCAAATCAAACACGATGGCGTAGCTTTTGGTCAGGCTCATATCGTGAATCATGGACATTCCATTCATGGGGATGTCCATCTCGTCGGCCCATTCGCCATTGGCATCTACCACCACATACCGCACATGATCCCGCAACTCTGCCCAGTCGTAGCAGATGGCGTGCAGTTCGCCGGTATCGGGATCAAGCTTGGGGTGCGCGGTAAAGCCGGTGCCGATGGAGGTATTGTCTCCGATAGAGTCTAACGTATAGCTTAAGTCCTGAGGCAACCCACCCGACTCAACAATGGCCATGGTGCGGCCGCCATGACCAATTACGCTGGTGTTGGCGTGGCTGCCGCCGACAAAACGGCTGCGATACCATTCCGCCCGCCCTGCGTCGAGGCGTACACCATGCACCATGCCGCGGCCGGTAAACCAATGGTAGTTGTCTACGTCTACGTCAGGCCCTGGGTTGGGGCCGTTGCGTAAAAATCTCCCGCTGAGCTCTGGAGGGATGGTACCGGTCACCTGTAACCCGGACGCAGTGGTTTCCGCGGCAACCGGCCCAAAGTTCGCTTGTAAGTAAGGGTTTTCTGCCCCGCCTGAGCCGGAACACGCACTTAAGCCCCAGGGCAGCAGCGGCGCCGCCAGGCCACCTTTTAACAAAGTCCGTCTACGCATCAATCAACTCCCTTTTCCGTCAAACCTTTTTGTTGCCACACCTTACGCAGCCGCCTCCGGTGAAGGGACGGTGCGCTCGGCCTTGGTGCTGACCTGTTTCAATCGTGCTTGATTAAACCACCACTCCGCAATGATTAAATTGGGTACCCAGGAAAACCAGGCCGTTACCGCATAGGCTTCGTCAAATGTCATGCCCATACCTCCTTGGAACACACCCAGTTGAATACGCAACGTCACTGCCGCCAGCGTCAACGCATAAGAGCGCACCATCCACTGCCGGTGGGCGCGGATATCACCCCGGCGGACGGCTAGGTAAGCCATACAACCCGAGTAAAACCAGACTACAGCGAGGGTGCCGAAACCGATGCGGGTGGCCGGTGCGTGAGGCGCATACCACGCCAATAAGCCACCGCCGATGGCGCCCAACAACACCGCAACCACATACACCCGCCCCATGTTGCGATGGGTGTTGATAAAGCGTTGACGCAGCCCGCTATGAAACTGAAAGGCACCCAGAATTAGGGCAATACCGCCGGGGATAATGTGGAGGCGCGCTGAAATGGGTATCTGCGCGAAGCGCTCTTGGAAATCCGGAGAACCCGTCTCCAAGGTAAAAAACGTCAGGGCATAGGCACCAATCATCAATGCCAACAACGCCATAATCACCCAACCGATCATTTTAGACCAACCCATATTTGTTCTCCCGGGTCCAAGTGGGTAAGCGGGCTCGTGTGCGGTCCACACCTTGGCCAACCGCCACCGTTAGGCACCCACAATTATTGATAACTATCTTTATGATGTAAAGATAGTCGCATCCACAAACAAAATCGTTTGCGCCGCTTACGGCGATGTCTATTCATGGTAGCTTTGCGGTAAAGCTGATCGCTAGGAGGGGAGATTGCCTTTATCACGCAAGCTGGCGCTTACCGAGGCGCAAATCGAAGAAATCATGACCAGTTGTTGGAACTGCCGCATCGCCACCGTCGGGCCCGGCACCCGCATCAACGTGACACCCATGTGGTTTGGCTGGGCCGGGGGAAAAGTTTATATCTATGGACGCGGGCAGAAGGTCGCTAACTTAAGGCGCGACCCCACCTGTACGGTCATCGTCGACCGCAATGAAAAATTCCCCGAGCTGCAGGCTATTATGATGCAAGGCACCGCACGGGTGCTGGAGGACTCTGCCGCAGAAGCGGCTGATGCGGATCTGCCTGCCGCGCGCGCGCAAATGGGCATCAAGTACAACGGCGGCCATGGCCAGCCCCCGGTCGAGGACCCGCCTCCCAATGCTGCCAGCGCACGTGGTGACAATGGGCGTTGGATTGTGTTTCAGCCAGACAGCCAGGTGACCTGGGACAACTTCAAGTTGGCCGAACTACGCAGCGGCTAGGCGATTCGGCACCAAGTTGCTTTAGCGATCCTGCAGCGTTTGCAGGTGCTCAACCAAGGCATTGATGCGTGCCTGGGTTTGTTTACCCGGATCACGTTGGTCATTGTCCGCGCGGCTGAAGTGCCAACCCCATACCGGCATGTCAGCGGAGCCATGCACCGCGCGCATGTCACGCCCATCAATTTGCCGCATCACCGCCAGATAAGGAAAACTGCCACCGTTACGCGCCGCCAAGGTACGCAGATTGGAGGGATTGGCCTTCAAATGCGGCACCATGGGGCCGTCACCGGCGCCTTGTTGGCCATGGCAGACGGCACAGTTTTCGCGATACAAACGCGCGCCGTCATAAGAAGGGATAGGGTTGCTGGCTTGGGGTGCAAAACAGCCGGTGGTGCCGAGGAGGGCTAACATTCCAAGGGTTACGGGTTTCTTAAGCTTTTGCATGATGATTATGTTTGTTGGCATTTGATATGAGCACACTGTCTAGGCGTTTGTTGCCCGGCGAATGTATTGTTGCAGCGGCTCGGTGAGGACTGCCGTGCTTTTCACCACAACAAGTTCATGAACGGGGTTCCCCATCAGCTCGCGTAACTGCTGCTCGCTGCTGATGATGTGTTGCGCCGCCATGATTACACAGGCTCGGCTAGAAACACGGGGATTTTGCGCGTGGTTTTAGCCTGGTACTCATTGTATGTTGGAAATGCCTCGGCGCTGGCATCCCACAAACGTTGCCGCTCTGCCTCATCTTCGACCTCACGGACCCGCATTTTGAACACCTCAGTCCTGTCGCGGATCTCCACGTCGGGGTTGGCCCGCAGGTTGTACACCCAGACCGGGTTTTTCGGCTGCCCACCCATAGAACCCACCAGCACGTAGCTGTTGTCTACCTTGACCCGCATCAGCGGTATTTTGCGGATCGCACCGGTTTTATTCCCCATGTGGGTCACGATGATGCAAGGCATACCGGTGTCCAACAGCGTGGTGCCTTCGGTGCCGCCACTGCCTTCATACAGTTCAACCTGTTCGCGTACCCAATCCAATGTGGGTGGAATGTACTCAGCCATATCAGCCTCTCTCCTGTTTTCTCCTGTTTTTTACTTCGCCTGCACAGCGCATGAATTACGCGCGCCTCAGTTAAGACAATATTCGCTGCGCCGCCTGGGATGCAACGATTAATGTCGGTAAATGGGTTTCATCCGTCCTCCTTACCCTGAAAACGTAGGCACTTACTCCCCCAATTCGATGCACCTGCCAACTGGCTGCCAACATATCGATGGCAAAAACTAATCCCGACATGCTGATCGCGATTGATGCGGATCTTGCGGTACGAAAGCCACCACCTCACCAGTGAAACCCGCCATGGCTATGGCAATTTCAGCCCCATCAATCAGCAGCTCCGTTACCTCCAAGCCCCCTCCCAAACGACTATACTGACGTGAGCATGAACGCCTTATCCCATATCCTGGCGTTGACCGCCAGTGACATCCGCCTTGCCAACTGTGGCGGTAAAGGCAATGCGTTGGCCAAACTCACCCAGGCCGGCTTCGCTGTGCCCCAAGGATTCTGCATCACGGCCGCCGCCTATCAAGACTTTGTGCAATCACATGGTATCGATGGCGTCATTCAATCTACGCTGAAGGCGTCCAATCTCGAGGATCTCAGCGACCTCAACGCGGCATCAGTAAAAATACAAGACGCCTTTGCACAGCAAGAACTACCAGCTGAAGTAACCGCAGATATAAAAACCGCTTATGAGCAGTTAGGTGCGGGCACGGTGGCGGTTCGTTCATCCGCTACTGCTGAGGATCTGCCCGGGCAGTCGTTTGCCGGACAACACGACTCCTTTCTCAACATCAGCGGTTTTGCCGCGCTTAAGTCGCACGTCAAACGTTGCTGGGCATCGTTATGGAATCCGCAGGCCATCAGCTACCGCCAGCGGCACAACATCGATCAGCACCGCGTTGCCATGGGAGTCGTGGTGCAAACCATGGTACCCGCGGAGGTATCCGGCGTGCTCTTTACCGTGGACCCGCAAGGTCAGCACGACAACTGTATGGTCGCCAACGCAACGCGCGGTTTAGGTGAGGGTTTGGTTGCCGGTGAAATCGCAGCAGACCACTGCGTACTCCCCCGCCAAGCGCACAGCGTAAGTGAAACGTCTGTCACAGCGAGCCACAGCTTATCGGTACCGCAGCGTCAACAGCTTGTCAGCCTGGGTTTGGCCATAGAGCAGCTGTTTGCTGGCACGCCGCAAGACATTGAATGGAGCTTTACGCAACAGCAACTGTGGGTGCTGCAAGCACGGCCAATTACCACCTTGCCCCAGCAAACGCTCAGCTGGGAAGCCCCTTACCCCGGAGCGCAACTTGTCCGGCGGCAAGTGGTGGAGAACATGCCGGCGCCGTTGTCGCCCCTGTTCGAGACGCTGTATCTGCATCGCTCGTTGGAGCAGGCGATGGACAACATGATGGAAGAAATGGCGCTGCCGGTAGACATCAGCGATTTTATCACACGACCTTTGTTCATCACCGTGAACGGCTATGGTTATTGCCGCTATGATTTTAAAGCCCATTGGGGTGCCGTGCGTCTGCTGCCGCGCATACTGCTCTGGTACGTCCGCCGCCTACCCGGTTGGCTCAAGAACCTGGTGCCAAACTGGCGCGATCACGGATTGCCAGCGTATCTGGCGCAAATTGACGCTTGGCAACAGCAAGACCCCACCCAGTTGTCTGAACAGGAGTTATGGCACGGGATACAAACACTGAGCCATGCGGATGCCAACTATTGGTTCCACATCACCCTGGTCATGGGGGTGGCCAAAGTGTCCGAAGGCCTGTTGGAAGCTTACCTGCGCTCGCCGCTGCTGCGTAAACACGGCGCCGGTATCCATGCCGGAGACCTGTTGCGCGGCTACGATTCACCCACCTTGAGTGCCCAACGCCACCTGTGCGAGCTGGCCAGCGCCGTGCAACGCCAACCGCAGTTGGCCAAACTGGTGGCGCACAGTCGCGCGGAGGATTTAGTCTCACGACTCACTGCGGACAACAAGCTAGCTGGCGCAGCCGAGTTGCTAAGCGGCATCGACACGCACCTCAAGGCGCACGGGCACTTAATCTACAACCTGGATTTTGCCGAACCTACGCAAACAGAGCAGTCCACGCCCATTATGCTTGCCCTGCAGAACCTCGTGCGGCAAGCCGCACCCCTACAACAACTGGTGTCGCGCCAAGCGCAGCTGCAGCAAGACTGCGCTATCCAGCGTAACAATTTACGCATCTATCTGGGGCCGCTGCGTCGGCGCGTGTTTGATCGGTTGTACACATGGGCGCAACGTTACGCACCACACCGGGAGCATGCCTTACATTATATGGGCGCCGGGTGGCCGGTATTGCGCCGCCTTGCCGCGGAACTGGGGCGACGTTTAACAGCCACCGGTTTAGGGCATCAGGCTGAAGACATCTATTTTCTCGAGGCCACAGAGATCGAGCAGTGGTTGGCCGTCGAGGATCCTACGCAACTTATAGATCTGGCCGAACGTGTTGCGCTGCGCCGTGCGTTGCAACAACAACAGCGCCAAACCCACCCACCCGGGCGGGTCCCGGTGGACGTGCGCTTCAAGCTGGGCCGCGTAGATCTCACGCCTCTCTTTGAAATATGGGAGACGCAAAAACGTAATCAAGAGGATAGCGCTGAACTCAGTGGCTTCGCGGTAAGCCCCGGAAAGGTCAGTGGTGTGGCCAGTGTCATCCTTGATCCTGCGCAGTTTGCCGCCATGCAGCCCGGCACTATCTTGGTCTGCCCCACCACGACACCCGCCTGGACACCTTTGTTCAGCCAGGCCACCGCCTTGGTCACGGACATTGGCGCACCCTTGGCACACGGCTCCATCGTCGCCCGGGAATATGGCATCCCTGCCGTGTTGGGCACCGGCAACGCCACCCGGCGTATCCAGAGCGGACAATTCATCACCGTCGATGGTCATCGCGGGACAGTTAACATCGCCGACCACAGCCCCTAAACTGCACCCGCTGGCTAGCAGGAAAACAAAAGTTGCAAACATTCATCCATGAACTGAGGCGGCGTCGAGTCATTCGCTCGGCGACTTATTACCTCGGCGTTGCCTGGGTGATCATTGGTGCCTGCGACATCTTCTTTCCCATATTTGGCATACCTGACGCGGCGCTGCGCATCACCATATTTGCACTGCTGGCCGGTATCCCCATCGTTCTGGTATTAAGCTGGTTTTACGAGTTCTCCCCGTCTGGCATCAAGGCGGAAAGTGACACCGCATCTGCCGCACAACCCACCCAGCGGAATCCTTTCGATCTGCTGCTCATCGCTTTGCTCGGCGGCGCGCTCACCGTATCCGTGGTGGTTAACCTGCGCGACGGTAACTTGTTCGAAAACCCCGTGAGCGTACCCATGGTGGCGGTGTTGCCGTTTCAAGATTTCTCCGAAGCAGGTGAGCACATCAGCGTTGGCCTGGCCGAAGAACTGCTCAACTTGCTGGTACGCGAACCCAACATCAGGGTGATGTCATCGGCGATGTCTTTTAACTTGAGCAACAACGAAGCCAATCTGCTGCGCGCCGCCCAAGACATTGAGGCGGACTTTATTGTGCGCGGCAGCCTCACCCAACAAACTGACCAATTCCGCGTGTTGGTGCGTCTGATCGACGTGATCAGCGGCGAGGTGGTGTGGTCCGATGACTTCCTCGGCCCCTTAGGTGAAATCTTTGCTGCCCAGCGCGAGGTTGCCGGGCACGTGGCAAGCTCGTTAAACGTAGCCATCGAATACGCCTTCTCTTCCAGCGAAGGTATCCTTAACCCCCAAGCCGTGGATCTGTTTCTACAAGCCAAGGCACAACTGCGCAATTCCGGTTCGCTAGAGGCCGTGCGGTCAGCCCAAGCAATGTTGCAAAAGGCCATGGTGCAGCAACCCGATTTCTCCGCGGGCTTAGGTGAGTTATGCCGCGCCTACCTGCGGGAATTTGCGCGTACCGAAGACCCGGAGGATTTTAAACAAGCCGACACACAGTGCCGGGAAGCCCTGCAAGCCGACGCGGAATCACCGCACACACAGCTGGCGCTGGCGGTGTTGCTGAACAACGCCGGTCAACCGCAACAAGCATTAGACATTGTGGCGCCTCTGGTACAGCGGCTTCCCAACTTCGAAGCAGCGTACAATCAGCTTGGCCAGGCCCACTGGCAGCTGGGTAACTTAGCCGCGGCGGCACAGACGTTTGAGCAAGCCGCCGCCATTCATGATCAAAACTGGCAACCGCATCTGTCCCTGGGCAACTTTTATGCGCGCACGCAGCAATACGAAGCCGCCATCGCGCCGTTTACGCGGATCACCGAATTGTTGCCCGACGATTTTATCGGCTACGCCTCCTTGGGTGTGACGTTGTACGAAAGCGGCGAGTACGCGCGCGCTAAAGCGTTGATTGAAAAGAGTCTGAGCCTGAATGAAAACTCGCGCGCCTATTTTAACTTGGGTTTGATCAATACGGGTTTGGAGGACCACGCCGCGGCGGCAGAGGCGTTCAGTAAAGCGGTGGAATTGAATCCGCAGAACTACAGAGCACAGATGTTTGTGTCCACTTCCTTAGCCAACCAAGGCGACGCTGCCGGTGCGCAAACAGCGGCACAGAATGCACTGCAGATCATCCGTGAATTGGTGGAGTTAAACCCCAAAGCCACTGCGGTGATTGCCCATGGCGCCACCATCATGGCGGAATACGGCGACACGTCGGAAGCATTACAATGGGCTGAGCGGGCGCGTCGTCAAAATCAGGGTAATCCCAAGGTGCAATTTAATATCGCCACCACCTACTACCAGACCGGAGACACCGAACGCGCCCTGGCCGAGTACCGCACCAGTTTGGAATTGGGTTATCCGATCGAGCTGTTCAAAATATCTGAAGTGCCTGAGGCGGTGCTGACCCACCCCAGCATCACGCCACTCTTAGAGGTACAAAAAATAGAGAAGCAAAAAGACTCAACGGAACGCACCGAACTATAACTTGCAACTTGCGCAGTCCACGCCACCGCACAGATACCTAGCCTACAATCGAAAACATGAGTGAACATGACGTCTTAGGCCAGCAGCATGCCGTGCGGCGGCAGCCGGTCACGCGCGCCAGCTTGGCCGCCGACCTAAAGCATCTTGGGCTAAGACCCGGAGCAATAGTCCTCGTACATACCTCGCTGTCACGGCTGGGTTGGGTCTTGGGCGGACCGCAGACTGTCATTGAAGCCTTGCTCGACTGCGTGGGCGGCACCGGCACTTTGATGATGCCCACCCACAGTATGCAATTAACCGACCCACAACATTGGCGTAACCCCCCGGTGCCGCAACACTGGTGGCCAACCATTCGCCAACAAGCGCCGGTATTTGATACCCACCGCACCCCAACTCGGGATATGGGCAGTGTCGCTGAACTGTTCCGCAATCAACCGGGCGCATTACGCTCCGCTCACCCCCACGGCTCCTTCGCCGCCTTGGGCAAAGAAGCGGACACCCTCGTTCACGAACATGCGTTGGAAGACATGTTTGGCGAAGCGTCACCCTTAGGCGCTCTTTATCACCTTGACGGCTACGTCCTGTTGCTGGGCGTCACCCACGCCAACAACACTTCCCTGCACCTGGCTGAAAACCGAGCCGAGCTGCCACACAAAAACTGGGAGCAACAGGGGGCAAGGCTGGTGACCGCAGACGGCACCCAATGGGTGAGCTTTAAAAACTTTGAGACCAGCGCAGAGGACTTTGACGCGCTGGGAGAGGCTTTCGCTCGCGACACGAATGCCGAACAAAAAGGCGATGCGGGCTGGGGGGAAGCACGCCTGATGCGGCAAAGGGCGGTGGTCGACTACGGCCAGCTATGGCTGCAGCGCCACCGCTAGAGTAGCAACCGCCCTGCCGCACACGTGAGGTGAGCCTCTGTGGAAGTTACAGTTTCAGCAGCTGCTTGCCGAAATTTGCCCCGCTAAACAGACGCAGCAAGGTGGCCGGAATGTTCTCAAACCCATGCTGTACGTCTTCTTTAAACACAACCTGCCCGCCATCAATCCAACGCATGATACGTTGCTGCGCGTGGGCAAATTCTTTTTCATAAGCGGTTAACAAAAACCCCTGCATGGTGGCTTGGCGGAATACGATGTTGAAGTAGTTCGCCGGTCCGGGTGGCAAGCTGGCCTGCTCATATCGGGCGATACCACCGCACACCACCACCCTGGCATGATTGGCAATACAGGCCAGCGCATCATTGAGAATAGACCCGCCGACGTTGTCGAAGAAAACGTCGATGCCGTCTGGACACAGCTCGCGCAGCTGGCTTTTTACACGTTCATTTTTGTAGTCCACCGCCGCGTCGTAGCCTAGTTCTTCAACCAACCACGCACACTTCTCCGCACCCCCGGCAATCCCCACCGTGCGACAACCCATGATTTTTGCCATTTGGCCGACAATAGAGCCTACCGCGCCGGCTGCGCCAGAGACCACCACGGTGTCTCCAGGCTCCGGGCGGCCGATGCGAAACAAACCGAAGTAGGCGGTTAATCCCGTGCCGCCGAGCGGACCAAGCCGCGCGGTCAAAAACGTATCATTCGGCACCACTTGGGCCGCAGCGGCAGGCATCACCGCAAACTCTTGCCACCCCAAACGCCCCAATACTTTGTCGCCAACGTTGATTCTGGCGTGCCGGCTTTCCACCACCTCACCGATACCACTGGCGTTCATGATGTCGCCTAGTTCATTACCGCTGGCATAGCCGGATACGTTTTCCATCTGACCCTTTTGCGACGGATCGAAACTCAGGTATTCAACTCGGACGCGAATTTCACCGTCGGCCAGCGGCGTCAGGGCGACCTCCTGCTGTTTAAAGTCGGATACCTCCAAGGCCCGACCGCGGGGGTTACCGTTGATCAACCATTGCCGATTTACGGCAGGTAAATTTGATGTTGCATCAGCCATGGGGTCGCAGGAACCTCTATTTCGCAACCCACGAGGCTATCATGCCAACACCCGTTTCTCCCGCGTGCTTTTGGTGCTTCTCTACAACTAATGCCACTTTAAGCGCTGCCTCTTTGCCCAAAATTCGCAGCGTTTGACTGAGTCCGAAATAGTTGTTCAGCAGGCTCCTGGTGCTCAAACCACTTTATAACTTAGGATCAGAGTTCGCCAGCTTTACGCTAACTGCGTCATTGCTCGTCGCAATATCCAGATATTACTCCTCACTCTTCCTGGCCAGCCCAAAGCTGGCGAACTCTGATCCTAAGTTATAAAGTGGTTTGAGCACTAGGAACTATACGCAAGGTATAGCTGTCGTTCGCACAAGGTTATCCCGACACCAACAACTTCGAGCAAACTCTGACCAATCTGCGCCGGCATCCTGCTTGGCAGGCACTGGGATAATACTTCCTCTGCCAGGATAAGAAGCGCTGTCAGCACAGCCCCGCTGGCGGCAAAATGGTTGTCAGAACCTGAAAAAGGCGTGCTGCGATCTTCCCTGGCAGCTTCCACTCTCACCTAGAAAGAACCGCAAGAACGGAACTTGATAAGGGCCCATAATTGTTGGGTTTCCGCGAGTCGAAAGCCCATATAATCTCCAGTTTATCAGCAGTTCTTAACCGTGGAGCAAGTGCTATCCCATCAGCAGGAGCGGCTTTCCTAACAATGGGCTTCAAAACTGGCTAATCTCATAGGCTCTTTTTATTTCGTAGTTGAGCTTGGCAATCTTAGCGGCATCCAACTCCGGGTCTAGACGGTTCTGCTCTTCCTCGAGAATCTCAGCAGTTACTCGGTGGGCTGCTCCCCAGAATAAGGGTACTTCCATGAATTCAAGACCTGCCCTAGTGCTCAAACCACTTAAAAACATAGGATCAGCGGGTTTGTGGGGTTTTTGGGCTAGACGGCGTACCGCCGGTGGGGTTGGGCCCTATCAAGGTGCGCCAACAACGCCCAAGGACC
>JANQKS010000032.1 GCA_028281005.1 Pseudomonadales bacterium
CTGCGCGACAAATTGAATCAAAATCTGGTGCAGTACAACAAAGTCAGCGGCCAACCGCTGAACGTTAACGAAATCAAGACCGCTATCGCGGAGCTCGCCCCGCAACGCATCCAACAGGTTGGAAGCTAAGCGAGCGTTAGCTAGGTGCTATTGAGAGCTAAAGGAAACTATTCATGAATGCGCTTACCTTCAAAGATTTTGCCACTGACCAGGAAGTCCGTTGGTGCCCGGGGTGTGGTGACTACTCGATATTGAAAGGTGTCCAACGCGCCTTGGCGGACGGCGGTTCCCAGCCGGAAAAAACCGTGTTTGTGTCCGGCATCGGTTGCTCTTCGCGCATGCCGTATTACATTGAAACTTATGGTTTCCACACCATTCACGGACGCGCGCCGTCTTTCGCCACCGGTGTAAAGCTGGCAAACCCGGAGCTAGAAGTATGGGTGGTGACCGGCGACGGTGACGGTTTATCCATCGGCGGTAACCATTTGCTGCACACTTTGCGCAAGAACATCGACCTGAACATCTTGCTGTTTAACAACGAAATCTACGGCCTTACCAAGGGCCAGTACTCACCCACTTCGCGGCCTGGAACGGCTAGCCCCACCAGCCCGCAGGGTTCCGTGGAAGCGCCGCTGCGGCCCGGGCAATTTGCCATCGGCGCGGGCGCCACTTTCTTCGCGCGGTGCGTGGACATCGATCAGAAGACCATGCCGGGTCTGCTGGTTGAAGCCCGCGATCATAAAGGCACTGCCTTTGTGGAAATCCTGCAGAACTGTATCGTTTATAACAAAGACGTGTTTGACGACGTAGCGGCCAAGAAAACTGCGGCGGACACCCAGATTCACGTTAAACACGGTGAACCGCTCATCTACGGCAAAGACAGCGACAAAGGCCTGCGCCTGAACCCGCAGACACTGGCGTTGGAGACCGTCACCTTGGGTGAAGACGGCATCACCGAAGCCGATATCCTGGTGCATGACGAAACCAACCCGACACTTGCGCTGCTGCTGGCCAACTTGGCCGCCCCCGCGGCCATGGGGGTATTGCTGCGGGTGGAAAAGCCGGTGTTTGAAGAGAGCTACTGGGACATTCGGCCTACTGAACGGCGCAAGAAAGTTGAGCAGTTGCTGCGCCAAGGCCACCTGCTAGACCGACGCGCCCCGTAAAAGCCAGCCTGCCGAGGCATTTCTACTCAAAAAGCGTGCGCAAAGTCGCATTTCGTTACCTGCCGTAACAAAGTGCTTGACCTTTAGTGCGCTTCCCCTAAACTTGCCCCGACCAATTTGGTCTGACCAACTCGGACAGACCAATTAATCCATATCCGCGCAAACGAAACGCAAACGAAACAAGAACAACAAACGACAGGAGCCGCATTAGTGGCTGGTAAACACGACCAAATTGCTGGCAGTCTGATTAAAGACATTCTCTCTGGACACTACCGCGTGTCCGAGCGGTTGCCGTCTGAACGCGATCTAGCCGCGCGCTTTGACGCCAATCGCGGCGCCGTACGCGAAGCCATGAAAAAACTCGAGCAAATCGGTTTGGCTGACGTTCAGCCCGGCGGCGCTCGGGTGAAAGACCATGGTGAAGCCAGCCTGGATGTGATTGGCCACATGCTCGCTCAAGGTGATTTGCCGGATGCCAATCTGGTCGACCAGATCATGGTGGTGATCGATAACCTGTTAAACGACGCGGCGGAACAATGTATCGACGTCGCCAGCGATGAGGAGATCGAGCAGATCCGTAATCGCGCCCAGCGTTTGATGGAAGAAAACCTTGACACCGAAGCGGCCACTTTGGCGCGTTTTGAGCTGATGCATGCCATCATGCTCACCAGTCAAAACCTGCCGCTGCGCCTCATCGCGCGTACGCTGATCAACCAGATGGCGCCAAACTTGACCGCCTTACACCCCTTTACCCACTTCGACGCGGACGCGTATCACGGCTTTTCCCAACAGTTAGACAACGCTTTTGAAAACCGTGACAAAGAAGCCCTGCGCGATGCGTTTAAAGAGTTTTCTAATCTCAACCGCGAAACCATGATGCGTGCCTTCGCAGCAGCTCGTGAAGATGTCAGCTTGGAGGCTGTTGCCCAATGATGCGTACGTTCATTATCCCACTGGTTATTGTGGTGGTGTTCCTGTTCGGCGCGGTTACGCTGATGGCCACCGCCCCAGTATTGGAGCCCGCCGCACAAAAACCGATTCCCACCACGGTGCGCATCCGCGAAGTTCACCCCGAGGCAGTGCAACTCAAGGTGCACTCTCAAGGCACCGTCATGCCGTCAACAGAGACGCAACTTATACCGGAAGTATCCGGCCGCGTAGTGTGGATGTCACCCAAACTGGTAGCCGGCGGTTACTTCACTCAGGGTGAGGTGTTGGCTCGGGTTGATGAGCTCGACTATCGCAACAAACGCGACCGCGCCCAGGCCGCCTTGGTGCGCGCCGAAGCCGAACAGCAACACGCTCGCTTTGAACATCAGCGTCTGGCCAGCCTGGCAGAGCGCAAGCTGACCTCTCGTTCGCAGCTGGAAAACGCGCTCCGCGCGTTGCGTGTGGCTGAAGCTGCGCTGCAGGATGCGCGGGTCAACTTTGATCAAGCGCGCCAGGACCTGGAGCGCACCCAGATCAAAGCGCCGTTTACCGGTTTGGTTCGTTCGGAAAACGTCGACATCGGTCAATTTATTTCTCGCGGTTCAGCCATCGCGACGCTTTACGCCAGCGATCAGGTAGAAGTCCGTTTGCCTATCGCTGATCGTCAGTTGGCATTTTTGAACCTACCCGCCACTTTACGCGGTGAGCTCCCCGAGCAGCTGCAGCCCAAGGTGGAGCTCACCACCGAATATGCCGGGCAGAAGCTAAGCTGGAGCGGGCGCATCGTCCGCACCGAAGCGGAAATTGATGTGTCCAGCCGCATGGTGCAGTTGGTGGCACGGGTTGCCAATGACGCCGAACAACTGCCGTTGTCCGTAGGTTTATTTGTCGAGGCGGAGATAGAAGGTTTGTCAGCAGAAAATATCGTTGTGCTACCGCGCTCCGCGCTGCGCAACAATGATCAGGTGCTGGTGGTTGATGCCGACGATAAGCTGCGTTTTCGTGCCGTAGAGCCGTTACGTTTGTACCAGGACAACGTGCTGGTGAAGTCCGGCTTAAGCAGCGGTGAGCGGGTCTGCCTCTCCCCCATCCAAACCGCCATCGAAGGTATGACCGTCAACCCCGTGGTTGAGGACGCCTAACGGCGTTCGCCACAACTTTCGCCGAGCACTCACTATGCATACCGCCATCCGTTGGTTTGCACATAATCCGGTTGCGTCTAACCTGCTGATGATCCTGCTATTGCTGGGCGGCGCCTACGGTGCGATCAGCACCAACCAGGAAGAATTCCCTAATTTCGACGTCAAAGTGGTCACCGTACAAGTGCCCTACCTGGGCGCCGCGCCAGTGGAAGTTGAGCGCTCGGTGTGTATCCGCATCGAAGAGGCGATCGAAGGCTTAGAAGGTATCGACAAGCTGCGCAGTACCGCCACTGAAGGTAGGTGCAATGTGATGGCGGAATTAAACATGGATGCTGAAGAAGTATCCGTCTTAAACGAAATCAAAAGCCGCGTCGATGGCATCAACAGTTTCCCAGCGGAGACTGAAAAACCCATCGTCGCCAAGGCTGCAATCACCCGCCGGGTGGTACAAATTGCGGTGAGCGGCAATGCGGAAGAACGCACCTTAAAAGAACTGGCGCGCGGTCTGCGCGACGACATCGCCGCGGTGGATGGTATTTCCCAAGTGGCAGTGGACTATATACGCCCATACGAAATTTCCATCGAGGTATCAGAGCGCGAACTGCGCCGCTACGGCATGACGCTGGAGCAGGTCAGCCGCGCCATCCGCAACAGCTCGCTGGACATGCCCGGCGGCACCATCAAAACGCGCAACGGCGAAATTCTCATACGCACTACCGGTCAAGCCTATTGGGGGCAAGAATTTGAAGATGTGGTGGTGTTAACTCGCAAAGACGGCACCCGCGTGTATCTGTCCGATGTGGCCACCATTCGCGATACCTTCGAAGAAGGTGATCTGCTGGCACGCTTCAACGGCCAGCGCGGGGTGGTGGTTAACGTCTCCCAGGTGGGTAATGAAGACCTGATACAGATCGCCGAGGATGTCACCAAGCTGGTAGATCAAACGCGCACCGAAATGCCCGAAGGTATCGCGCTCGACATCTGGATTAACACCTCAGATAGCCTCAAGGAACGTATGTCCGTGCTGCAGCGTAATGCGGGCGGCGGCTTGTTATTGGTGCTGGTGATACTGGCGTTGTTCCTGCGTTTCCGCGTGGCCATGTGGGTCGCCATTGGTATACCTGTGGCGCTGCTCGGCACCTTAGGCGCCCTACCCTTTACCGACATTAACATCTCCACCATGACCGTCATGGCCTTTATCCTGGTGCTGGGTATTGTGGTGGACGACGCTATCGTGGTGGGGGAACGGGTGTTTGGCCACGAACAGATGGGTAAACCGCCTCTACAGGCGGCGGTAGAGGGTACCTGGGAGGTTTCCGTACCGGTCATCTTCGGCGTGCTGACCACCATTGCGGCCTTTTTGCCGTTGATTATGGTGGAAGGGCGTATGTCCGGCTTTTTTGCACCCATCGGCTGGGTGGTAATTTTTGCCTTAGTGTGTTCAATCATCGAATCACAGCTCATCTTGCCGTCACATCTTGCACACCGTAAGCACAGCGAACCTTCGACGGGTTTGTCCGCCGGCTGGAACCGTTTCCAAGGCCGCTTATCCACCTGGTTGGAGAACATCGCCTCCAACAAATACATGCCATTTGTACACAAAGTTCTGCGCTGGCGGTATGTCACCGCGGCGGTGTGTATTGGTTTTCTGATCTTGGCTTTGTCACTCATCTTAAGTGGCCGCGTAGTATTTGGCTTCTTCCCGGCAGTGGAAGGTGAACGTGTGTACGCAGCATTGGAAATGCCAGAAGGGATTGCCGCTGAGACCACCATGGCAGCGGCTCAACGTATAGAAGCCGCGGCAGAGCGCCTCAACAAAGACATGACCGCGGAATTGGGCTTACCCCAGCCGTTGATTCGCAACGTCTTGCTCAGCGTAGGGCAGACTGTGGATCGCTCCGGGCCGGGACGGCCGCCCGGTCCTGGACGCAGCAATCTGGCGGAAGTGGTCATTGATCTTGCTCCGTTAGCCGAACGCAACAACCTCTCCTCCAAAGTGGTGGCGGCGCGCTGGCGCGAACATGTCGGTCCTATCTCCGACGCGGTGAAATTGTCGTTTGACTCCGATGCCTATTCCGCAGGCGCGGCCATTGAATTCCAGCTACAAGGCAAAGATGTTGATGAATTACGCCGTGCTGCAGAAGAGCTGAAAGCGGAACTAACGCGCTACGATGGCGTGTTCGACATCACCGATTCATTTCGCTCCGGCAAACAAGAGATCCAACTAAGTTTGCTGCCTGAAGCGCGTAACCTTGGCCTAACGTTGGCAGACCTTGCCAGCCAGGTGCGCAGCGCCTTTTATGGCAACGAAGCGCAACGCATACAGCGCGACCAAGACGACGTGCGTGTGATGGTGCGTTTCCCGGAAAGTGAACGGAAGTCCATCGGTAATCTGGAAGACATGTACATCCGTACGCCGGACGGCAACGAAGTGCCTTTCTATTCGGTCGCACGCTTTGACATCAGCCGCGGCTACTCTGCCATCAATCGATTGGACGGCCGCAGAACAGTCTCAGTCAGCGCCGATGTCAACCGCACCATGGTCTCGCCGGAAGAAGTCAGCGCCAGCATACGCGCGGAAGTGATCCCCATGATTGTGGCGAAATTTCCCAAAATAGAATTTGATCTGGGTGGCGAACAAGAAGAACGCGCCACCGCCATGGGTGGCCTGTTAATCGGTGCACTGTTTTCGCTGGTGGTGATTTACGGTCTGTTGGCCATACCGCTGCGCAGCTATCTGCAACCTTTTGTCATTATGAGCGTCATTCCGTTTGGTGCGGTGGGCGCTATCGTTGGCCACTTTGTCATGGACGTACAGCTGATGTTTTTCTCCGCGCTAGGCATTGTGGCGCTATCAGGTGTAGTGGTGAATGCATCTTTAGTGCTCGTTGACTATGCCAACCGCCAACGCCGTGAGGGTAAAGACATTATGGAAGCGGTGCTGGCCGCTTGCGTGGTGCGCTTTCGACCCATCTTGTTAACTTCGGTGACCACCTTTGTGGGGCTGATACCGCTCATGTCCACACAAACACCGGCCACCGGTCCCTTTGTACCTATGGCGGTATCGCTGGCCTGGGGTGTGCTGTTTGCGACCTTCATCACCCTGCTGTTGGTCCCTTGTTTGTACCTGATGGTGGAAGATTGGAACCATACCCTGGCAAGATTCAAAGCATGGACCAATCGCCAACCACCGCCGGAACCGGACCCTTCCCTGGCTTATACCCAAACTTCCAGCGGCGGCTAATCTCTTCAGCTAACCTGACTTACGCCCGTGCCTGACGCGCTGCCGCAGAGCACCCGTGCCTGGCATCGCCGCATCTGGCATCTGACCTGGCCTGTCATCCTCGCCAACATCACCATACCGCTGGTGGGTGTGGCGGACGTGGCGGTCATGGGCCGACTGCCCGACCCCGCCTACATTGCCGCGGTGGCCATGGGTGCCGCGATGTTCAGCGCGGTGTATTGGTTATTTGGCTTCCTGCGTATGGGGACCACCGGGCTTGCCGCCCAAGCGTTCGGCGCAAATGCCGTACCGGAAGTGGCCGCCATTTTTAAACGCGGCACCGGGGTGGCAGCGGTATTGGGGCTGAGCATCGTGCTGCTGCAGTGGCCTTTGGCTTATCTGTTGTTTGCCCTGTTTGATGCCACACCCCAGGTGGCCAGCCTGGCGGCGCAGTATTACGACATCCGCATCTTTGGCGCCCCGGCGCTGCTGATTTATCTCGTTGAGTTGGGTGTGCTGTTTGGTCTACAGCGCATGCGCGACACTTTGCTGCTCAGCGTCAGCCTGAACCTCACCAACCTGGTGTTGGATCTGGTGTTGGTGCTGGTATTTGATATGGGAGTGGCTGGCGTTGCCCTAGGTACGGTCATCAGTGAGGTGGGCGCTGCCTGCACCGGGTGGGTGTTGGTGTTGCGGGCGCTACGCATTCAAGGCTGGCAAGGCGGCAAGTCTGTTGAGCTGTGGCGGACAGCCGCCGTGCGCGCATTGTTCCACGTCAGCAGCAACCTCATCATCCGCACTTTTTTTGTCCAACTGCCCTTTTTTGTCGGCACCGTAGTGGCCACACGCATGGGAGAAGTCACCCTCGCCGCCCACGGTGTGCTCATGCAACTGTTTTTTATCATGACCTACAGTTTGGACGGATTTGCTCATGCCGCGGAAACTCTGGCGGGATACGCCTACGGCGCGCGACAGGCCCATGCGTTGCGGCGCACCACGTTGTACGCCGCCTACTGGGCGATGAGCCTCGCAGTGCTCACAGGTGGGACCTATTGGCTCGGCGGCGACACGTTTATCAGCTGGTTAACCGTCAGCACCGAGGTGCAGCAAGCCGCGGCAGAATTTCTGCCCTGGCTGGCGCTGGCGCCGTTGCTGTGTGTGTGGGCGTTTTTGTTTGACGGTATCTTTATCGGCACCACCCATATTGTGGAAATGCGCAACGCCATGTTTGCGTCCGCTCTGGTGTGGGCCCTGGGGTTGTGGCTTAGTTTGGATGCGCTGGCTTATCACGCCGTGTGGCTGACCATGAGCGTTTTTATGCTCACACGCAGTATACTGCTGGCCCTGTACTACCCACGCATTGAGCGGGCGGCCGCCAGCTAACAACCTCTCGCTACACACATATGGCCAAGCAAAACAAACTGCGTATTGGATTTATCGGCTGCGGCGACATCGCTGGCTTACAGATGTCACGTTTCGCCGACCGTGACGACACCCAACTTGTGGCGTTTGCGGATGTCGACCACGACACTCTGGATAAAAGGCAAGCAAGCCACCCTCAAAGCGCCGTCTACGCCGACTACCGGCAGATGCTGCGCAAAGAAAACCTAGACGCTGTCAGCATCTGTACCCCCAACCGCTTCCACGCAGCCCCTGCCATTGCGGCGCTACGCGCCGGCTGTCATGTGTTGTGCGAAAAACCCATGGCCATGACGCTCAGCGAAGCCAAACGCATGTACCGGGCCGCGCACGACAGCGGACACAGTTTGGTCATCGGTTTTCAATACCGCCTGGACCCGCGCACCCAATACCTACGCCGCCTGTTTGAGGAAGATGCCTTCGGTAAAATCCTGTTCGGCCGAGTACAAGCGCTACGGCGGCGGGGTATTCCCAATTGGGGTGACTTCGGGCGTAAAGCGATGTCCGGCGGTGGCCCGTTAATTGACATAGGTGTGCACGCTCTAGAGATGGCGCACTACACCATGGGTAGCCCACAGCCGGTCAGCGCCAGCGCCGATATGTTCACCTACCTGGGTAACCGGCCGTCGGGTGACATTGCCAGTCTGTGGCCCGACTGGGACTACCGGACCCATGACGTGGAAGACCTGGCCATCGGCCGGGTGCGTTTTGACAACGGGGCGATCATGCACATAGAAGCTGCCTACGCCGCGCACATTCCTAAACGCAGCCTGATGAATTTTCAACTGATGGGCGAACGCGGCGGCGCCACCTGGGAGCCTTGCGTGTTTCACACTGATGAATCCGGCCACATGGTGGATAAAACCCCCGCCTGGCTTGGCGCCACGGACTTCAACAGTGTGTTCTTGAGCAAAGTGGACGCCTTTGTCGACCACTTGCTGTACGGCGCACCATGTGCAGCACCTGCCAGCGACGGCGTGATGGTGCAAGCGATGTTAAATGCCCTATATGACTCTGCGGCACGCAATGGCAAAGAGGTGGCGATCCGTCCTCTGCTATAACTTTGCAATAGGTTTTGTTCAGCATTGATTCAGGCAAGCCACTTTTGAATAGCCGCAGTAGTAACTTGAGGTGAACATGCACACTAAATCCATATTCCTGCTGCTAACTGCAACGCTCTTGGCGGCCTGCGCAAGTGATCCCATCATCGACCCGAAAGGCGTCAACACGGCTAAATACCGTCAGGACCTGGCTGAGTGCCGCGTCATCGCAGACCAGGTTAAAGTGGGTCAAAAAGCGGCGGGCAGTGCGGTTGCCGGTGCCGTGGTAGGCGCTGCGGTCGGTGCGGCAGTGGGCAATAGCAACACCGCGCAACGGGCGGCAGGCGCCGGTGCTACGGTGGGGGCAGCCAAAGGCGCCGGCCGAGGTGTCAATGAACGTGAGCGAGTGGTGCGCAACTGTTTGCGTGGGCGCGGCTACCAGGTTTTAAACTAGAGCAACGCATACACCCAGCGTGTTAAACCGTCTGACTCGGTGGTATCTACCTATAGCGTGGGCTCCACTGTATTGAGTAATATTACTCCCTTCACTCAACCACCAATGCAAAGAGGGGAACATGGCAGAAGCTGCTCTGGAGAATCCGGATCTTTTTGACCTGACCATGTCGGAAGAGGCCCAGCCCCTTCTCGACGCGGTAAAAAAACACATCAAAGAAAACGTAGACCCGATCACCGAAGAGTTCTACGCCTTACACAACGAAAAAGAAGACCGCTGGTCGTGGCATCCACGCCAACTTGAGCTGCTGGATGGCGCCAAGCAAAAAGCCAAAGACTCCGGCCTGTGGAATTTCTTCTTACCGGACGCAGACACCGGCGAAGGGCTTTCTAACCTCGATTACGCCTACATCGCCAACGAACTCGGCAAAAACCCGCTGTCATCCGAAACTCTCAATTGCTCCGCGCCGGATACCGGCAACATGGAGGTGTTGGAGCGTGTCGGCACAGCAGAGCAGAAGAAACAGTGGTTGGAGCCGCTGCTCAGCGGCGAGATTCGTTCTGCGTTTGCCATGACCGAACCGAACCTGCCGTCGTCCGATGCCAAAAACATCAGCACCAAGGCTGAGCTGGACGGCGACGAATGGGTCATCAACGGCGAAAAATACTACGCCTCCGGCGCTGGTGACCCGCGCTGCAAAGTGATGATCACCATGGTGAAAACATCACCCGATGCGCCGCCACACAAACAGCAATCCCAAATCCTGGTGCCCATCGACACCCCCGGCGTAAAAATCCTCGAAGGTATGCAGGTGTTCGGCAACGATGATGCGCCACACGGTCATATGCACATCTTGTTCGACAACGTACGGGTGCCGAAAGAAAACATTCTGCTCGGTGAAGGCCGTGGTTTTGAGATTTCTCAGGTGCGTCTCGGCCCCGGGCGCATTCACCATTGCATGCGTTCCATCGGCTCGGGTGAACGCGCGCTGGAACTGATGATTCGCCGCGCATCCTCGCGCGTTGCGTTCGGTAAACCCATCATCCAACTGGGCAAAAACATTGAAGTTGTGTCCCGTGCGCGGATCGAGATTGATGCCTGCCGCTTGATGGTGTTGCAAGCCGCCAAAGCCATGGACGTGCTCGGCAACAAAGAAGCCCGCGTGTATGTCAGCGCGGTGAAAGCCATGGTGCCGGAGAAGATCTGCAAGATCATCGACCAGGCCATCCAAATGCACGGGGCTACCGGCGTCTCTCAATGGACCCCATTGGCCGGCATGTACACCGGTCAGCGTACGCTACGTATCGCGGACGGGCCCGATGAGGTGCATCACATGGTGGTGGGTCGCGCTGAAGTACGTAAGTACGAAGGACAGTAACTCGCGCCGATCAGAGGCAGGCTAACCTACAAAAACCCGCGTCGCGTCAGCGTCGCGGGTTTTTTACCAAACGCTTAAGAATTTAGGGTCCAGTGTTCGCCAAACGGACGTATGACTGACGAGAACGTCCACGCGGAACGGGGTTGATGGGCCAGGCGGTAACACTCTTCCGCTATGTCCGCCGGCTGGCAAAAAAACTCGTCCGGTTTACCTGCGTAACGTTTACGCGTCCATTCCAGATCAATAACCGCGTCGATGGCCACAAAGGACACATGCACACCTTGAGGCCCCAACTCTCTGGCCATGGCTTCGCCAAGGATCCGTTGCGCCGCCTTGGTGGGGGCAAAACCGGCAAAGTACGCCATGCCCCGATAGGCGGACGTGTTACCGGTGATCACAATGGAGCCTTCGCCGGCTTCGATCATCGCCGGTGCCGTCGCTCTGGCCAGATGCAACAGCGACATGGTGTTGATCTGAAAATTCTCTTCCAGCACCGCTGGGTCAATTTCCATAAATGAGCCAAACGCGCCGCGAACCGCGTTGTGCACCACCACCGATGGTGCATCGCCCAGATCTTGGCCAATCTGCCCTACCACCTCTACCAGATGTTCTGTGTTTGTCACATCACAGGGATACGCGTGGGCGTTAGGGATTTCAGCGGCCAGCTCCGCCAGCCGCTCTTCCGAGCGTGCCAACATGGCCACCTGATAGTCATCCGCAAAGCGCCGCACCACAGCGGCTCCCGTGCCCGGTCCAACCCCGGTCACCAAACATACTTTGCTCTGCATAAGTGGCTCTCCTATCTTTTATGGTTCCGGAAACTGTGCGTTGTCGTGCAACGGCCACAGTCTGCGCGCGGTGTTTTGTCGGGGGAAAACCTCAATTTTGTGGGTGGTTAATCCCGGTGTATCGGCAGTAACGATGGCCCCGGCCAGATGTTGAAAGCCTGCACGGAAGTGATTGGAGCTTTTTAGGGCAACATACTTATATTTCATTACGTCGATGCCGACGGCTAAAAACGGTTCTTGATCAAAGGTCTGGCTGCGGCGGGACGCCACCACCACATCCATATCGTCGATCACCAGCCGCGCCATGGGGCCGAGGTTAAGCGGTGTGCCTTTAAACAGGTGTTGCATGACTACACGCCCATCATGCAGCGCTTTCACATAGGCACGGGCATGTAGCGGTTTACCGTGCAAATGGTCGGTTTTGCCACCCAGCACAATATCGATGTCGGCACCGACACCGGCGTCATGCGCTTGCGCCGCAGTGGCAGGATCCACTAGGAACGCAAAGCAGGCGTCGCTGCCAAGACCCGCCTCCAACATGCCGCGCAGCAAGTGAGTACCGTCACCCGGCGTACCGCCGCCGCAGTTGTCCGACGTTTCATGGATGACCACTGGGTAGCTTTGCTCGGCTTGTGCAGCAGCCACCGCTTCATCCGCGTCCAGACTGTGCACACGGAAACGTTCGCGCGCTTGCCACAACTCATCGGCAAACGCCTGCGCATGCGCGATTGCTGTCTCGCCGTGCTCCTCGTAGAAGCTGGCGATAACAAAACTCCCCACATGTTCGACATCGGTGTAGGGAAAGCCGTGGCACCAACTTAAATCTATACCTCCGCCTTCAACTTCGTGCCACAGCAGGCGCTCCAGCATTTCTTCGCCGACCCCTTCATAGGTGGTGGTGGTGGGTAACAACATCGGTAGGCGCAACAACACACAGCGCCCGCGGCGGCCGCTGTTGACCATGTCATGCACAGCCTGCACTGCTTCCGCCGCGCGCTGGTGCATGTCGATGTGCGGATAGTGATGACAGACGAAGACACCATTGAGCTGATCCGCCATATGCTGGGTGAGATTGCCGTGCAGGTCGAAGCTGGCGGTAATGGGCACGTTACCCAGCAGGTCACGTACTGCGGCTGCCAGGTCACCTTCCAAGTCCGCAATACCGTCCACCACACCGGCGCCATGCAGCAGCAAAACACAGCCATCCAACGGCCCAGCGGTAGCCAGACCGTCGAGAATCTCCTGTTTAAAGTCTTCATACGCGGCACGTTCAATAGTGCCGCTGGGTTGAGTGCTGGCAAACAGAATCGGTACGGCTTCGCAGCCTAAGCGTTGACAGGCATCCACCGCCCCACCGACGTCTGATTCCTGCCCGGTCGTCCCCAACATCTTTGCACCACGGTAAGCGTAAAAGTCTGCCTTGGCGGTGAAACCGGCGCAGTAAGTATTGGTTTCGTGAGATATGCCGGCAAGGGCGATGCGTGTCATGGGCGTTTTACCTTTCTTGTTAGGGAGCGGATTCGGGTGTTAAGTGGTGTGGCCCGCTGCGCCACCACCATTGTGGCGGCAAAGGTTGCTGCGTCGGCCAAAGTTGATCCAGTGTATCCGCATCATACAGTTCACCCCCCTTCATGACGCGGGTTAACGACAGAGTATTGTTGATGTCCTCCAGGGGATTCGTCGACAACACCAACAGATCCGCCAGCTTACCCGCCTCAAGCGAACCTACATCCTGGGCGATCCCCAACATTTGCGCGCCGCCAAGGGTCGCCATGCGCAAAGCTTGCGCAGGCGTCAAACCGCCACTGGCCAGCGCCCACAATTCCCAATGAAAACCCAGGCCCTGCAACTGCCCGTGTGAACCCACCCCCACCTGACCGCCGGCTTGCAGAATTTTGCGAGCCGAGGCAGCCACCGTGGGATAAACGTACTCGCGCTCATGGAACCATGCGCGCCGTAAGGTGCGCGGCGCCAGTTCCGCATACGGTGTAAAGCGCCGCAGTTTGGGATCATCGTGGGGAGAAAACTGGCTATAAAACGCGTTCTCCGCCCAAGGCCCACCGTAGTTCACCAACAACGTTGGCGTATAAGCCAGGCGTGTTTGCGCAGTCAGCTCTATCACGTCTGCGTACAAGTTCGGCACCGGATAGTTGTGCTCCAGCCCGCTGAAGCCATCGATGGCGTGGGTGAGATCCATCTCCATGTCCAGCGCACCTTCCGTGGTGGGCATCATCTGCAGCTCCCGAGCCGCCGCGACCAGCCACTGCCGCTGTTTACGCGCGCCAACCATGTAGGCCTTGATATTCCTGACCTGGTAAAACTCTTTGTAACGCCGCAGCACATTCACGGCATGCTGTTGGGATTTGAAGCTGTTGTTCATGAACACACCGGGTCCGGTGGAAAAAGCCCGCGGTCCTATCATTAACCCCGCATCCACCAACTCCTGAGCGGCCAACAGATCCAAGGTGGACGGTTGTACGTCCATCCCGGTGGTCACCCCGTAGGCCAGGTTGGCAAGAAAAGCCGCATTGCTGATGCCGGGAACATCTCTGGCGACGCGATAGTGCGCGTGGGTGTCCACAAATCCCGGCAAGACAAACTGGCCTTGCACATCGATGATAGCGGCCTCCGCGGGAATCTCTGTCTGTGCAGCTGCGCCAATCGACTCAATTCTATCCCCGCGCACCACCACTACCCCGTCCGCAATGACTCGATTGGCCGGGGCTTCTAAGTCGTTGGCCGCCATGGGAATCAGCGTTGCGTTGACCAACGCCAGCACCCCTTGCGGTACGTGGCGCGGCATGTACAGGTCTATGTCCTGATACACCACTGCGTCATGCGCCTCGGCGATGCTGTCGTCTTCCTCTGCTGACCTGTCCTCGGTGTTCTTGTGGCTGGGATCGCCTTTAGCATCGTCCTTCGTTTCGTCCTTCGCTTCCTCCTGCCTAAACTCCACGCTGTCCAAAGGACGCTGATGAAAGCGGTTACCCACGCTCCAGGTGATGTGCTGGCCGTCATGACTCCAGCCGCTGAAATCCGCACCTACATCCGTCAGCTGCGCCAAGGGTAATTGCGGTTTGTTGAGGCGCACATGTTGCGACGGCACATGCGGCAGCAGCGCCGCAACATAAAGTTGTTGGGCATGACGCAACAAAACATGCCGTCCATCCGGCGAGATTTGTGAAGTTTGTGCACCGACATCATCACCTTGATTGAATATGCCCGGCCCACTGAAAGAAACAACATTGTGGCGATCCGTACCGTCATAACGCACCGACACCAATCCAGCGCGAGATTTACCGGGCACCGGCGGGTAGATCGTGTGCAGGTATATACGGTCGGGCTCCGGACCGAAGTGAGGGTGCCCTAAACCGCGCGCGGACATGACCACACTGCTTTGGCCGCCTTTCGCGGGTAACCAAATGATGTCAGCGCCAACCGTGGGACCTACCCGCCCTTGGGCCAACAAGCGCTCATGCGCTGATCCGCGCACCGCTACAATTCTTTCACCGTCCCGGCTCCACGCCGGAGACAGATAAAAACCGGCTTGCCCGGTTAACTGCCGGGGTCTGGCGTTTGCCCGTGCGCGGCTGCGATAGATGTGCCCACCACTGACATTCCAACTCACGTATACCAGTTCACGCCCGCTGGGAGACCAACTTGGGTAAGCCGCTACCAGTCCCGGCGGTGAAACGGCAACCGTTTCCGCCGTCGCAAAGTGATGTAGGTAGATGCGCGAAAAGGCAGCAAACGCCAACTGCGAGCCATCCGGCGACATCTCAGCATCGCGCAATACTCGCGCCTTTACCGGACCGAGGCCAACACGGTATGGAAACGCTAAGCGTTGAACAACTTGTTTTTCAATGTCTACTTGAAACGGGATCTTGCTGACGCGTTTGTCGGCGAGGTTAATCCGCGCCAGGCCGCCGTCGCGAGTGATAATGACACTGCCGCCATCGGGCGTGAACGCATAACCCGGCATTAAATCTCGCGTGAAGCGGGATTCTTGTTCATCCCGTTGCACTGGGTAGGCCAACCACGCATCGTCGCCGCTGTCTAAATCTCGGATGCGTAGGCCGGTGTGCTGCTCGTGCCGGGTGGCGTACACCAGCTGTCTACCGTCCGGCGACAGCAGCGGCCGCATGGCGCTGCCGCGCGCGGAAGTGAGGATGTCCTCTACACCGGTGCGTAAGTCCCGGCGCGCTATCTGCCACCCTGGGAAACGCAGGTTGTAGCCAAATCCACCGGTTTTGCGGGCATAGTATAAATATCGTCCACTCGGGTCGTACACGGCGCCCAAGGCATTGTGCCGCCGGTGACGCGGCGTATCTGTCTTCGGCTTTGCCTTGGTTAACTGCACGCCACTGCCACCCTCGATGGCATACGCCCACAACTCATGGGTCGCCAGGTCAAACGAGCCTTGAGAAACCACCACATGGCGGCCATCGGGCGACCAACTGGGGGAAGCCAGCTCCATATCGTCACCCATTGAAGTAAGCTTGCGAAACTCACCGGTGGCCAGCTCCAACAGCCAGACTTGCTGCGCACCGCTGCGATCGCTGATAAAGGTGACGTGGTTGCCATCAGGCGAAAAGCGCGGCTGAGAATCGAACCCCATCCCCACCGAAAGCGGTTCCGCACGACCGCCATTGATGGGCAGCAGGTACAGATCCCCTAAGATCTCGATCACCAACTGTTGCCCATCCGGGGCCACATCGATGGACATCCAGGTGGCCCGCTCAACACTAAATTTCAGGGTGCGATCACCTGTGAGTGGCAACTCCGACTGATATTCGGTCGAATCCGCATACGCCCGGCCGACCCACACCCATGCCAACACAATCAAACAACAGAAGCGCAACTTCCAGCTCAACGCGGACGACTCACCACCAAGGAAGACACATAGTCGGTTAGGCGGCGATGTTTTTCCACTCCGCCAAAGTGTGAGACCTCATCAGCGTGCATGCACGCCAACGCGGCATCGCTGTGTAAATACCAATTGCTTCGCGTGAACGGCATTGTTGTGCATGTCCTTTATCTTTGCATAACATCCCCGGCAACGCAGTACGTTCTGCAAAAGAGCAAGGGGAAGGAAGATGGGAGAAAATATGGGGATTAGCTATGGCGCACACTTGCCGCACTTGGGTCGCCAGGTCGACGCGGCGACATTGACAAGTTTTGCCCAACGCCTGGAACAAATCGGCTGTGAATCCGCTTGGGTCAGCGACCATGTCTGTTGGCCAGCGGAAATTGAGTCTAAATACCCCTATACCGATGACGGCTCATTTGCGCCAGCGCCGGATATGGGCTGGCTTGACCCCATTGGCACACAACTGTTTGTTGCCGGGGTGACTTCTAAACTGCGTCTCGGTTTTACCGTGCTGATTTTGCCCTACCGGCCGCCGGTGGCGACCGCAAAACAGCTGGCAACATTGGATGTGTTGTCCAACGGCAGACTGATTCTCGGCGTAGGTATTGGTTGGATGGCGGAAGAAGCCGCCATTCTGGGCATGCCTTGGGATCAACGCGGCAAACGTACGGATGAACAACTACAGTTGTTTGATCAACTGTTTAGCGCGGCCACGCCGGAGTTTGACGGTAAGTTTTACCAGCTTCCGCCGGTTGGCTTTGAGCCTAAACCGATTCAACAACCGGTGCCCATTTGGGTCGGCGGCAGCAGTGATGCCGCGTTTCGGCGCGCCGCGCAATACGGCAGCGGCTTCCATGCCGCCTTTCAGCCCCTGACGGTTGTTGAACAAGAGTTTACACAGGTGCGCAAGCATGCCGAAAACCTGGGGCGCAATCCCAACGAAATCACCCTGTCTTTGCGCGTCTACCTCGATCCCGCCGCGGCCATGGCAGGAGATAAGTCGATTGCCGGCAGCGTAGCCCAGATGCAAGACCGCGTGGGCGCGTTAGAGGCCGCGGGGGTACAGCACGTGGTATTAGACCCCGTCGCCCGGGGTGGCGTACAGGGTAGGCTCGATGCGATATCGGAGTTTATGGAAAACGTTGTTTAGAGCGGGTTACTCATACAGGGAGTCACTGGTCGATATCCGCGTCATCTAAACTGTGTCCCCAACTTTGTTTGGCGTATAGATATCGCTTGTTCCATTCGCTGACACCCTGCACATGTTTTTCCTGCACTATTTCGGTGAGCCCAA
>JANQKS010000052.1 GCA_028281005.1 Pseudomonadales bacterium
CGCTTGCGGTTGGCGCCTTAAGCAGAACCTTGTTTTAACAATTCTTCCAACGGATCACCGTTCTCATAGCGGGCAAGCAGTTTTTCAGGATCAAAGTCTATGCCGATGGGGTTTTCCGCAAACGCAGCTGAACGCATATAGGCTTGCAATTCCGCCTTGGTGTCGAGGTTTTCAACCTGGAACTCCACGCGGTTGCCATCTGGATCGGCGTAATACATCGAGGTGGTGAGCCCGTGGTTGATCGGCCACACGGGGAGTATGTCTTGTGTCTTGAGGCGTTTGTAGGTGGCCAGCAGTTCTTCCAGCGAGTTTAAGGTGTAGGCGACATGGTCCAGACCCGGCAAGCCAAGCCGGGTGGCTTGGTCCACCGTCTCGTTGGCCGGCACCTGCACCATGGCCATACGATGGTGTTCGTCGTCGTAGGTGAGAAAACAAATGAAGTCATTGCGATGCACCACTTCCATCCCTAAGACGGCGCCGTACCAGGCCACGGATGCATCCATATCGGACACGCGCAAAACGTAGTGGGCAAATTTGGCGGGGGTCACCTCGCGTGCTTCTACCGTACGGGTCATGCTGTTCTCCTTTTATGT
Organism: Pseudomonadales bacterium; assembly: GCA_028281005.1. Classification (GTDB taxonomy): domain Bacteria; phylum Pseudomonadota; class Gammaproteobacteria; order Pseudomonadales; family Azotimanducaceae; genus UBA4421. Next base: position 594 of record JANQKS010000052.1, read on the forward strand.
TGTCCTCCTCTAACGTGCCTTAAATGTGTTGCCAACGCCGCAAGATTGCAACCAACTTTCGAGCAGGCAGCGCCAAGTGGTAGGATCTCCCACTTGCAAATGGAACCCGTAGGGGAAGCACATGCCGCAGTTCATCGACCTTTCCGTGGCCATCGATAACAACGAACACACCGACCATCCGGGCGGCAGCCCCAAGGTCAATTACCAGAATCACCAGCAAACGGCTGGCGGCCTGGCGCATTTTTTCCCCGGCCTTAAACCCGATGATTTACCCGACGGCGAAGGCTGGGCGGTGGAAACCATCACCTTGTCCACTCACAACGGCACCCATATGGACGCGCCTTGGCATTTCCACAGCACCACTAACCATGGTCAAGACCCAGCACCAACCATCGATGAAACCCCCTTGGAGTACTGTTTCAAACCCGGTGTAAAACTGGACTTCCGTCACTTTGAAGACGGCTACTTGGTCAGTGCGGCGGATATCGAAGCGGAACTGGCGCGCATTGGCCACGAGTTGCAACCGTTGGATATTGTGTTGGTGAATACCCGCGCCGGCGACGTGTTTGGCGAGCCGGGTTATGTGGACGCCGGCTGCGGCATGGGACGCGAAGCCACCTTATATCTCACTGAGCGCGGTGTGCGCGTAGTCGGCACGGATGGCTGGTCTTGGGATGCACCGTTTAACCACACTGCCAAACGCTGGGCTGAAAACCCCGACCCCAGCATGGTGTGGGAGGGTCACAAAGCAGGCCGCGAAATTCCCTATTGGCAAATGGAAAAACTCGGCAACTTAGCCCAATTGCCGAGTCACGGTTTTACCGTAGCCTGTTTCCCGGTGAAGATTAAAGGCGCATCCGCAGGCTGGACGCGCTGCGTCGCCATTGTTGACTAGGCACCGGCCTAGTCAGGTTGTACCTTCTGCGCACCGCGCAAGATGACGTGGGAGATTTCTGCTTGAGGCGACTCCAGCCGCAACACCATTAACTCAAAGTCCGTAAAACCATCGTAGGTATGGCCTTGGCGGTTGTGAGAGAAATTACACGGCTGATTGGCCGGGCATAGTTTGGTGCTCACTAGGGTGAACGGACCTTTGGGACCAAACGACCCCACCACGACCCAGTCTCGCCACTCTTCGGCCATGGCCAAATGATCGATGTCGCGATACTCGTTGCCCACCGGATCCGCACAGGCGGCGGCCAAACACAACAGCGCAGCAGCCCAGCCAGTTCGCCTATTCAACGGCACCTTAGAACCAGTCAAACCCCGAATCCGCTTCGTCATCGGTTTCAGCCTCGGTGTTTTCACACAGCGAGTTCAGTGCCAACAGCGTGGCCTTGGTTTGGGCAAACTCATCGGCGCTAATGGCGCCTTCGTCTAGTGCCGACTTCAGGTCGATGAGCTGCTGACCCACAGATACATCACCAAAATTGACATGGGTATTACCGCCGTTCCAGCACCCCGCAGCCGCCATCACTAAACTCACTAATACCGTTGCCTTCAAAACCACTGCATTCTCCCGTTCATCTATAACCACTTACACCAGGTGTTAACCAAACGTCCCTCTTGCCGCGTTCACTTAAGCAACCCAGCGGCGCTCACCTATTGCGCTTGGGGGGAAGAGCGACTACCTGGAACTCGTCTTCATAAATAACCGTACCAGGATCGCTGGTGCGCAGCACCTCCACATTGAAGTTGTGTCCAGCGGCGGACAATCGCGCCATTGAGGTTGGAACGTCTCAGTCTGATCACCCGAAACAACCTTTCGACAGCTTCACGACTACAGCTAAGATTGCCTGAATGTATGTTCTGAAACCTGGAATCAAGCAAGACGCCGTGAAACGTTGGGCGCTGCCTGATCGGATCTTCTTCGGCCACGGCGCGTGCCATATTCTCGCCGGTGTCTACCTCGATCGTTTCCCGGATTCCGGATTCTCAGCGATGTGGGTGAAGCCTCGGTCAGGATTTAGCGGAAACCATATCTTCGTAACGGATGGGCGTATCGCTTTCGATTACCACGGATATTCTGTGCTGGAACGCCTGCTCAAACATCACGAAAGAGTCTGGACATCTCAATTCGACGGTTGGAGTTACGACTTGGTCCCTGTCGATTTTCGGCTGCTCGACTCCGCTGAACTGAATGCGAGAAACATGCGAGGACCCGACCAATACCAAGGCGACGCGATCAACCGAACCAGGCGTTTTCTAATGCAAATAGACCACGAGCGCCAGAAGGAAAAGGTCAAGGCGCTACTTTAACAACGGCTGGCCCGTTAGTGGGCGTATTCGGCGTAAGGATTGTTTGAAGTGAGCGGCTGCCTTGGAGACCGAGTTAAAGTGATATCGAGAAACCGTCGAAAGCCGACACTCAAGAATCTGCTCAGAACGACAAAGTCCGACCCACAGCAGACGGTTGAAGTCAGCGGGAATCGAGCCTAAAAAACCAAATGTCTTCCGGATTGGTCTGTACGTCTAATAACTCAAATGCTCCGGCAGCTGCTTCGCTGACGTGTTTCCGAAAACCTGATAGAAGCGCCTCATCGGTTACTCGGACAGCGTTAAGTTTGTACAGATTGCCTTTGGTTCTCACAACTACGCGACCATCTTCTTGCGCCTTCAGGTGCCAATCTTTCGACAACCACATCGTGTGTAGAGCCACTCGAGCCGTCCCGTTTGGAAGCCTGCGCCAGACGTAGCCAAGGTCGCAAGGAACATACAGGTGTCCGTCGTGAGCGAATGCACCGGTTGTTCGAGATGTGCCCGTACTTTCTAACTGCAGTTCGATTTCAACGACGGGCTTTTCTCCGAGTACGGACTTCCAATCGACACTGGAAGCTTCGACGTATTCACCCGCTTTCAAGGCTCCACCGGCAATTGGCCCTAGAGGGCCATCGGAGAACCTCGCCCAGACGAATAACCCTACAACTAATGTGAGAATGAGCGCCAACAATCCACCGGTGATTAAAAGCAGCGTTTTCATGCCTCCTCCAAGTGTTTTTCTAAACCATCCAGAATCATGTCGAGCACGAATTCGAATTCACCGTCTGGTTCGGGATGGTCTTGATGGTGTTTTATATGCTCAATGAAATACGGGATAGCGTTTGGATCAGCTTCAGCTAGGAATGCGCCCGCTGCTGCTTTCATCGACTTGGCATCTCGAGGAAGGTCGAGTGCCTGCATGGCGAAACCTATCGTGTGCATGGTGACAGCGTGGTATCCCCTACAGGCGTAGCGCACAGAGAAACCAGCTTCCCGGAGCACTCGCAATATTGACTCTTGATGAGCCATCTTCGCTGCGCCTGCTGTAGTCGACCACAGCGATAGAACCCAACTGTGTCGATAGAAGGTTCTCATCGCTGATACGGCAATTTCTTCCATCGCTTCCCGCCACGGCGTGGACGAAGCGGGGACTGTGATTTCTGCCGCTACGCATTCCACCATCATTTCCAGGAGTTCGTCCTTGTTCTGAATGTATGTGTAGAGCGTCATGACAGGTGCGTTGAGTTCACTTGCCAACTTCCGCATGTTCAGTTTTCCAAGACCGTAGCGGTCGGCAAACTTAATCGCGGCTTCTAGAACGCGATCTCGATCGACTTTGCTGGCCTGTGCTTTGCGTGACTTCGGCATAGATTTCTCCGTACTTAGTACGAAAAGTATCCGTACTAAGTACGGATGTCAACGAATTCTTAATTTGGTATGGCCGTTGTTGGTTAGCGTTATTGGACACCTGCAGGTGCGGCAGTCCATCGGAGCTGGAGTTGATGAAGCAGGTGTCGAATGGCGAGACACGGAACACCGCCCACGCACAGGCATGGAAGGGGCTGTTGTCTATGCCTAGGGAGTGAGTTCATGGCGGGGCTCGCATTTTGGGAATGAGCGTTTCAACGATGCGTAGTGGGTGACCACAAGTTCTGCAGACATAGATGGGTGTGGATTCGGTTTTGGGGTCGCTGACCGGCTCAACGTAGACATCGAGTGCGGCTCTTAAGGATGTCAGCCACCTCTAACGGTGGCTTCACTTACCTACGCAGCGGGTATTGTTAGCCGGTCTAGCGGACTCTCCACACTGGATAGTGTTCGCGTAGCTACATGTACGTAGCGTGCAGTTGTCGTAAGTTTCTTGTGTCCCAGCAGCACCTGGATGACACGGATGTCCACACCTTGCTCGAGTAGGTCTGTTGCGAAGCTATGACGCAAGGTATGCATGGAGACCCGTCGATCCAGCCCAGCCGCTTGAGCGGCTTGCTTACACATGCGATTGAGTTGGAGTGGCGATAAGGGGTCAACTGGATCGATACCAGGGAACACCCAGCCATTGGGTAACATCTTGCCGAGGCGTTTGCCTTCTACCCACCAGGCACGCAAGAGCTTCAGTAAATCTGGCGACAGCATGGCTTTCGGTCGCGCAGACCCTTACCTTGCCGGACGTGGATGACCATGCGTTCGCTGTCAATGTCGTTGATGGTGAGATGGCAGACTTCACTGGCACGAAGCCCAGCACCGTAAGCGACTGACAGGGCCGCTTTAGCCTTGAGATCAGGTGCGGCCTCCAAGAACTGGCGGACATCTTCGACGCTGAGTATGAGCGGCAATTTCTCGGGTACACGCACGGGTGCCATGCGCTTTTGCGCCTGCGGTCGATCCAAAGTCACCTCGAAGAAGAAGCGTAACCTTCGGATCGTGGCATTGATGATATAGCTGGAGGCGCCGGTCTCGACCAGATGTTTTTGAAAGTTACACAGATCCTCGGTGGACGCGGTATCGGGCGAGCGACCGAGAAACTGGGTGAGCTTCTTAACAGCACGTATATAGCCGAGTTGTGTTTGCGGTTGGAGTTTACGCAAACACAACTCGTCGATCATGCGCTGACGTAGGGGCGAGATGTTAGACTTGGACATGGGTCTATCTCCTGTCCAGTTAAGTTGTTTTGGTGTGGTAACCACAACCTAACCACAGGGATGGCCCTGCTTGCTAATGGAGGTTAATTGATATCTGGCTTGACCTCGCTACTGACTACCGCGCGAGCGGTTTCGTCCGTTGGCCGGAACTACGCATTGCCCACAAACGAATCAATGGCTGCTTTGGATTAAGCCGACTTTTTGGCTTGGGAGTCGACAGATAGCGGGCGCCGGGCTACCAGCCACGCGAATGGCGTTCACTCTCTTACGGACTCCAGGTAAGCAAGCAGTTCTTGCTTGCTCTCCTTGAGGGCTTTGTCGGGACTTTCGTAATGGGCAATCCAGCAGGTTGCCTCGTTCATAGCCCCGGTAAGTTGGAACGCAAAGGCTTCGATTGAGTGAGTTCGAATTACTCCATCGGCACTCAGTTCTACAAGAAATGGCAACAACCGATCAACGCCGTATTCGCGATCTATCTACTGCCATTTTGCTAGCCCCAAGGCCGAGGGTCCGTCGACCCGCAAATACGGCGCGTCTGCGTGGCCGAGGAGACCCGAGTGCCTGACCGCATGGTAATCGAAAAACAATATGAGCTGCCTTTTTCTCGAGATGTGGTGTACACCGTCTGGGTATCGTCTGACACTGTGATATCACCAGCAACTTCGATGGATGTGCTGCCCGAAATCGGTGGCCACTACCGATTGTTTATGGAGACACCAGAATTTGCTAGCAAGAACGAGGGGTATTTTCTCGTGTCGAGTCCGGCCGAAGAGTGACATACAGCTGGGAATGGGATGGAAACGGCGAGATCAGTGAAGTCGACGCGAGGTTCGAGTCTGTGGATTCGGGTACAAAATTGTCCCTCACACATTCAGGATTCAGTAAAGCTGAGAGCGTAAGCAACCACGATGTCGGTTGGGACAGCTACGTTGAAGGATTGATAGCTCACCTCAAGGCGAAGTTAATTCCGTAGTAGGACCTGGCTGAGATGGCCTCTCGTTCGATACACCACGCAAGAGCTCACGGGCTGACGCACCGTGTTTCAAACAATGGCAGCCGGGTTAGTCCGGCAAATTCTCCCCACCGTCTTCCATCTGCTGCGGACGCTTCCAATAGGTATATTGCGGCGTCCATTCGGTGTTACCTATACCGGCCAAGGCGAGCAAGTTCCATGCCGAACAGTACAGATCCCCTTCGCCGAACAGGCAATCGTTCATGCGCTGGATGCGTTCCCCCACGCGCTCATACACCACCGCGCCGGGCATGTTGCGGAAGTCTGTCGACAATCCCTGCTCCTGCAGGTAATCACCGCCACCGTGGGATGCCAGACGGAAGCGCCAACCGCGTTCATTGGCGAAGCGGCGTTGGATATCCGGCGCATCCTTGGATACCAACACCACCGCCATGGCCGATTCAAGATGCGGTAACAAACCGTTAAACCCATCTGCCCACAAGGTGCAATAGCGGCAAGCCTGGCCCATGTTGTGAATCACCAACAGCTTGTTGTGATCACCAAACATTTCTAACAGTGTTGCTGTACCGCCCTGAGTCTTAAACATATAATTTGGCACCGCTGCGCCAGGCACCGCCTTACGTAACTCACTCAGCTCTGCGGTCAGATCAAATATCTGTTTCTCCAAAGCGCTTATCTGCGTTTTCACATCTGCTTCCGACATCCCACTCCCCCTTGTCAAACACTGAAGTCCAAATGTAGGGAATTCCTTGCCCTCTGTCATGCACCCAGGCATGCTGTCGCGCCGCGCAGCCGGACCGTACCGTCATCAACCACTCCGACATTGGCCCCGCCGTACCCAGAGGCGGTAACGCCATCACCCGTTGCCTTGGCCGCTGTTTGCTGGCCGGCATGGGCTGGCGTATGAGTGGGGAATTTCCCAACCGCCCAAAATTTATCATTGCGGTGGCACCGCACAGTTCCAACATTGATTTTGTGCTCACCATGGGGGTCATCATGAGTTTAGGTTTGCGCTGCGCGTTCTTAGCCAAGGCTTCATTGTTTCGTTTTCCACTGGGTGTGTTGATGCGTCTATTCGGCGGCATACCCGTTGACCGTAGCAGCAGCCATGGTGTGGTTGAGCAGATGGTAGAGCGTTTTCAGGACTCGGCGCAGCTGGTGTTGGGCATAGCTCCGGAAGGCACTCGCCAGAAAGTACAACGCTGGCGCTCTGGCTTCGCACAGATTGCCCAATCCGCCAACATTCCAGTGCAACCGGCCATTGTCGACTATCGCCAAAAGCGCGTGGTGTTCAGCGCCTTGATCGAAGATGTCTCCGACGCCGACGCCACTTTACGAGCGCTGCAGGCGGCCGCTGCGCAAGGTGCGCCGCGCCGCGGAGGCGGCGCTTGACGCCAGGCCGCACCACTGTCTGGACAAGGCATGCCATTTGGCGCATGTTGGCGACGTGGGACACACACTTAAGTAAGACGCAGCAAACCTGGTTGTAGCAATGAGCAGCAAGCGACATGCATTGACGTTTGTCACCATCACGGTGTTTATCGACACCTTAGGGTTTGGCGTCATTATGCCGGTACTGCCCGCCTTCCTGACCGAATTAACCGGCACCAGTCTGTCTGAATCTTCCGCCATCGCAGGGTATCTGGTGGTGTTTTATGCGTCGCTGCAGTTTTTGTTTGCGCCGATCATCGGCAACTTAAGCGACCGTTACGGCCGCCGTTCGGTGCTGCTCGTATCCCTATTTTTCTACGGCGTGAACTACTTAATCGCCGGTTTAGCCACCACCCTTTGGGTGTTGTTCATCGGCCGTATCCTGACCGGCATCACCAGCGCCACCTACGCCAGCGCCAACGCCTTAATTGCAGATGTGAGTCCGCCTGAAGAGCGGGCGCAGAATTTTGGCTTGATGGGCATGGCGGTCGGTTTGGGTTTCATCTTCGGCCCCGCAGTGGGTGGATTGCTCGGCGAATGGGATTTGCGCGCGCCGTTTTTTGCCGCCGCGGGTTTGGCCTTCCTCAACACATTGTATGGACTGTTCTTCTTAAAAGAGACGCTACCGCCAGAACGACGCCGCGCGTTTGAATGGCGCCGCGCAAATCCGATCGGCATGTTGACCCAGGTGCGCAAGTACCCAGTACTAATCGGTTTAATCGCCGCCATGTTCATCTACAACATCGGGCATCATGTGTATCCGTCCAATTGGAATTTCTACACCATCGAGAAATTCACTTGGTCACCCTTCGAAGTAGGTTTATCGATGGCCTTGGTGGGTATTCTCATGGCCCTGGTACAGGGCCTGCTCATTCGCAAAGTCATTCCGCTGTGGGGCGCGCCGCGCGCCGCCTTTATTGGCTTTAGTTGCGCAGCGGTGGCCTACCTTGGCATCGCCTTTGCGCCTAATTCATTGGCTGTCTATGTGTGGTGTTTCGTCTCCGCGATGGCCGGTTTAGCCGGCCCGGCGGTGACCAGCATCATGAGTAACCAGGTCCCGCAAAATGAGCAAGGTGAATTGCAAGGAATCAATGCCAGCGTTAGCAGCATCGGCGCCATTATTGGGCCATTGTTGATGACACAGAGTTTCGCCTGGTTTACTGCCCCGGATACGCCCATCTATTTCCCCGGCGTGGCGTTTTTATGCGCCGCGGTGTTGACGTTGGTGGCCATTGGTATTTTCGCCCTCAACGTGCGGGTATTGGACCCCAGCGGCAAGGCCACCTCCAGCTGATGCGCAAACGACTATCCAGCGGTTCTGAATTTGAGACAAATATTGGCTATAGCCGCGCCGTGGTCGACGACAACTACGTGTTCATTTCCGGTACCACCGGTTACGACTACAGCAACATGACCATTTCTAACAACATCGTTGAGCAGACTGAACAGTGTATGCGTAATATCGAAACGGTACTGCAGCAGGCTGGTTGCAGCTGGCCCGACGTTGTTCGCGTGCGCTACATCATACCCAACCGCGATGAGTTTCCACTCTGCTGGCCGGTGTTAAAAAGCTACTTGGGTGAAGCCGCACCCGCCGCCACCATGTGGGTGGCTGGTCTGCATGACGAGGCCATGAAAATCGAGGTGGAGGTGACCGCGCGTCTCCCGGCATCCTAAACATTCCGAGCCTATTCGCTTCTATGCACTTCTATGCGTGTCACCCGCCCCTTCACCTACACGGCAGAGCTGATCTATAGTGCGCCAACGGGGATGTTAATCGAGAGGTTAAAACATGTTCGACAAGCGCAAAGGCAACACTGAGCCTGAGGTCACAAACCCAGCACAGGCCGCCTCACCCGGCGAGTCCTCATCTTTCAACACCAGGAGCACCGCAATGATCGGAAAAACCATCGTGGTCAAAGGCAACATCACCGGCGACGAGAACCTTGTGGTGGAGGGGTCGGTGGACGGCACCATCGATCTGCCCAACAACGATCTCACCGTAGGCGAATCTGGGCAAGTGACGGCAGATTTGAAAGCCAAGGTCATCAAAGTGGATGGGCAGGTGACCGGCGACATACAAGGTGCGGAAAAAGTTGTGGTGTCCAAAAGCGGCCGTGTGCAGGGCAACATCACTTCACCACGGGTCACGTTGGAAGACGGCGCTAAATTTAGAGGCAGCATCGACATGGACCCGGGCGACAGTCGGGCAACTTCAACACCGACCAAATCTTCTGCCGGTCGCAGCGGCGCCGATGACAGTAAAGCGGCGGCCGCCAAGCAGGAAGCCAGCTAATCGCACGACAACGGCGCAGCGCCACTACAACCCCCGTTCCGGGACCGGTTGCCAGCCGCCTGTTGCCGGAAGTGTTTGCCGGCTTTGAAGAGGGGGACCGCATCACCGTACTTGACCTCGGTCCCGGCAACGCCGAAACGCTGCGGTTCTTATCGCGCTTTCGCGCACGTGTCTATTTCGCTGATCTACTAGACCACCCGGTGTTACGGGAACCGCCCGAAGACATCGATCCGGGTGACCTTGCCACGGCTTTAAGCCAACAGCTGGGGCTGCCCGGAGACACCAGATTAGATGTCTGTCTGATTTGGGACTATCTGCATTATTTGGATTTACCCCTGGTAGAAATTTTATCCAGCGTGTTACGGCCGCTGTTGGCCAAAGGTACGCGGGGTTATGGCTTTGGTACGTTGCATGGCAAGCCACCACAAGACAGCAATCACTATGGCATCACCGATCTAGAGACCCTGGCGGCACACCCGCTGGACACCCAACCCCGCTATTTTGCCCACTCTCAGCAACGCTTAGGTGAACACTTCCCTGCCTTGCAGATTGCGCGAGCGACCTTGCTGCGTGAGGGACGTTTGGAGCTTTTCTTCGAAGGGGTATAATGCAACCTTCAAGTTGCATGGATTACCCTCAGCATGTCTACCGTTGCTGTTGACCTTGTATTCACGGCCCTAGCCGACGCCACTCGCCGACATATTCTGGAACAGTTGGCGGCACAGGGCGCCACCAGCGCATCAGCCTTGGCGCAGGACTTACCCATTTCCCGGCAGGCCATCGCCAAGCACCTGCGCATTCTGGAGCAAGCGGGTCTGGTGGCGCGCGTGCGCAAAGGCAAGCAAGTGTGTTTTGCAGCCCAGGCACATCAACTGGCTGCAACCGGTCGTTGGATGCAACGATTGGCTACGCGCTGGGACCCTAGCCTCGCCGTCTAGCCGCTCGCCGTCTTTGCGCGCGGGGGCCACAACATCAACACCGGCGTGCTGCGTTTATAAGCCTGATAGGCCGGATCTTCACCCCAAGCTTTCTCGGCACGGTTTTCCAACATGCGTACACCGCTGATAAAGGTCAGCAATACCACCACAAACAGCGGAGAAATTAAGGTCAGTAGTTGCCAACCAACCAAAGCCGGATAACTCATGATGGCAATCCCCAACCACAACACAATCTCACCAAAGTAGTTGGGATGCCGGGACCACGCCCACAAACCGGAAGTGATGAACTTATTGGCGTTGTCCGGGTTAGCGCGGAATGCGGTTTTCTGTTGGTCTGCGGTGACCTCGATGACAAAACCAAACGCCCACAAAGCCAAACCGAGCCAAAACGGTGTGCCGATCGGCACGCTTTGCGCGGAGGTAATGGCGGCAAGCGCACAGCATGCGGTGATAAACACCCAGGTGCCTTGCAGCGTCCAGGTCATCAAAAAAATGGGGAACGATTGTTTGATACTGCGAAAACGGCGGTCTTCACCGGCTTTGCGCACGCGCATAAATAAAAACGGCCCTAAGCGCAGGGCCCACACGACGATGAGGGCCACCAGCAACAAGCTCCGCGGGTCATTGGCCCCCGCCAACAACGCGCCGCTGACCACCATCACAATGTAGGTGATGCTGCCGGTGAGGTCGTAGTAGTGCTCAGTGCGCTGCACCCAGGCGTGCACAAACATGATCCACTGCACCAGATAGGCAAACAGACCACACAGAACAAATACCGGCCAACCTGCCGCCACTGCGCTATAGCTGCTGCCAGCCCAGGCAATGAGCACCGCCACCGCGAGGCTCCCGGCGATACCCAGCGTACCTAATGTCCAATCGTTCATGGCTTGCGACGCCTTCCAAATCTCTGCGAGCGGCCATACTAGCAGCTTCTTCAGTGAGACTGACGTGAAGCCCCAAGTCCTTAACTTGGCGCGGCTGTGGCCTTTCGACATACTGCACGTGTTTATTTGACCTGGCACATGGAGTGCTATGCCGTTTCTGTTGCTCGCAGTTGGAGTCACACTGCTTCTCATAGGTGGAACCATGTTGGTGAGGGGGGCGTCAGGCATCGCTCGCATTTTCCATGTGCCCACCATGGTCATTGGCCTCACCGTGGTGGCGTTTGGGACCAGCACCCCGGAGCTGGTGGTCAACATCACCGGTGCGCTGCGCGGCGAGACGGACTTGGCGTTCGGCAACGCGGTAGGGTCAAACTTGGCGAATTTTGGCCTGGTACTAGGCATGGCCGCACTGCTTTCGCCCATTTATCTGCAGGGCCAAGTTGTGCGCCGCGAAGTACCGTTTTTATTGCTGGTCACCGCCATCTTGATGGTTATGGCATGGGATCAACCACTATCCGGGACCACACCATTGCTCGACCGCGGTGACGCGATCATCTTGTTCCTTCTATTCACCGTCTTTGTGTACTTCATGGTGCGGGATGTTGTGCGCGATAAGGGGGACCCGGTATTTGTTGAGGCGGAACAATTCCCCGCGGTAGGCAAATCCCTGGGACGCGGCCCTGGCCTGGCACTCAACTCCGTGCTGGCTTTACTCGGTATGGCTGCGTTGGTGTACGGCGGCACCATGACCATCGAACAAGGCGCGGTGATCGCTGAATTAATGCAAGTGCCACAGGTAGTAGTGGGCATTTTTGTAGTGGCGGTGGGCACTAGTCTGCCGGAATTGGTGACCTCGGCCATCGCTGCTTACAAAAACGAAACTGACCTGGCGCTAGGTAACATTGTTGGCTCTAACATCTTCAATTCGCTGGTGGTTTTACCCGCTGCAGGTATCATCCAGCCGATACCTATACCGGAAGGCGGAGATTTGGATCTCGCCGTCGGTTTCGCCTTTGTGCTGGTGATGATTCCCTTGTTTGTGTTCAGTAATGCGCGTCTGGGCCGCCGTGCCGGGGCTGCCCTCGTCTGCACCTATTTCGCCTATATGGCGTACCGCTTCATGGCGTAGCTGGTTTAACAAGACACACACCACCCTGGACGCCGGGGCTGGGGTCTGTATGATTTTGACCTTAGCTCGAATCTATGCCTGATCGTTAGACAAATCACTACCTGGGGGAAACCATGTCGAAAACCATTCTTGCCTTGTTGACCGCGCTGCTGTTAACCACATCCACCGCAGTACTGGCAGCCAGCGCAGACGAACGCGCACAGACTGCAGCGGAGACTCGCCAAGGCTTGCTAAAAGTTGTGGCGCGCTACTTCGGCCCCATATTCTTGATGGCGCGCGAGCAAATCCCCTACGACGGTGATGTCGTCAAGGCAAATGCAGAGAAGATTGCGGTGTTATTGCCAATGATTCCCGATTTGTTTGCCGCTGATACCAGCGCCTTTGACTTGGAAACCGAAGCGCTGAACAACATCTGGGAAGACCTCGACGATTTCAACGCTAAGGCTCAAACCTCCGCTGAAAAGGCGTCCGCCTTAGCGGCTGCCGCGGCCAACGGCCAAGGTGCCGCCATGCAAGCTTTCGGTGAATTAGGCGGCGCATGTAAGGCGTGCCACGATAACTACCGACAACAAAACTAAGCCGGCCAATCCAACCACCAGCCTGGTGTGGGACTTTCCCACCCGGGCTTTCCATTGGTTGCTGGCCTTGTCGCTGTGCGGCTCCTGGGCTACCGCCGAGGCAGGCTTTGAGTGGATTGATACCCATGATCTACTCGGATACTTCGCCCTCAGTCTGGTGTTGTTCCGCCTTTTGTGGGGTTTTTTTGGCGCCCGTTATGCACGATTTTCCAACTTCTTAACCGGGCCGCGCAGGGTCTTGGCCACCCTGCCAAAACTGTTTTCCCGACAACCCAGCGAAGATGTTGGGCACAATCCGATCGGCGGCTGGTCGACGCTGTTGTTTTTGATCCTGGTCACCATCCAAGCCGGTACAGGATTGTTCATCAGCGACGATGTGATGCACGTTGGGCCATACAATCACACCATCAGTTCTAGTCTGGCCGGCCAACTGGCGCAGATTCACCATCTGAATTTCACTGCTTTGCAGGTGTTTGTCGCCATCCATTTGCTGGCCATCGCCTGGTACCGCTTCGGCAAAGGCACCAACCTGGTGGGGCCAATGTTGACCGGAAAAAAACAACTGCAGGATGCCGCTTTGGGCATCGCGTCGTCACAAACCCTAAAGGCGCTGCTGCTGGCTGCTGTAGCCGCAGCGGCGGTGACCGCATTGATCCAGTTTGCTCCGGAACCGACTTTCGACGAATTTATGTTTTAACCCGCTTGCCGATCTGGCGGTGTCAACCAGCAGCCGGGATGCTGTCGAGATTTACTCAGGCGCCTAGCGCGTACTGACTGATCTGAATGTGTTCGACGCCGTAGTCGGCAAAATTGTCCGTGACCCGACCTTGGATGTATTCCCGCCATGAGAACGGCCGGTACCGCGGCACCTCGCCAGGCTGCACCCAGGGTTCGACCATGGCATCGAAACGCGGCTGATAAAAAACGGCGTGCTGTACCGGCCAGGTTTGCTGCGCACCGGCACCACACGATGCATACCCGCCACACAGCGATCGTTGGTCCATACCTGCATCACATCACCAATGTTGACCACAATAGTGTCCGGCTCAGGAGGCACGTCGATCCAGCCGTGTTGTTTGGAGTGTGCCTGCAAGCCGCCGTGATCGTCCTGGATCAGCAAGGTAATGGCACCCGGATCGGTGTGATGATGTAAGCGCCATGTCGCCCAACTCACTCACATTTCTACGCTCCTTTAGAGGCACAGGGTCTTCGGCAGGGCGGCAAAAACCAACCGCATGGTGTCCTCAGCCAAACTAGTGAAGCGTACAAAAAATTCTGTCAGCACGCGCTGAAACTCCGGATCATGCTGCGGCCAACGCGGTAGCTACCGCCGCGCGCGTTTCGGCAAGCTCAGAGGCGGGCAGGTCACCGCGTAGAGTACGGTTCAGGTTGACGTTGGGGATGTGGGTCATGATGTATGCTCGTTAGTCTGGCCAGGTTTGCGCACCACAACGCGCGCGAGCGCCGCTGTTTCGAACAGCCCTTCTTCTGCCACCAGCAGTTCAAGCGCCGGGTCTGCCTGTTGCAGGGTACGCCATAAGCTGCCGGGCGCCACGCGAAAACGCGCGCTGCTGGGGCCGCTTAAACCCGCGGGGGGCTGCTGCGAACTCTTGCCCAGCTGCAGATGCTGCTCAGCCATCAACACACCCCCCGGGACAAGCCGCGCAGGGAGTTGTGCCAACAATTGCGGCGCGATGAAATGACACATCAATATCAGCTGGTAGTTACCGTGGGGTAATTCCGGGTCAGCTAACAAATCCACGCAATGCCAATTTATGTCTAATGCCTGTTGTTGCGCCAAACGCTCCCCCACCGCCAGGCCAACGCTGGAAATGTCCACAGCGTCCACCGTATATCCCTGTCGCGCCATAAACAGGGCGTTGCGTCCGGCACCACAGGCCACGTCCAAGGACCGACCGAGCGGTGCTAAGTGAATGTTCTGCTTTAACACACCACAGGGTTGCGCTACGTCGCTGTGGGCACCGGATGCGTAACGTGCGTCCCACTTTTGCCGATCTGCTTCGCTCATGTTGCCCTCAACGCCGTGTTGCACCTGGTCCGTTCCCGCGCTAGCTTATGCGCCCTTTTGCGAAACGCAACGCCATACTAGGAACAAGTCCATGCCGAAGCAAAGCTGTGACACTGTCTAAGCTCACTATTGCTAATGCCGGTCTAACCCTGTTGTGTGGCGTACTAGCCGGTCCCGCGCTGGCGGCAGAGCAGCGCGTCAAAACCAGCCAAGAACAAGCGCTGGCGCACATTGAAGCGACCTTATCCATGCAAGGTTTGCAGGTGATTGAACAAGCCAGCACTGACCGCTTTGCGCTATTTTATGCGCAGCACGAAGACGGCACACATGTGACCGTGACCTTACGTCAACTGCCTGAGCAAAACGACAGCATAGACTTAACCGTCGCTACGGACTCACCCACTAACCCGGCGTTGGAGCGGCGTCTGTTACAAGCCCTAGGAGATATGGAGGGTAACTAGCGGCAAGCCGATTACGAACAACCACACTATTTTTAAGCTTATACGGTCCACCGGTTGTGAATGGCATCCGGGGGCGGTATACGTAAAAACCTATCCCTTATAAGAACTGGCCAGGAGGCTTTAAACGTGAAGTACGACAATATACTGCAAACCATCGGCAATACCCCGGTTGTTAAGATTCAGCGCAGTGCGCCCGACCACGTCGACATGTATGTCAAGGTGGAAGCATTTAACCCACTGGCATCGGTCAAAGACCGGTTGGCTTACGCCATTATCAAAGATGCTCGCGACAGCGGTGCGCTCAAGCCAGGTCAGACGGTTATCGAAGCGACCTCAGGCAACACCGGTATTGCCTTGGCCATGGTTTGCGCGGTCATGGGCCACCCGTTTGTCGCCACCATGGTGGAAACTTTCTCCGTGGAGCGGCGCAAAATCATGCGCGCATTAGGTGCCAAAGTTATCCTGACTCCTGCCGCGGAACGCGGCTCAGGCATGGTGCGAAGGGCAGCCGAATTGGCTGAGCAACACGGTTGGTTCCTGGCACGCCAATTTGAAAACCCTGCTAACCCCGCTTATCACGCCAGCACCACCGGCCCAGAGATTCTGCAAGACTTTGCCGGTGAGCGACTAGATTACTGGGTCACCGGTTGGGGCACCGGTGGTACGCTGAGCGGTGCGGGTAAAGTACTCAAAACCGCTCGGCCAGAACTGCAGGTGGTGGCCACCGAACCGGAACAAGCGGCTTTGCTGTCGGGAGCTGAGTGGTCGCCGCACAAGATTCAAGGGTGGACACCGGACTTTATTCCTGACGTGTTGGATCGTGACGTGGCTGATCAGGTGGTACCGGTCAGCGACGATGACGCCATGGCCAACGCGCTTAAGTTAGCCTCCCAAGAAGGTATTTTTGTGGGGATTTCCGGCGGCGCTACGTTTACTGCCGCCCTTGCGGTCGCTGAGGAGGCAGAAGCCGGCAGCGTCATTCTTGCCATGCTGCCCGACACCGCGGAGCGTTACTTGTCGACCCCGCTGTTCGAGAACATCCGCGAAGAATCCGACGACGATTGGTTGGAATCTTTGTAGGTTCCGCCGTGTAATCACGCACAGTTGGCGGCCTTTTTTGGCCTGGATTAATCCCTAAAGGCTGACAGCCTAACCATGCGCTTCGGTGGATACTGCAGCGCATGCGTTGGGTGAACTACGGAATTATCTGGCTGGCTGCTGCCCACAGCGGGCTCGGCCACGCGGCCATCTTTGAGTGTGTAGATGCAGCAGGGCATCACACCTACACCGACCGGCCGTGCCCTGGACAACAACCTTAAATCCCTCCAGCTTCGCCTTGGCTGTCATTTGCGCCGATTGCTGAGGCAGATCAAAAGCGTTTGCAGCAAGCCCAGCAACGCGACGTTAAACGGCGCGAAGCCGAGCGTCGCGCACGTGCCGCACGCCACCAATCACAACAGGCTCAGTTGGCCGCAAGCCAAGTGCAATGTGCCGCAGCCAAAACAGGCTTGCAGAAGCTAAAAGCGTTACGGCGCAAAGGTTATAGCCTGCAATCACAACGCCGCTTAGATGCTGAGGAAAGTGCCCTTAAGCGCAGCAAAAGGCAGTACTGCTAAAAAACCTGGAGCCGTCAGTGCTATCTTCATGGCTTAGATCAAGCTGCATTCGCTTGCACCCTAGCAAGCAACTCTGCTGCGCTCAGCCGACCGGGACCTTCACCGTTGAGCACCAGCTCGCGCGCCAACGCCACACAGGCATCATTGGCGGGCGTGGGTACGCCGTGCATGCGACCCAGCCAGCAGATCTCGCCGTTTAAATATTCTGTTTCGATGTCCCCGGTACCCCGCATCAAGCTTTGCCAGGAAGATCCAGCGGTACGCTCATACCCGGGTACGCTCGCCATGCGGTAAACACCCTCCTGCCTGGCCTGCACTTCGGCTTTACTGGCGCAATCGATACCCGCGGCGGCGTAACTGGCCAGAGCCTCTTGCCGCAGCAAACGCCGCACCTCGGCGGCATTTTCCACATCGTGTAATCCCGCCTGCAGAATGTTGTACAGGTTCATCAACAATTTGGCGTACTTCTGGCGCATAACCGCCGCAGCGGGTCGCGCGCTGAACCCGGCTTGGCTGAGATCCGTCGTCAACTGTGTGACCGCGTCATCGACGCCGCCGGGAAAACAGCCACTGTCTAAAATACCGCTGCATCCTTGTGCGTAGGACACCACTTCGCCGGGCTTCAGATACAGCGCCGGTAGATTGACTACAGTGGCGTAGGTCCGTTGGAAGAAACGCAGCGCCAAAGCTTCGTTGGCGACACCGTTTTGTACACAGCTCACGCGGATGTCAGGGCTCGCACAACGCGCCAAGTCTTCTAGCGCCCCCAAGGTGTGCTGCGACTTCATACACAGCAGCACAAAGGTATCCGCATCTAAGCTGACCTGCCGAGGGTGTTCAACCACTGGCATCTGCAGCTGACAATGTTCATCAGGCGCGATAAAGGTCATTCCCTGGGTTTGCATAACGCGGGCGTGTTCACCGCGCGCAATTAGCGTGACTTCTTGTCCGGCTTGAAACAAGCGTGCGCCGATCACGCCACCTACGCCGCCGGCACCGTACACTATGTAGCGCACTGTTGAGCTCCTTTAAATCGAGTTTTAAATCGAGGTATTTGTTTCTACTTCCAACTGCTATTTAAGGCGGGGTGTTATCGCAACAGCAGAGGGTAGTCCAATTCCACATCCCAATGCACCTGTGCAACGCTGCCGTAGCGAGATTCGTTGGCAAACCCGTGTTGGCGCAACGTTTCCATGTCTCTGACTATTTTTTCCAGCGGATTTGCCTTATCAAACGTACTGGAGCCGGCTGCGTCGGCAACATGGCGCACCACTGAACTGCTGGCTTGCATGGCATGCGTACCCGCCAGATACAGATCTGCACGCGCGCGTGCGTCGAACGATACACCTGCTTGAGCTTGCTCCCAGGCCGCTTGCAGCGCATCCAGGAAATATCCCCGAGCGGCCCGATACTGCGCCAATCCGCGCCCGTAGTGGACCTGGGCCAAGGAGCGGTGTGCCAGCTTTTTGTCCGTCGCATACGGAACCTTGTTGCGCGCCAGGTCTTCGAGTTCAGTCAGCGCCTGTTGGGCCAAACTTAATGCGGCCGGCACATAGGTAGCGAATACGACCCGGGAAGGGCACTGGTACAACGTGCCTTGATAGCTGGGGTTAGGTTCGCTGGCTGGGGGACCCGCCAACTCACCGGGTACAAATACATCAGGCACACTAACGTCGTTACTGCCGGTGGCGCGCATCCCCAAGGTATTCCAGTTGTCTTCGATCACACAGTCTGCTGCCGGGACCGCAACGGTAAACAACTCACCATCCACCTGCATCGGCGACATGATGAATTGCGCATGATGACAGCCGCTGACAAAACTATTGCGTCCGCTCACGATAAAGCCATCTCGTTGGCGCCGGCCTTGCAGCGGTGTGTGACCGCTGGCCGCCACTAAGGTGTCCGGGTTTGTCCCCCACAAGGCTTGCACCATCGCAGCCGGCCAGTTGGCCGACATGATGCGCGCGGCGTTATACACCATCACAAACCAGGCCGCGGAGGCATCACCATGAGCCAACTGCTCGGTCACGCGGGCGCAGGTGACCGGGTCAATTTCATATCCGCCTAAGTCTGCCGGTAGATACAAGCGCGGCACGCCTGCCGCCACTAGGGCGCTCACCACCTCGTCGTGTAAGCGGCCGTGTTGCTCACCCCAGCTGGCGTGCTGTTTGGCCACCTCAGCGGCGGCGGCAGCTCGCTCAAGTAGTGTTGCGGCGTGTTCTGTGTGTTGATTCATGGTTTTTGTTTTCATCCGCTTTGGTGACCGCCTTTTCACACAGCCTGGACCCGCAGCGCAAATCGCCAAGTGGGCGCAAGCGCACAATATTAAGCCAGCTTCTCCACTATATTTACGCAAGAGTTTTGCACTCAAGGACCAAGGATGCCCTGCGGCTATCATTTGAATCTGGACGATGGCCTGATCACTGTCAGCGGCACCGAAGCCAGGAATTTCAACGAGCTACTGTCAATTGGCCAAGACCTATTGGCTGATCCGCAATTTGATCCACATCTGCCGCACTTGGTTGACCTGCGCGGTATGCAAGTGCGTCAGGATGAACAATCTTCCGCATCCCTGCGGCATTTTACGGTGAATTCCTATCGACCACAGGTCCATTCTTCGGTTGCCGTGGTGGTGGATGACAGCATCACCCGGGATCTGCTGGCCTCGATTTATCACCTCATCTGTACCCTAGAGCAGACCGAGCTGTTTGATCACTACGATCAAGCACTAAAGTGGCTGATGCGCCGGGAATTTGTGGCGAAGACCAGCCACTGAAAATAGCCGAGACCAACCCCGTGCGTTGACTACGAGCGCGCGAGCTTAGGACAAAATCATCAATCCGGCTGCCATCAGCGCTGCCGTACCCCAGAACAAGTAAGGCCCGGCATAGGCCACAAACCGCGACACCGCTTCGTTTGAATGCAGATGCTCGGACACATCTGCGGAAGGCGGGGCACCTGCCGGCACCTCGACGTGACTCTCTTCATAACTGTCCACAATTGTCTCCCAAGCGGACATGATTCTATGTGAGCCCACGCCTTGCGGCTTAAAGGTCAGTCCCTGTCACAACATTGGGTGTGGATTTTTGTGCTTTGGTTTTACACACACCCATGAACTCCATTAACGGCCGTTCTTCAACCGGTGTGCCACCCAGCGACGGCAGCAAACACCCTTCGAGTGTGAACCAACGCACATTTGTAAGGCAAATATCATGGCCTTAATAAATGTGTGGTGTTTGTAAACTGTTCTGTCGAGCAGACCGGTGCTTGCCACGCTTTTCATCCCCAGACACGGCAAAGAAGTGACAAAGAATCGGCAAAGAAACAGCAAAAATGAAGATATTATGGATTGCGATACGCTAACGTCTTGAACTGGAAAGAGATTTCAAAAGGCAAGCAAAACATCCACCTTGAAGTGGTTTTTTTTCCAATAAATTTCTGTATATTTGCAAGCCTCACTAGCCGGAGCTGTATGTCTATACAGTGTTATTCTCCTCGGCAGGGCGATTACACAACATACAGCCCGGCTAGTTGAGGCCAAACCCTTGTCCGTTGTCTCCCACTTGCTCTCCCACCCAAGATAAGACGCTTCTACTGCGGCGGTTGCACCGGTAATACCTGCCACCAATCAAACTCAGCATCAGCCACAGCGACAAATTCCGGGTTTAACATTGACTCTTTGCTGTTGTAAGGCAACGGCTGTCGATCGAAACGGTATACCTCACCACCGGCAGCCCTTAGCACCGCGTGGGCGGCGGCAATGTCCCATTCGCTGGTAGGTCCGAGCCGTGGGTAACAGTCTGCTTCTCCGCACGCTAGGGCACACAGCTTTAGCGAACTGCCCACGGGCTGACGCCGCACACTCGGGAAACGGGTGGCCAATTCATCCAGATAAGACTCCAAACGTTCGCCGCCGTGGCTGCGGCTGGCAACCACCACCACTTCCGCCTGCTGCGCAGACATCTTACGCCCACGAATCTCGCGCGCCTCACCTTGTTCGTGCAACCAAGCCTGGCCTTGTTGTGTATCGCCAATGAAAATGCGCGCTTGCACCGGCACTCCAACTATCCCCCAGACTGCCCGGCCGCCTTCAATCAGCGCAATGTTGACAGTAAATTCGCCGTTGCGGTTAACAAACTCTTTGGTGCCATCGAGCGGGTCTACCAGCCAATAACGGGGCCAGTCACGACGCTCGCTGAAGGCCGGCAAGGCAGATTCCTCCGATACCACGGGGACGTCCGGGGTGGCGTCCAGCAGGCCTGCCACAATAATTTCGTGGGAGGCCAGATCTGCCTGGGTCAGCGGTGACGCATCGTCTTTGTCGGTGACTTCAATGTCTCCCTCGTATACCTCGAGAATGGCAGCAGCGGCGCGCTCTACGATGTTGATGAGCGCGTCTTGGGGTACCTCAAACATGGACTGTCCTACCTGGTGGCTAGCTGGTGTTTTTGCAGCGCGCGAGTGTAGCAGATCCATGCCCATCGGCTGTTGGATGTAATACCATGGGCCCCATGCAGTCATCACCCAATCAGGCCAGCATTCCGATCGACTGGGACCGCATCGACTGCGTGTTCCTTGATATGGACGGCACTCTGCTGGATTTAAACTACGACAATCACGTCTGGAATCAGTTGGTCCCCGAAGCTTACGCAGCGCGCCTCAATATCTCTTTTGCAGCGGCACAGCAGCGGTTGCTGACGCACATGCGCGAAATCCACGGCACCATCAATTTCTACAGCTTCGACTACTGGATAGATTTCACGGGTATCGACCTCATTAGCACCCACGAAGCCGCCACCCAACTGCTCGCCTACCGGCCAGGGGCCGAAGACTTCCTTAAATGGTTACGGGACTCTCGACATGCCGCGGTGATTGCCACCAATGCTCATCCTGATTCGATCCGCGTGAAAGACCAACACACAGCCATCAGTACCCAAGTGGATGACGTGGTCTCCAGCCAAAAGTACGCCGCGCCAAAAGAAGCCGACGTCTACTGGCAGCAACTGTTTCATGAACACCCTCACGATCCGGCACGCTGCCTGTTTATCGACGACAACGAACCGGTGCTGGACGCGGCCCGGCATTGCGGCATTGGCCACCTACTGGCAGTCGCTACACCCGACTCAAATCGTCCGCGCAGGGACAGTCTCAGTTATCCGAGTTTCGACCACTTCGCCGAAATCTGCCCCGCCATACAGACGGAGACGATGGGTGTCTGAACCGCACACAGGCGAGAGTTTACAAGGTGTTCGCATCGACCGTTGGTTATGGGCTGCACGCTTTTTCAAAACCCGCAGCCTCGCCAAACACGCGGTAGAGGGTGGCAAAGTGCACTTGCAAGGACAACGCGCCAAACCCGCCAAAGAAGTACGCGTTGGCCAAGAGTTGAGCATTCGCCGCGGCGAGACAGTGATGACGGTGGTAATCACTCAGCTGTCTGCACAGCGCGGCCCAGCCAAAGTGGCCCAGCTGTTGTATGAAGAAACCGCCACCAGCATCGAGCAACGCCAGGCGATATCCGCGCGGCGACGCATGGAACGTGCAGGTCTGCGGGTGCCAAGCGGCAAACCCTCCAAGAAAGAGCGACGTGACCTACGCCGCTTAAAAACCCTGGACCCAGCGGAGGAGCAGTGAGCGCCACACCATCCGTGCCAAGCATCGGCGGCGGTTATGCTGACTGCCTGCACCGTTTTACGTTCGAAGACGTACCGGTGCGTGGCCAATGGGTGCGTCTGCGGGACAGCGTGGCCGCCGCGGAGGCGGCCAAACAGTACCCTGCGCCGGTTAAAAGTCTGCTGAATCAGATGTTTGCCGCGGTCGCCATGTTTGCCGACAACCTCAAATTCGAGGGCGCGGTGGCGCTACAATCCAAAGGGGACGGCGCCTTGATACGCTCCTTAGCCGAGTGCAGGGAACAGCAGTATCTACGCGGCATTGCCCATCTTGACCCGGATTTGCCGCTGCCTCAGGCACCAGACAATCTGGCTGCCTGGCTCAACAATGGTCAACTGGCGTTGTCTCTGATTCCTCCGGCTGATAGCCAACAAGTACCTTACCAGGGGCTGGTGCCCCTGCAGGGTGCCACGCTCAGTGAAAACTTAGAGACCTATCTTCTGAATTCTGAACAATTGCCTTCGCGCATGTATCTGGCGGAGGCGCAGGACAGTGTCACCGGTCTTCTGCTGCAGCGCTTACCCAGTGCGGATTTGGCATCCGAGGTCACTCTGGCAGCCGAAGAAGAAGCGTGGCACAGCATTGTGACCTTAGCCGACACCGTCACCGCCGAGGAATTGGCCAACTTACCGCCCCAGACCATGCTACGCCGACTGTTCGCCGAATACCCATGCCGCTTGTTCCCGGCACGAGAGTTGTCCTTCAAATGCAGCTGCTCGCGGGCAAAAAGTGACCGCACCCTGCGGGTGTTGGAACCTGATGATTTGCGATCCCTGCTGGACGAACTCGGCAACATAGAAGTGGATTGCGAGTTCTGCGGCGCACGCTACAGCTACGACGCCGTGGACGTAGGCCATCTATTGGGTGGACAACCCAGCCGGCCCGACGACAGCACCGTCCATTGACCAGCGCAAGAGCAACACCGCAAGAGCACTTCCGGGCCAACACAAATAATTACATCGCTTCAGTCAGGTCTGGCATAATTCGCGACCCGCTTTATAGAAACGAATAACAACATGGCCGTCGACATCGATTCCACTGTCAAACATAACAACTATTCAAACTTGAGCTCCGCCATGCTTGCCGAGCAAGCGGTACTGCGGGGTGAGGGACGTTTTGCCAACAATGGCGCGATTGTCGTGGAAACCGGCCATCGTACGGGTCGTTCACCGAAAGACCGCTTTATTGTGGATGAGCCCTCTACATCGGAATCTATTCACTGGGGTCCGATTAATCAGCCCATCGCACCAGAGGTATTCGATCGGCTGTGGGACCGAGTACAACTACATTGCCAGGAGCGCGAGACTTACACTTCCAACCTCCATGTCGGTGCCGACCCGGAACACTACTTACCTATCGAGGTCACCACCGAATATGCATGGCATGGCCTATTTGGTCGCGCGCTGTTTATCATTCCCGAGCACTACAACCCGCACAACAAAGAAGTGTGGCAGGTGGTGAACGCACCCACTTTCCAGTGTGACCCGGAACGCGACGGCACCAATAGCGACGGCACCGTGATGATCAACTTTGCCCAGCGCAAAGTGTTGATCGCCGGTATGCGCTACGCCGGTGAGATGAAAAAATCTATGTTTTCGGTCCTCAACTTCTTACTGCCCGAAAAAGACGTATTACCCATGCACTGCTCCGCCAACATGGGCTCCGAAGGTGATGTCACTCTGTTTTTTGGCTTGTCCGGCACCGGCAAGACCACGTTGTCCGCTGACCCGGAACGCCTGCTGATCGGCGACGATGAGCACGGCTGGGGTAAGGGTACGGTGTTCAATTTTGAAGGTGGCTGTTATGCCAAATGTATCGACTTAAGCCGCGAAAACGAGCCGGTGATCTATGACGCCATTCGTTTTGGCGCCATTGTCGAAAATGTCATCATCGATGAGGAAACGCGCGCCCCGGACTACACCGATTCCACGCTCACAGAAAACACCCGGGCCTGCTACCCGCGCGCCAATATTGCCGAAAGTGTGCCGGAAAACCGCGGCGGTGAACCCAACAACATCATTTTCCTCACCTGTGATGTCAGCGGCGTGTTGCCGCCGGTAGCCATCCTCTCCAAGGAAGCGGCTGCGTATCATTTCTTGTCCGGTTATACCGCCCAGGTTGGATCCACGGAAATTGGCTCTACCGAGGCTTATTCCGCCACGTTCTCAACCTGTTTTGGCGCACCGTTTTTTCCGCGCCCGGCTGGCGTATATGCCGATCTACTCATCAAACGTATCGAAGAGTTCGGCTCCAAAGTTTATCTGGTGAACACCGGCTGGACCGGCGGCGGCTACGGGGTGGGTTCGCGCTTCAAGATTCCCGTCACACGGGCCATTATCCACGCCATTCAAAACGGCAGCCTCGACCATGCTGAAACCGTTCGCTTGGATGGCTTCAACCTCGATATACCCACCAGTATCGACGGGGTTGACGACCAGCTGCTTAATCCACGTGAAGCCTGGGCAGACGCCGCAGCTTATGATGAAGCGGCCAGCAGCCTGGTGGCCAAATTTGTCGACAACTTCGAGAAGTTTGAAGTAGACCCGGCCATCGTTGCGGCGGGGCCTAGCCAGTAAAGGCGGCTAGCGGGGTCTGGATCCGTATACCGGCAGGTGACAGGGATGGCCGGCAACAATACGCATAACCTAGACGCGCCATACGGCGTTAACCAAACAGCGCTGGATGCCTTACAGGCCGACCCCGGCGCTTTGCGCGGTCTAATGCGCGGGGTGGAAAAAGAAAGCCTGCGCGTGGCGCCGGATGGTTCCTTGTCGCAGCTCCCACATCCTCAAGCGTTGGGTTCTCCATTAACACACGGCGCCATCACCACCGATTTTTCCGAAAGCCAGTTGGAGCTTATTACCGGTGTGCACGATTCAGCGGCAGGGTGTCTGACGGAACTCACCGATGTGCACCGTTTTGTGTACGCCAACCTTGGTGAGGAGCTGTTATGGCCCAGCAGCATGCCCTGCATCGTCGGGGAAGATGACGATATTCCTGTAGGCCGTTACGGCAGCTCTAACATTGGACGCACCAAAACCATTTACCGCCTCGGCTTGGGGTTACGCTATGGGCGCCTGATGCAAACCATCTCCGGCATCCACTACAACTTCTCTTTGCCCGATGCGCTGTGGACAACGCTTGGCATCACCAGTCAGGACGAGCGTACGGACGCTTACTTCGGTTTGATACGCAATTTCCGCCGGTGGTCTTGGTTGTTGATTTACCTGTTCGGCGCGTCGCCAGCCGTTTGCCGCTCCTTTACGCGCCACTTAGAGCACACGCTGCAACCTTTTGACGAAGGCTCCCAACACTTACCCTTCGCGACCAGTCTACGGATGGGACCGCTTGGCTATCAAAGCAGCGCGCAGAGCGTGTTGCACATTTCTTATAATTCGCTCAACGAATACGCCAACTCCATGGTGGAGGCGCTGACCATGCAATATCCGGCGTATGTTGCCCATGGCGTCAAACAGGGTGGGGAGTACGGAGAGTACCATCAGCTCAATACCGCCGTGCTGCAGATCGAAAACGAATTTTACGGCACCATCCGGCCGAAGCGGCGCACCTACAGCGGTGAACGACCGGTGACCGCACTGCGCGAGCGCGGCGTGGAATACGTCGAGGTGCGCTGTCTGGATCTGAATCCGTTTTTACCCGTGGGGTTGGACGAACAGCAGATTCACTTTCTCGACACTTTCCTGTTGCTGTGTTTGCTGGCGAACAGCGACGCTGACAGTCCCGCAGAGTTTGCCCGTATGGCTGAAAATCAGCTGGCAGTGGTGGAACGCGGACGCGACCCGCAACTGCAAATTGTCAACGAACGCCAGCAAGCCGTGAGTCCGACGCAGTGGGGTGTACAACTGCTGGATCAGTGCGCTGGGATTGCCGCGTTGATGGACATTAATGAAGCGGGCACTCCTTATCGCGACGCGGTAGAGGCACAACGCGCCAAACTCGAAGATCCTGAGCTGACCCCATCGGCGCAGATTTTAGCGGCCATGCGTGAACGCCATGTACCGTTTTTCCGCTTCAGTATGGATCAGGGGTTTGCCCATCGTCAGCACTTTGAATCCCTCCCGCTGACCGCAGCAGAACAGCAGCGTTTCGCCCAAGAAGTCGCAGACTCCCACGCCGCGCAGGCTGACATTGAGGCGGCGGATGAGTTGGATTTCGACGGTTTCCTAGAACAGTATCTGGCCATTCCCGCCGCGCCCGAGGTCTAACCCTCCCGCAGCCCGCCGGCTATTGCACACATTCCTTTGCACTAAGTTGAACCCAATTGGCCTCTTGTTGATCCTCAAGCCATGAACTTTCTCGCTCATTGCAGCTTGGCGCACGATGCTGCGGTGTATTGGAATTGTGATGCCGAATACAGGCGCGGGCTGCTGGCGGGTGCAGTGATCGGCGATTTCATCAAAGGGCCGCTGCCCCGCGATTGGCCCCGGGCGTTGCGCGCGGGTGCGCGGTTGCATCGCAGGGTAGACGCCATTTCCAATCAGCACCCGGGTATTCGCCAGCACTGTGACGATTTTCCCACGCACTTGCGCCGCTTCGCGCCGATCTTTGTGGACATGCTGGCGGACCATTGCCTGGCCACAAGCTGGCACGAGTACTACGACACGCCACCGGACGCTTTCAGCGCCGAGTGTTACGCCGCGATCAATGGCTACGCCGACTACCTCACCCCTGATGGGCAGCGATTTGTGAGCTACATGCAAGAGGTGGATCTGCTGGCCAACTATGATCAGTGGCGGCATGTGGCGCGTGGCTTACATTCTGTGCTGCGACGCCTCAAGCGTGAGGCCTGGGCCGCGGAGGTGGAGCAAACTTCGCGGGACCTGGTGGCGCCAAGCCACGCACACTTTCGTGGTTACTATCCAGAGCTGCGCGATGCCTGGCAGGCTTGGGACGTGTTTGCCGTCGTGGATGAAAACCCGCGTGACGGTTGACCGCAGCCCGGGTGCCAGTAATCTTACGCCCTCAATTTTAAGTACTCAGTCAAAGGACCGCGTGTGAAAGCAGTATTGTGTAAATCATTTGGGTCTGTCGAAGATCTGGTCATGGAAGACGTCGCCGCGCCGCAGCTGCAGCCCGGTGGTGTCATTGTCGACGTCAAAGCCAGCGCTTTGAATTTCCCCGATGTGCTGATGGTGCAGGGTAAGTATCAAAGTTTGCCGGATTTTCCGTTTTCGCCGGGTGGTGAGTTTGCCGGTGTGATTAGCCAGGTGGCAGACGACGTCAGTGATTGGCACGTCGGCGAAGAAGTATTTGGCGGCACCGGGCACGGCTGTTTTGCTGAACAAATTGCGGTGCCGGCCAAGAGCTTACGGCGCAAACCCGCCGCCATGAGCTTTGCTCAAGCGTCCGGCATCAGTACCACCTACGGCACCTCGTATTACGCGCTGAAACAACGCGCGCAACTGCAACCCGGAGAAACTCTGTTAGTACTGGGGGCTGCCGGGGGTGTGGGTATCGCCGCGGTGGAACTGGGTAAAGCCATGGGCGCCCGCGTGATCGCAGCGGCCAGCTCCGAAGAAAAGCTGGCGGTGGCCAAGGCCGCTGGTGCGGATGACCTGATCGATTATTCAGACGGTGAGTTAAAAGACAAAGTGAAAGC
This sequence comes from Pseudomonadales bacterium, assembly GCA_028281005.1. Classification (GTDB taxonomy): domain Bacteria; phylum Pseudomonadota; class Gammaproteobacteria; order Pseudomonadales; family Azotimanducaceae; genus UBA4421. The sequence continues at coordinate 29,120 of JANQKS010000052.1, forward strand.
GCTCACCGACGGCAGAGGTGCCGATGTCATCTACGATCCGGTGGGTGGGCCTTTGTTTGATCAGTGTATGCGCTGCATTAACTGGTATGGGCGCGTGCTTATCATCGGCTTTGTGGGCGGGGACATCCCGAAAGTACCCACCAACCTGATTTTGTTAAAAAGTTGTCAGGTTGTCGGGGTGTTTTACGGCGCCTGGTCCGGCCGTTTCCCCACAGAGGCGCAACAGAACTTCGTAGAAGTGATGGACATGTTCGAGGCCGGCAAAATCAACCCACTGGTGGGGCAGGAATTTGCCTTTACAGACTTCGCCGCGGCGCTCAATTGCCTGGATCAGCGGCAAGCCAAGGGCAAAGTTGTGCTCAACGTGTCATGAATCTAGGTTTTAGCAACGGCCTTTCACAGCAGTGGGCGGTGATCACCTGCATCATCGCCGGCGGCCTGCTGTGCGTGGCTCTGTTTATGGAACACATCATGGGGCTTGCACCCTGCCCGCTGTGCATGATGCAACGGTTGTGGGTCGCCATGGTGGGTGTCATTGCGTACATCGGCTTGTTACACAACCCGCGATGGGGAATCTACCCATTGTTCGGCTGTTTGGCTGCCATCATCGGCGGCGGTTTTTCCATCCGACAGTTGTGGCTGCAAAGCTTACCGGCAGATGAAGTGCCGGCTTGCGGCCCGGATCTAGAGTACATGCTGGAAGTGTTTCCTCTCAGTGACGTGCTGGTGGCAATGACGTCAGGCACCGGAGATTGCGCTGAAGTCTCCTGGTCACTGCTGGGTTTATCCATTCCCGCCTGGACGTTAGTAGGGTTTGTGCTTTTGTTTGTCACCAACGCCATTCAACTGCGGCAAGGGACCCGTTAAGAAGGGAACCGTTAAGACGCGCAAGAAACCTGCGGTTACAACCTAGACTGACGCTGCAATTTGTCACGTAAGTAGGTAGTGCAATTGGAATTTTCACTGGTATAGTTATCCACAGGTAGCTGTGGGTGAATTGGCGCATCCTAAAAACTACTCAGCCAACACCACAGTTCCAGTGAAAACTGCGTACACAATAAATTAGGCGCAAGAGACACCCACAATAACAACGTCTCTGCAGGTCAGTTTTCACAGCGGGGGAAGCCAGTCGTGTTTACACGGCTCTCTTCTTAGCGGCGCGGGCAACCTCGTCGTATTTTCGGGGCCAGGCCGAAGACGCATGGCAAAGGGTTAGATCCCAACGTGCTGCAAGCAACGCACATTGCCACATGGATGCTCTTAAGGTCTGGTTGAATTAGGACACACCGGTGGGAAGAAATGAATTCACCTATACGCCGCATACTAGTCGTTAATGGCAAGGGGGGCTGCGGCAAAACCACCATCGCTACCAACTTAGCGGTGGCCTACGCCTGCCAAGGCACTCACGTAGCCCTACTCGACAATGATCCGCAAGCCAGCAGCACACACTGGGCAAGTTTGCGCGACACCAGCCTGCCAACAGTAGAGGTGGTCGCCAAACACGAACGCCCCAACATGTACCAAACCCAGACCTTCCATCATCGCCTGCCGCAAGACACCGAGGTGGTGATTGTCGACGGTCACAGCAACGCACGCGGCCGTGATCTGGAAAGCCTTCTGCGCCAGACGGATGTCATTCTGGTGCCGATGCTGCCTTCTTCGATTGACATACGCGCCGGTGGGCATTTCATCACCGAACTACTTACCCACCGCATCTACCGCGCAGCACCCCGTCCTGTGGGGGTGATTGCCAATCGTATCCAACCCAACACCGAAACCCACGACAAGCTGATGCACTTTCTCGGCTGTTTGGATGTTCCGGTGGTGGCCCAATTCCGCGATTCCCCGGTATACACAGATGCTGCCGAATCCGGTATGGGAGTGGTCGACATGCGCGAGGTGCGTGCCGCACGCAAGGAAACTGCGCAGTGGAAACGCCTGATCACTTGGATCGATGCGCAGAGCGTCGAGCAAGCCGGTACTACAGTGGCCACGTTGCGCATGAAGATGAAGCCCAGAGCAGCCAAGCGCAAACAGGGCGAAAATTCGTCCACCGCCGCGGAGCAATAGCCCGCGCCATTTGTTCACGCCGCGGTGTCATCACCGCGGCCTTGCAGCGAGCGGTTATACCGTTTAAATGACCTGCCATGTTGCGCGTAGAGAACCTCACATTTCGCCGCGGTCCGGATGTTCTATTTGAACGGCTGAGTTTTGTAGTGCACGCCGGACAACGGGTCGCCATTGCCGGGCGCAACGGCGTGGGTAAATCCACCCTATTTAACCTGGTGTTAGGAGCGCTTCACGCCGATACCGGTGAGCTCGACATGCCCGAAGGCTGGCGCGTGGCGCACATGCAGCAAGAGGTGAAAGTCACCCAACGGCCGGCGCTAGAGTTTGTCGTTGACGGTGATGTGCGCCTGCGTGAAGTGGAAGCGCAAATCGAACGTGGTGGAGAAGCGCATCAACAGGCTGCGCTGCATGCCCAATTTGACGACCTCGACGGCTACAGCGCGCACGCCAGAGCCGGTGAAATTCTGCACGGCTTAGGATTTGCCGAACCAGACTTCCCTAAACCGTATGCAGCTTTTTCCGGCGGCTGGCGCATCCGCTTACATTTGGCTCAGGCGCTGATGAACCCCTGTGATTTGCTGTTGCTTGACGAGCCCACCAACCACTTAGACCTCGAAGCCATCATGTGGCTAGAAGGCTGGCTGGCTCGTTTCCCGGGGACCGTGCTGGTGATTGCCCACGACCGCGCGTTTCTCGACGCCTGCACCGACCACACGCTGTATCTCTCCCAACAATCCGGACGCATGTACACCGGCAACTACTCCAGTTGTGAACGCCAACGCGCCGAATACATGGCGCAGCAACAGGCGTTGCGTGCCAAACGCGATGCCCAGGCTGCGCACATCCAGAAGTTTGTCGACCGCTTCCGAGCCAAAGCCAGCAAAGCCAAACAGGTGCAAAGCCGCATCAAAGCGCTGGAGCGTCTACAGGAAGCGGCGATCATCGCTTCGGACTCACCGTACACCGTGCACTTCCAGGATCCGGACAAAGTCTCCAATCCGTTATTCTCCATCCGCGATGTTGAGCTGGGTTATGAGGGACAAGCCGTCCTCAAACAAATCAACTTGTCGATCCTGCCCGGCGACCGCATTGGCGTTCTCGGCGCCAACGGCGCCGGCAAAAGCACTTTGCTGAAATCTCTGGTCGGCGAGTTGACCCCCCTGACCGGTGAGCTCAACAAAGGACAACACTGCGAAGTGGGCTACTTCGCCCAACACCAGCTGGAGACCCTCAACTCAACGCAGTCACCCTTACCGATGTTGGCAAACGTCAGGCCCGCCTGGCGCGAGCAGCAATGCCGCGACTACCTCGGCCGTTGGGGGTTTGATGCGGGTATGATCGAACGCCCCATCGCCACCCTGTCCGGCGGTGAAAAGGCGCGCCTGGTGCTGGCCCTGATCGCGCTGGATAAACCCGCCATCCTGGTGTTGGACGAACCCACCAATCACCTGGATTTGGACATGCGCGATGCGCTGGCGTTCGCCCTGCAAGACTACGCCGGCGCCGTGGTGATCGTCTCCCACGATCGCATCCTGCTGGACAAAACTGTGGATGATTTCTGGGTCATCGAGCACGGTGCGGTGAACGTGTTTCACGGCGACCTGCAGGACTACACCACCGCGCGCAAAACCTCGCTGCAGAAAAGCCCATCCACCGACGCGGCCAACGGCACTGCCAACAACCCTTCTCGCAAAGCCGCGCGCCAAGACCGCGCGCGACAGAGAGAATCGCTGCGGGACCTACGCAACGCGGTCAAAAAATACGAACGCGAGATGGACCAGCAAAGTGAGCAACTCAAAGAACTGGAAGCGCGCTTGGCGGATACAGACACCTACCAAGCAATGGCGGCGGATGAGTTAGACGAGTTGTTGGCGAAGGCGGGGAAGTTGCGGGGGCGGTTGGAGGAGACCGAAGAACACTGGCTCTCGGCGGTGGCGGAACTCGAGGCCGCGGATGAAACAGCAAATTGAGTTTTTCGATTAGTCCGGCATCAGCTCGTTCTGATTAATCATCTTTCAGTCTACCGGAGCGATGTTCGGTTATGGTTTACGGGACCGCCGTGAACCCATCCATGGGGGCTGGCGCTGCGCCGTCCATGGCGCAGAGCCTCCCGTAAACCATAACCGAACATCGCTCCAAGCTAACCTTACTGACGGTGAAGTCAGCAGAACGAGCTGACGCCTGTAGAACCCATGGATCACGTTGCCGGTCGTTTCGGCCTCTCCTTCCTGCTGATGAGGCCTGACCGCGAAACCACCGATACTCGGAACAACGCAGGCCTGGAGTCCGGTGTGCTGATTCAGGAGGCTCTGCGACAGGGATGTCGCAGCGCCAGCGTCCATGGATGGACTTGCAGCGGTCCTGAATCAGCACACCGGATTTCAGGCCGGTAGCTACTGATCTCTGTCTGTCAGTCTTTGACCACCTCAACATCCTCACTCACTCGTATTACCCGCTTGACCATCTGTTCGGCAGCGCCGCTCAAATCATCAGGCTGCACGGTCACGGTGCGTTTGCGGCCATGGCGTTTGATTTGGGCTTCGGTGTCACCTTCAATATTGTCGAGCAGGTGGGCGGCTTGTTCGAGATTGGAGATGGTGTTACCGGCAATGTTGAGCAAGACGTCGCCGGGTTGAAGTTCAGAGGAGTCCGCGACGTGGTGCACGATCACACCCTCATCAACATCAAAGTACTTGGCCAGGGGGCCGCTCACGGACATCAAAGCGTGTTTGCTGGAGCTGTGCTGAACCCACACTTGGCGTTCGATATGAGGGAGGTCCACAACCGCGGCGGAAAGGTCTGAGCCCAGCTCTTTTAGGTCTATGGTCAAACTGCCTAAATCCAGCGCTTTTTCACCGAGCTGTTCATCCAATAGGGTAATCATGTGTACTGCGCGAGCCTGGGTAGTCACGGTGGTTTCCACCGGTTCCCCGTCACGCAGATAGAACACGGTGACATCATCGCCGGCGGCCACATTTTGCATCACCTTGGCCAATGCTTTGCGCGGATGCGGATCTTCTTCTACCGAAACGCCGCTAATGGCAACGATACGGTCGCCGGCTTGGAGCCCCGCCGCTGCGGCGCCGCCACCGGGGGTCACGCCAACTATCTGCAGGCCGCCCTGCTCGTCGTGACCGTCTAACAAGACACCCAACATGGCTTTATTGCTGTTGCTGCCGAGGGCATATTTTTTGGTGTGTAAACTGGCGAGTTCCCGTGCGGCCGCATCAATTTGCTGGCGCGCGCGCTCAATCTCCACCTCAATTTCTTCGACAATTTCGCGCTGCTCGGCGGCGCTGATCACCTGCTCCGCCTCGGCAAAGGTATAGAGGTTGATCAGCAACAGCGCTGCCACCACAAGCGTTTTGTACATCTCTACATACTCCTCGTATCTTCAAGCAGATCGCCCACTTGCCCGCCACACAGGGCGACCAGGCTTTCTAACAAATTGACTCGCTGCGCCCACAGACGTTGCCGTTGTTGCGGGTCATAACTACCACTTTCGAACAGGGTTGCAATTTGCGCATCAACATCCGCCAGGCGACCCATCAAACGTCGCTCAATGGGACTGACGCCACGGACACCTGGGGCGCTGTCTGCCGCGCCATCAACAGCAGGCGTCAGCGTGGATTGCCCGCGTAACCGCATTTCCAATTGCCGCGAGCGGCTCATCAAACTGGCCAGCTGCAAGCCGTCCGCTTGCAGCTGCGGCGCGCTATGGGTTAACGCGGGCTCAGGTGGGGCAGACGAATCTTGTGCGTTGCCCCCAAACACCACATAGATACCGAGCAGCGAGGCGAAAAATACCACCGCCGCAGTTGCTGCCGGGTAGCGCAGCCACTCTGGAGGCCGACTGCTCTGCGCATGTTTGCTCGCGGCCACCGTGGCAATGTTCTGCCACGCCGCTGCGCTCATCGGCACATCAGGCAACGCCTGCAGGTCACCTTGCAGGGCCCGTACACGCGCCAATTGGGCGGCGACTTCGGGATCGTGCGCATCAACGTCCGCGGTATGCGGCTCGCCGTCACGAAGCGCAAGGAGATCCGATATCGGTATGGGCTTTTTGTCCATCTGTTTCATCTTGCGAAAGTTGTTGTTGGTGCCGCTCACCACCGCCTGAGGCAGTGGCTGTTGGCACGGATTTTCTTGGTGGCTGTTCTTGCTGGTCTTGCTGTTCTTGCTGCTGTTGGTGCCAGAGCAACAATCGTTCATAAGCCCGCGCCAGTTGAGATTTGGAGTAGCTGGTGGTTTTACCCACCAGCTCGCCTATCTCCTTGTGCGTAAAGCCTTCAACATCGTGTAACCACACCACCAGGCGAGCATCGTCTGACAGGCTCGCCAGCGCTTGCTCCAGCGTCGGCACTTGCTCGATCCATTGCATCGAATGGTCCGCCTGGCTATCGTCGACCACAAAATGGGCGTCAACATGGGCGCGGCGCGCATGCCAAGGCGAACGTAAGCGCATGAGGCAGTGGTTGACCGCCACTCTGCGGACCCAAGCCACGACGCTGTCGGTGTTATTGATCTGCGCAGATTTTTCCACCAAATCAATAAACGTATCCTGCAGCACCTCCTCGGCTTGGGCATGGTCCTGCAATATGCGGGCGGCCAAGTTCATCACCGCCTGGGCAAGCAGGGCATAAGCGTCCGCAAGTGCTGCGCGCTCCCCCTTAATGACTCCCCGAGCTACCGCGTCCGGCAACCGAATATCCGCAAATCCCGGCATACCAATGAGATGCTTGAAGCGGTGGAAAAGGTCGCAATTTTCATACAAGAAACGCCAAAAAAGCCATTGCGCGTGAGAAAACACCACGTAAGGTGTAGGCGTTAACAAATGGTTACCGCGATTTAGACTTGAGCCAATCTTCCGCCAGCAAAGCCGCCTTAATTGACCGCCTTCGGGAGGTGTTTGTGATGCGCGGCTACGACGGCGCCACCCTCACCAATCTGGCCAGCGCCGCAGGCTTAAGCAAAGCATCGTTGTATCATCACTTCCCGGGTGGGAAACCTGAGATGGCCGCCGCCCTGGTGCGCCATGCGATTGCGGATTTACAACGCCAGGCGTTTAGTCGTCTTAGCGGACACCAGTCCCCGGGCACCAGATTGCTCAAATTTATCGACGGTTTCAGCGCCTATACCCAAACCGGTGAATCCGATTGTCTGCTGGCGGTGTTTAACCACCACAATACAGCCACTGAAGAAACTGCCACCCAACAACTCCTGATCAACCAACAATTCGACGACTGGCACGCCGCCTTAGCCAGCGTTTACGAACAGGCCGGCTTACGCCCGAAAAAGGCCAAGCGGGCGGCGCATGATCTAATGGCGGCGCTGTACGGCGCGCTGTTAATCGCTAAGATGCATAACCAGCCGGTGCTCTTCACAGACGCGATCAAACGTCTGAAAAAAGACATCACACGGCAATTTGATTTGGAAACGGTTTAAGCCACCTCCAGCCAATATAGACAATAACGCCAACTACACAGACGCGGAGCCATCACAGCATGCGAAGCTTTCCCAACACCCGCTTACGCCGCAACCGCACGGACGACTTTGTACGTCGCTTGGTGCGAGAGAATGAGCTGACCTGCAACGACCTGATCTACCCCATGTTCATCATCGAAGGTAACAACCAAACCAACGACGTTGACAGCATGCCGGGGATCCAACGCTACAGCGTCGACCGTCTGGCTGTTGAAGCGGAAGTGGTGGCAAAGCTGGGTATCCCGGCGGTCGCGCTGTTTCCCAATGTGGATGCTTCCCGCCGCACCCTGGACGGCGCCGAAGCTTACAATCCGGAGGGCCTGGTCCCCCAGGCGGTGCGTGCCATAAAAGCGGCAGTACCCGAGCTGGGGGTGATCACCGACGCTGCTCTCGACCCCTATACCAGTCATGGGCAGGACGGCATTCTGGATGACAACAACTACGTCGCCAACGACATCACCGTAGAGGCGTTGTGCAAACAAGCCCAAGTCTGCGCGGCGGCGGGTTCGGACGTTATCGCGCCATCAGACATGATGGACGGCCGCATCGGCGCAATTCGCAGCGCATTGGATGAACATGGCGCCATCAACACCAAAATCATGGCCTACTCAGCCAAATATGCTTCGGCCTACTATGGCCCGTTTCGAGACGCCGTCGGGTCCGCCAACAACCTCGGCACCGGTGACAAAAAGACGTATCAAATGGACCCGGCCAACGGCGACGAAGCCCTGCAGGAAATTGCTCTGGATGTAAACGAAGGCGCCGACATGGTGATGGTTAAACCCGGCATGCCTTATCTGGATGTAGTTAGAAGGGTGAAAGACCAGTTTGGGGTGCCCACTTTTGCTTATCAGGTCAGCGGCGAATACGCCATGCACATGGCGGCGATCCAAAACGGTTGGTTAAGTGACGCGGTGGTTGCCGAATCGTTGTTGTGTTTCAAGCGCGCCGGCGCGGATGGCGTGCTGACGTACTTTGCCAAACGCGTCGCCGAGGCTCTGAGTTAAGCACCCGCGTCCGGCAGACCCGCCACCACCAGTTCTATACCGGCACCGCGCTGCTGTTCTATCTCCACTTGTAGCTCGCGGCTGGACAACGGGTGGGTTTGTAACCAGTCTTGGCCGCAGTCCAGCTCCAGCGTTTGGTCCGCCACGCGGGCGTTCACCTGCGGAGAATCTGCATCGTTGTGACTACGCTCTAAAATGACGGCAACCCGCAGCAATGCCACCAGGCGCAACATCTGCTGCGCCAGCTCCGGGTCAAACGCACGAAAAGCCAACCCCGGCATGCTGCGGCGGTGGCCGCGTATCAGTAGCGCTAACATGCTCTGCTGCTCATCGGTAAAACCCGGCAGTTCGGCATGTTTGGCGATATAAGCACCATGGCGGTGGTAATGTTTGGCGCTGATGTGGACACCCAACCCATGCAGCTGGGCTGCCCAACGCAATAGATTTCGATGGTCGGGGTCATCGAACCAGGCCTGGGCTGCATCAAATAAGGCCAGTGCGCTGCGGCTGACGCGTGCTGCTTGCGCGGGCTCGGTGTTAAACCGCACCGCCAGCTGTGCAATGCTGTCTTCGCGCAGGTCTGCTTCCACCGCCGTAACCACTTGCTCACAAATCATGCCCTGTAACAAGGATACATCAACGTACACACACTGCTCGACGTTGAGCACTTCAAAACAAGCGCTCAAAATCGCCACACCGGCGGGAAAAATGTCGGTCCGGTCCGGAGCGAGCCCTGGTAAACCGGCGTCGATCACCCAGTGCTCATCCACTAGGGCGCTTTCAAGCCGCGCTAAACCTTCAGCCGTGATGTTGCCTCTCGACCAGCCGTTGGCGTTTAGCACCGTTTGGATCGATTCTAAGGTGCCGCTGGTGCCGTACACCGGTCGCGAGCGCCACACCGCTAAGTCGGCTGGCAGCGCGCCTGCCTGCATATGATGGCGGAGTGCTTCGCACGCTGCTGCCTTAGCCGAGATGTAGCCTTCTGCGGCGGTGCCCGCGCCAAAGTGCTGGTCTTTAAAAGCGACACAGCCAACGTTGATGGACATCGTGTGATCTGCCGCTTGACCAAGGCCAATTGCCAACTCAGTACTGCCACCGCCAATGTCGATGACCAGGCGGGGTTCAACCCCTTGCCCCACTTGGTGCGCCACCGCGGTGTAGATGAGCTGAGCTTCATGATCGCCGCTGATGACTTTGACCGGTACACCCAGTAGATCTTGAGCGGCTTGGGTAAACTCCGCCGCGTTGTGCGCGTGGCGCAGAGCAAACGTACCCGTCACCAGAATACGTTCCGCCGCCAATGGCTGGAGCCGTTGTGCAAACCGCGCCAAGCAGGCCAAACCCCTGGCCTGAGCGACAGCGGTGATATGACCGTCCTGCAAGCCGGCCAACAGCTGCACTTTCTCTTTCAACCGTTCGCGCACTATAAAGCTGGCACCGGCAGGTTGCGCCAACAACAGATGAAAACTGTTTGAGCCTAAGTCCAACGCAGCCCAGCTGTACGGCGGGCCTGCGGCGGGGATTTGATGTGGCCTAGAAGAAATAACGTAATGCCTCAAAGTTGGCTGCATCATACAGCAGCTTGGTGCTACACTCCGCTGCCCTGACATCCTATGTGGAGCACGTTCATGAGCGATATTGTTCATACCAGCGACGACGCGTTCGAAGCGGACGTCCTCAATGCAGATAAGCCCGTCTTGGTCGACTACTGGGCCGAATGGTGTGGACCCTGCAAAATGATTGCACCGATTCTCAATGAGATTGCTGACGAATACGGCGAGAAGCTCAAAATCTGCAAAATGGACATCGATGCCAACCAAGGCACGCCGCCTAAATACGGCATCCGCGGCATACCCACACTGATGCTATTCAAAAATGGCGAAGTAGAAGCGACCAAGGTAGGCGCCTTGTCGAAATCTCAGTTGCAGGCCTTTCTGGACAGCAATATCTAATAGGCTGCGATTATGGCTAGCTCGGGTGCTGCTAAGGCACCCCGAGCTAGAGCCTTGTCCCACCTCTCTCGAAACCAGCCCAAACATTGCTGCAATCACCGGTGGTCAGTCCCTCCCGGCTGACCTATTTGTGGTTGCTGCTCATGTTGTTCGCCAGTCCAACCCCCGCCAAGGAATTGGTTCTACACTGGCAAGACGACTTCAATCGCGCTGAGCAAGAAAAGCTAAGCCGTTGGATTCACGCCACGGACAACGCCATTACCCGTTTGGTGGGTGAGTTACCGTTTACGCGACACATCTTCTTTCACCGCGCGGATTACGCCCGCGAGCCGGTGCCTTGGGCACACACACAGCGAGGGCGCATCCAGGGTGTTCATTTCTACGTCGACCCCGCCTATCCCTACGAAGATTTTATGTCGGACTGGACCGCGCCACACGAACTAAGCCACTTGCTGATCCCTTACCTGGGAGAGGCGCATGCCTGGTTTGCCGAAGGATTTGCCAGTTTTATGCAATTCCAGGTGATGGCAGCCATGGGTGTCATCGACCAAACGGAAATGCAAAGGCGTTACGAGCAACGATTTGCGCGAGCAGCCAGACGCTTCGAAGAGATGCCGGAATTGCACCATTTACCTTTTACACAGGCAGCGCTTGAACTGCGGCTGCGGCGTCAGTATCCGACTATGTATTGGGGCGGGGCGCTCTATTTCTGGCAGATCAATGGTTGGCTCACCCGGCATACCAAGCGGGATATGATCAGCATATTGACCGAATTTATAGAGTGCTGCCGAGCAAACGTGCGCAGCTTACAGGGTTTGGTGGCCAGCTTCGATGACGCCGTGCAACAGCCGATTTTTAGCAGCCAACTCGACACATTTCGCCAACAACCTGGCTTTCCGGACTACCCAAAGGTGCCAGATTTGCTTCCAGATGCCGTCAATTAAAGTGCCCAGGAGCCTGATTTAAACCCTTGACCCCAACACCCAAACCACTACACTTGTACACAACTGGCGCGTGAGTACGCAGCATAAGCGTGCAGCGCACCGGCTCTTGACCCCCTCTTACCATCCGTCCACATCCGTCACCAGACCTACTTGTGTCCGGCCCTGGTTAAGATGTTTTAACTCTCTCGCGAATTAAGTCGAGCAATTACATGTCAATGAATCTTTCGGATCTGAAACGTAAACCCGTCGGTGAACTGGTTGAAATGGCTCGGGAAATGGGCCTGGACAACGTCGGCCGCTCCCGCAAGCAAGAAGTGATCGCCGCCATTGTGCGCAAGCAAGCGAAAAACGGCGAAGACATCTACGGTGAAGGCACGCTTGAGATCCTGCAGGACGGCTTTGGTTTCCTGCGCTCACCTGAAGGCTCCTATCTGGCCGGCCCCGACGATATCTATGTTTCCCCGAGCCAGGTGCGTCGTTTCAATTTACGCACCGGCGACAGTATTGCCGGCAAGATCCGTCCACCCAAAGACGGCGAACGTTACTTTGCCCTGCTGAAAGTTGATCAAATCAACTTCAGCGAGCCCAACAGTAAAAAACACAAGATCTTATTCGAGAACCTCACGCCATTGTTCCCCGATGAGCGTCTGTTGCTCGAGCGCGGCAACGGCAGCACTGAAGATCTGACCGCGCGCATCATCGACCTCATCGCCCCCATCGGCAAAGGCCAGCGCGCGCTGATCGTATCGCCGCCAAAAGCCGGTAAAACCCTGGTGCTGCAGAACATCGCGCAGTCCATCGTGGCCAACAACCCTGAAGTGGTACTCATCGTGTTGCTCATCGATGAGCGCCCTGAGGAAGTCACCGAAATGCAGCGTTCTGTGCGCGGTGAAGTGGTCGCCTCGACTTTCGACGAACCGCCCTCACGGCATGTGCAAGTGGCGGAAATGGTCATTGAGAAAGCCAAACGTTTGGTGGAGCACCAAAAAGACGTTGTCATTCTGCTGGACTCCATCACCCGCCTGGCTCGCGCCTACAACACCATTGTGCCGTCTTCCGGCAAAGTGCTGACCGGTGGTGTCGACGCGCATGCCCTGGAGCGGCCAAAACGCTTCTTCGGCGCGGCACGCAACATAGAGGAGGGTGGCAGTTTGACCATCGTCGCCACGGCGTTGATCGACACAGGCTCGAAGATGGACGAAGTCATCTACGAAGAGTTTAAAGGCACGGGTAACCAGGAATTGCACCTGGAACGCAAAATAGCGGAGAAACGTGTCTACCCCGCCATGAATATCCGCCGCTCCGCTACCCGCCGCGAAGAATTGCTGATGGCTGAAGAAGAGCTGCAACGGGTTTGGATATTGCGCAAGCTGTTGCATGACATGGACGACATTGCAGCCATCGAATTCCTGCTGGATAAACTCAAAGAAACCAAAACCAACGAAGAATTCTTTAACAGCATGAAGCGTTAGTGTCCGTTACGGTTGCAGATATTCTGCACCGCAGCGGCCACCCTGTGCAGCGCATCACGCTGCGCATCCAAGGTGACTACCATTTTAGCGCGGGCCAGTACTTAAGCGTCGTCGGTGGTGACATTGATGTACCGATGTCCATCGCGTCCGCGCCACACCGACTCCCCGAGCTTGAACTACATTACCGCTCCACGCCCGACGCACCGGAAGCCGCCGCCATGGATGCGCTTCTGCAGGGTAATCAATTACAGCTATCAGCCGCCCAAGGGACAGTGGATGCCGGCCCAACCGAGCAACCGCTGCTGATCGTCGCCGGTGGCAGCGGTGCCGCCCAGGCGTTCAGCTGTGCGGAACATCGCAGCCACGCAGGCGCCGCCCCAACAACTATTTTGTGGTGCGCAGATCACAGCGATGACGTCTATGACGTGGAGCGTTTATCCAAATACGTCGATGGCCGTTTGCAGGTGTGTGTGGACAACCAGCGCACGCCACAGAACGAAGGCCTACGCTGGCTACGTGAGCACTGCTCCGAGTATCTACACCACAATGTGGTTCTCTGCGGTAGCCCAGGCTTTGTGTATACCGTGACCGATTTACTCAGCGCCCATGATTTTGCTGCAGCTCGGCTACGCTCGGACGTTTACGAGTATGCACCGCGAACGTAGCCGCGTTCTGTTATTTCCGGAGGAGCGCAAGACCAGCGCCTGAAGAATTTGTGCCGCTAAGACACGCTGGCGTTACGAATGGTGGGGCTTTCCGGCTGCGGCAGCTCCGCCAACTGGCCGAGGGAGCGCAGTAGATACTCTGTGCCTCGGCGTTCATCTCCCATCGCCACACACAACCGACCGAGCTCACCGTACACCGTATCAGAGGGTTCAAGACGCAAGCTGGTTTCAAAAGCTTCTCTAGCCTGCTCAAACTTTTTGTTGTGCATACACAGGCGTCCAACCGTCAGCGCAACTTGAGCGTCATTGGGGCGTTCTTTTAACCAACCCTGGGCCACCACCAGCTGACGGGCGATATCAGCGGAGGCAAACTCCCCATACCAACGCGCTAAATCTTCCTGCCATTGTTGAGCAAGCACCTGTCGTATGGCTACCTCAGCATCATCAAACTGCTCGCGCTCCATTAAATCACGCACCCACTGGCGCAGCAGCGGTACATCGGTGCGCAGATCACGCGGTAGCTTTTTCCACAACGCGGCGGCATCTGAACCGCTGCACAGATTCGCTTGCCAAACACCACGCTCGATCCGTTTCAGTTCCGCCTCCGGCAGGACCTTATGTTTTTTCAGATCCGCAAACAGCTGACCCAAAGCTTGCCAATCGCCTAATGCCTCAAAACACGCCGCCAACATGCTGAGCACAGCGCGGTGTTTGGGGGCACGTTTGCGCAACTCAAGTAAAGACGCCAACGCCTGCTCATAGCGACCATCCGCGATGTTAAATTCCGCTTGGGTGAGGGTCACCGCAAACTTTGCTCCGGGTGTGGTCTCGTGCGCTTGCTTGAGGTGGTTATCACGCTCGGCAAGCTCGCCCATTTCGTGAGCGGCCCGCGCTGCGTTTAAATAGTTGATGAGCGGCGTCTCGACATCTTGGGCCGCACCCACCAGGAGTTTTTTTGCGTCTTCCCACCGGCCTTCGGCCATCACCAACAACCCACGCACGGTTTGTGCGCGCGCGGCACGCACTTTGCGGCCCGAGCGCCAGCGCAGCATCTGGCTTTGACCTTGGGTGACCTTTCGTAAAAGATAGCCGACCGCACGCACCGCGGCATACAGAAGCACCAGACCCGCCAGAGCCACCCACAAACTGGTTTCTAATACAGTGTCGGCGTAGGCCACCATGACATAACCCGGGTCGCGCACCAAAAGCGTACCCACCAAGCCACCCAAGGCAATGGCGACAAACAAGGCCAACACAAACACTTTCATGAGGCACCCCGGCGAATGCTAAGCAGTTCATTCAGTGAACCCGAGATCTCCGGCATGGGCCGCGCCAACTCCAGCACCATTAATTCATCAATGCTCTCAAGCAAGGCCTGGGTGCGTGCATCAGTGGCATCGCTATGCGCCACCAGCCAACGCCGCACATTCAGCAGGCTTTGCTCAAACACTTCTTGCTGACGTTTCAACGTGGCCAATTGCGCCTGTTCCAGCGCCAACCTTAGGTTCAACTCCAAGTACCGCACTTCGTCAGGCGCGAGCAAAGGTTGCAGCGCTTCGCCGTCATCAAGACTGCGCACGCGGATAAACATTTTCATCTCTTCGTACAAGGTCTGCCAGACAGACTGCTCAGCCTGATCCGCGGCGTTGTCGGAGAGGAAGTTAGGCTGCGGCAGGGGCAAGTTGTCAATTTGGGACTTAATAGATTCAAGGCGCAGATAAATGCCCTGCAGGTCATCACGGGGCACCTGACGTAGCGCAATGATCTCATCAGCCAAACGCGCGCGGACTTGATGGAGGGCAAAGTCGTCGAGTTCGGCCATGATCTGATCCGCTGCCTGCAGCAATGCCATCGCACCCACGCTGTCTTGCTCCATCAACACCCGATGGTTGGCGATACGCAGGAGATACTCCGCCTCTGCCAGTTTCCACTCCCGTTGAGACGGGGGGGCGGCTTGTAAGGCGTCGTTAAGAGACCGGGTCACCGCCGCTTCGGTGTCCGCCAACTGCTCAGCCTGTTGCTGCGTGTATCTAGCCAGTGAATCACCCGTGGCCGTCTCCACCGCGGCGATTTGAGATTGCAGGCTTTGTTCTAGCTCGCTGTAGCGGTTAGTCATGGCGGCATTTTCGACCCTCACCTGCTCCAATGGCTGCAGATACACGAGCAAATAATAGAGATAACCAACCCCACCGGCGCCGGCCAACGCCAACAAGAGCGCCAAAATCGCGAGACCGCGCCCTTTGGGTTTTGCCGCGGGCGCCGCGGCGGCAGCGGCTTCCTCAGCAGCAGATGGTGAGTTGGACTCTGATGCAGGGGAGGTGTCTGCCTCTGCTGGCGCATCATCTGTGGAGGGGGACTCAGTTTTGTGCTCACCTTCTACCGCAGGCTGCTGATCTTGCGGCGAAGTCTCATCGTTGGATACAGCAGTGCCTTGCTTCGGATCCGCGGCTTGTTTGCTCGATGAGCGTTGCTTTTTGCTTCCTGGCGATGACTTTTTTGCACCAGCCGCTGAAGGCTCTTTCTGAGACGCTGAAGGCTCTTTGTTTCGCGCTGAAGGCTCTTTCTGAGACGCTGAAGGCTCTGCCCCCCCCAAACCCTTGTCCGGGTTGGGTTGGTCTTTTGAAGGTGTGTCATCCGCGGGCGGATCTTTCTGCTCAGTCATGCTTCGTTATGTCCCGATGTCCTGCAACGCCTCCAGCACGGCTTGAGTGTCAGCGCCGTCAGCGGTATGCACTTCAGTAAATCCCGCCTGTCTTGCGGCCTCAGCCACGCGGGATGACGGCACCACCAAGGGCACCGACCGTGCGCCAAGCATCTGTTGCCATAAGCGGCCAAACACGGCCAGACCTTGTTGCGATCCAATCACAACCGCCCCAATGGCGCGTGCTGGATGCTCGGGTGCTGTGGTCCGTTCCTGGCGCCGATACAGTTCAAATTTTACGACTGTCGCACCACATTCGCGAAACAAATGTTGTGCAATTAGCTCACGGCCGCCTTGCCCGGCCAAAACCCACACGACATTTCCGGCGTTTACTTCGGCGATCTCGGGTAGGGCCAATATCCCTTCCGAGGTGGGTGGGGTAGGGGTCACCACCGCTGATGCAACATCGCCCAACAACGATGCGGTTTGATCACCCACGGCTATAAATTTTGCGGTTGCGGCCGAGGCGAGCAAATCCTGGCTAAGCGCGCCCCGTACCGCGTGTCCGGACAAAGCAATCACCAGCTGCGGGGATGATTGCACAATCTTTTCAATGCTGTCGTGGTGGTCAATCCGCTGCCCGTTTTGCACCAGCCCAGGCGGGTCAAGTTCGACAATGTCCAAAACCGGCCACACCAATGGATTAAACCCCCGTTCGCGCAATTGCGCCGCCTGGCGGCTAGCGCCGGGTTCGGTACGGGTCAGCCAAACCATTTCCATGGGCGCGCTGCTACTCACGCAGCTCAGCTAATACCTCTTCAGCGCCTTGCTCGTACAAAGCTTGCACGGCGCGCTGCGCTACTTCGTTTGGATCGCTACCCCGCTGCATGGTGCGCAGGATACGTGTGCCATCAGCAGAACCGAGCAACGCATGCAGTTCTATTTCACCGTGCTTATCCTCATCAGCCGCGCCGTCGTCAGCCGAGGAGTCTCCCGAAGCGTCGTCCGCAACTGCTTGTGCATACGCAGCTACCGGCAATGAACAATCCGCGCCGAGGCCAGCGCTAATACCCCGCTCCGCACTCACACACCGAGCCACCGCCGGGTCTTGCAAGGGTTCCAATAGCGCCATCACAGACGCACCTTCGCGGCACTCAATACCCAAGGCGCCTTGCCCGGGTGCCGGTAAACACGTGTCAATGCCCAAGGTATGTAAGTCATCACGCTCAATCTGCAGGCGTTTAAGCCCAGCAGCGGCCAGTACGATGGCATCGTATTCGCCACTATCGAGTTTAGACAAGCGTGTGCCGACATTGCCGCGCACCGGCTCTATCTGTAAATCCGGCCTTATAGCCAACAACTGTGTTCTGCGGCGCAAAGATGATGACCCCACCTTGGCACCCTCGGGTAGCGCGGCGAGGTCACCCTTAGGGCTCACCAGCACATCTTCCACACCCGCACGGAAAGCCAACACCGGCAAGCTAAACCCTTCAGGCATTTGAGCCGGTAAATCTTTCACCGAGTGCACCGCTATGTCGGCGCGACCTTCCAACATCGCCACTTCCAGCTCTTTGACAAAAAGTCCTTTGCCACCCACTTCCGACAACGGTGCGTTGAGCCAACGATCACCCTTGGTGGTCATCCCCAACAGCTCAACGTTGAGCCCAGGATGGGCTTGCTGCAACTGATCGCGCACAAAGTACGCCTGCCACAGCGCTAATTTACTTTCGCGGGTGGCGATGGTGACGGTGTCGGCCATGGCTTTGTATCCTGACTGCTGATGAATTACAGGGTTTTGATGAGTTTTCTAACGCCGGGCAAGTGACGGCGGCTGATGCTGATGACTTCGTCCAAGCCTTGCAGACGCACAGCTACCTGGCCTTCCGCGTCTTTCACCAGCGCCTCGATGTGATGTTTGGCGACCAATGCATTGCGGTGAACACGGATGAACAAATCGGCAAACTCCTCTTCCAGCTCACGCAGCGTCTCATCCACGATCACCTCGCCGTTGTCGAAGCGTACCGTGACGTATTTCTGATCTGCCTGGAAATAACGCACGTCGGCGACGGCAATTAACTCGATACCTTTGTGGGTGCGCGCAGAGATGTGAGAACGGCGCGCGTGATCGGCTTCGTTTAACGCTGCCAGTTGCGCGCGGTTGAGCTTAACGGTTTTATCCAGGGCCGCCAGCAGATTGTCTTTGCGCACCGGTTTAAGCAGGTAACCTACTGCCTGTAAATCAAACGCCTGAATCGCATGCTCCTCGTAGGCGGTACAGAAAATCACCCCCGGGGGTTCCGACAAACTTAGGAAGTGACGCGCGGTTTCCAAGCCGTCCATACCCGGCATACGAATATCGAGGAGTACCAACTCTGGCTGTAACTGTTCGCAGAGCTGCAGCGCCTCGGAGCCATTGGCCGCTCCACCGACTACTTCATGGTTATCTTCACCTTCCAGCATCCGCCGCAGGCGGTCACGGGCTAGATTTTCATCGTCAACGATCAATATCCGCATACTTTGATCTCTCCGGCCGCGCCGCCTATACCGTTTGCGGCATTTTAGGAAAACGCAGTTGTGTAACAAAGGTCTCCGCACCCGCGTCCGTATCCAACGTAGCACGGGTGCCGTACAACACCGAAAGGCGACTGCGGATGTTTTGCAGCGCCATGCGGTTACCTTGAGATTCGCTCACCTGGCTCGGCGGGGGCACTGGGTTCAAAATTTTGATTTGCACAAAGTCATCGTCGTCTTTGACCGAGATCTCAATAGTGCCGCCTTCTGGCAGCGGCTGTATGCCGTGATAAATCGCGTTTTCCAACAGCGGCTGTAAGGTCAGCATGGGGATACGCGTAGACGGGCTGAGTTCGTCCACGTCCCACACCATTTGCAGGCGTTCACCCAAACGCAACGACTCGATGCGAATGTAGCGTTCACACAAATCTAGTTCTTCGCTGATTGGCACCTGATTGCCGGCATCATTGAGGCTGGCGCGGAACAACTCGGAGAGGTCTTCCACCACACTTTCTGCCGTGTCCGGGTCTACCGCAATCAAGCTGGCAATAATGTTCATACTGTTGAACAGGAAGTGCGGGCGAATGCGCGACTGCAGCGCCTGTATGCGCGATTGCAATTCAGCTTGCTCTTGCAAACGTAAACGCTGTTGCACATAAAAGTAGCGCAGTACCAAGGCCGTAATAATTCCGGCAATGGTCAACTGACCCAGCACACGTAACCCCATGTCACCGCCGCTGGGCACCACCGCCTCAGCAGTAAAGCTGACTGCCAGGGTGACACACATCACCACCCCAAACGCCAACGTTGAGCCAAGCGGTAAACTGAGCTTACTCAAAGGTTGACGCAACAGGCACAGCAGACCCGCGCTGCCCAATGCTATCCACTGCACAAACAACGACATCAGACCAAAGCGCACCCAGGACAATTCGTTGCCGGCAAACACCAGGATCACCACCAACAGCTGACTAAACAACACCAGCAAAGTGATGGCCGTGGTGTTACACAATTCCGGAATGACGAAATGCTCAGGTCTCGCGCTCATGCCGGATACATTCCGCTATAATCCGCCATCGCTTATTTTCTGTGCAGACATCATGAGCACTAATACTACACCGAAGCCGGAAGAAGCGGGCTTGTTGAGAGGCCGTTTCTCTGAAGCCACCGACGCGTTCGTGGAAGCCTTTACCGCTTCGGTGACCTTTGACCAAAGGTTATACGCCCAAGACATCGCCGGCTCGGTTGCGCATGCACGGATGTTGGCCAGCATCGATGTGCTTAGTGATGACGAAGCCGAAGCCATCGTCAACGGCTTGCACCAGATAAAGGCGGAAATTGAGGCCAGCCAGTTTAACTGGCAAATTCCGCTTGAAGATGTCCATATGAACATCGAAAGCCGCCTGATTGAGCTGATCGGCGACACCGGCAAAAAATTGCATACCGGACGTTCGCGCAATGACCAGGTGGCAACCGATATCCGCCTGTACCTGCGTGACGCCATCGACGAGTTAGCGCAGCTGGAAACCGATCTGCTAGAGGCCATAGTTGAGTTGGCCGCGCAACATACCGGTACGGTAATGCCCGGATTTACGCACCTGCAGGCCGCACAGCCGATTACCTTTGGGCACCATTTGATGGCGTGGTTTGAAATGTTACACCGGGATCGCGCCAGGCTGCTCGATTGCCGTATGCGTGTCAACCAATTGCCTTTAGGGGCAGCCGCGCTGGCTGGCACCCCTTACCAGCCGGACCGCGAATTTGTCGCCCGCGAGCTGGGGTTTGATGGGGTGTGCGAAAACTCCCTGGATGCCGTGAGCGACCGGGACTTTGCCATAGAATTCTGCGCCGCCGCGGCTTTAACCCTGACCCACCTGTCCCGTTGGTGCGAAGAGTTGGTGCTCTGGTCTTCCCAACAGTTTAATTTTGTCGAGCTACCGGACCGTTTTTGCACCGGCTCTTCGATCATGCCACAGAAAAAGAATCCGGATGTGCCGGAGCTGATACGCGGCAAGACCGGCCGCGTTAACGGCCATCTCATCGCGCTGCTGACGCTGATGAAAAGCCAGCCGCTGGCTTATAACAAAGACAATCAGGAAGACAAAGAACCCCTGTTCGATGCGGTCGATACATTGCACGGTTGCCTGACTGCACTGATTGGCCTGATCCCGAACATTAAGGCCAACGTTAACGCCATGCGCGAAGCCACGCTGCTCGGTTACACCACAGCAACGGATCTGGCCGATTACTTGGTGCGTAAGCAGGTGCCGTTCCGCGACGCCCATGAATTGGTCGGCCAAGCGGTGCAGCGCGCGGTGGCCAAGGGTGAGCCGTTAGAAGCCTTGTCCCTCGATGAGTTGAACGGCCCAGGCCAGAATGTCATTGATGAAGATGTATACCAGGTACTGAGCCTCGACGGTTCGGTCGCGGCACGCGATCACCAGGGCGGGACCGCGCCAAATCAGGTGGCTGCCGCGATTGAGCGCGCCAAAACCCGCTTGATGCAAGGATAAGAGGCGGCCATGAACATACGCTGGTTAATATTGCTCGTCCTGGTGTCCTGGGTGGCCACCTGTGGACAGAAAGGCCCCCTGGAACTGCCACAGGGCATGGCCGCCACAAACACAGAGCTCTCTGCACAACTCACTGCACAACTCTCTGCGCCGCACACCTAAGCCATGGCCGCGCTCGATCCAGACACTTTTAGCTACGTCAATGACGTGCTGCACATTGAAGGTGTCAGCCTGGCGGATATTGCCGCCGCGGTTGGCACGCCTGCCTACGCCTATTCAAAGGCTGGGATCAGCCGTGCCGTGGCCCGTTTGCAGGACGCCTTTACCCACTCACAGCTAGACATCCACTATGCGGTGAAAGCCAATTCCAATCTGGCCATCCTGCGCCTGATGAGTGAATTGGGCACCGGTTTTGACATCGTCTCTGGCGGCGAGCTCAGCCGAGTATTGGCAGCGGGCGGAGACCCGGCCACGGTGATCTTTTCCGGCGTGGGCAAAAGCGTAGAGGAAATCGACTTTGCGCTGAAAGTAGGCATCGAATGTTTCAACGTTGAAAGCGCCGGGGAACTGGCCCGCATCAGCGAGCGTGCGGCGATCCTTGGCCAGGAGGCGGCGGTGTCGCTGCGCGTCAACCCAGATGTTGATGCACAAACCCATCCCTACATTTCCACCGGCTTGAAGCAAAACAAGTTTGGCGTACCGCTTGAACAGGCGTTAGAGCTGTACCAACAAGCCGCTGAAGACCCACAATTGCGCATCGTAGGCATCGACTGCCACATTGGCTCACAGATCAATCAGATCGAGCCGCTATTGGAGGCACTATCCAGCATTTTGCAGGTGGTTGATGAGCTACAGTCCATGGGCATCACGTTGGAACACATAGACCTCGGCGGTGGTATGGGCGTGACCTATGAGGATGAGACACCCCTAGACATCGAAGCCTACGGCGCTAGCGTGCATCAAATCATGGCCCACCGGCCCCAGCGTTTGGTCCTGGAACCTGGTCGCTCCTTGGTGGCCAACGCCGGCGTGCTACTAACACGGGTTGAGTATCTAAAACCCGCGCTTGGTGACGCTCCAAGCTTTGCCGTGGTCGACGCGGCCATGAACGACCTGATCCGGCCGGCGCTGTACCAAGCCTGGCATGACGTGCACAGCGTTAACAATGAAGCAGACGCGCAAACGCAACGCTGGGACATTGTTGGCCCAGTGTGTGAAACCGGTGACTTTCTCGCCAAAGATCGCGAACTCGCGCTGGTGGACGGAAGTTTGTTGGCAGTGGCTTCTGCCGGCGCCTACGGCATGGTGCAAGCCAGCAACTACAATACCCGTGGCCGCGCTTGTGAAGTGCTGGTTGACGGCGATAACTTCAGCCTCGTGCGTCGGCGAGAAACGGTACAAGACCAACTCCGCTTGGAGTTGGATACGGCTTGGACACAAGCCGGAGAACACTCATGACACGTGCAAAAGGCAGACGTAAGCCGGTGGTGTTCTACAAAATGCAATCCCTCGGTAATGACTTTATGGTGTTTGACGGCGTCACCCAAGCGTTGCAGTTGGATGCACCACAGATTGCGCGCTGGGGGGATCGCCGCACCGGCATTGGGTTTGATCAGTTGCTGGTGATAGAACCACCTACGGTGGATGATGCGGACTTCTACTTCCGTATTTACAACGCAGACGGCAGCAGTGCCCAGCAATGTGGCAACGGCACCCGCGCGGTCGCTTATCTTGCCCGCCACTTACAGCTCAGCAAAAAGCCAACGCTGAGCTGGCAGTCACCGGCAGGCATGTTACAGACCGAATATACCAACCCTCAACAAATCGAAACCACTATGACGGTGCCGGTGCTGGAACTCACCGACATACCATTTAATGCCGAAGCCGCAACAGCGGTCGAAGCCAGCGTGCCAACCTTTGATATAGATGCACAGGACGAGCACTTTGTCATTACACCTGTATCCATGGGTAATCCCCACGGCGTTATGTTTATGGACGATATCTTTGCCACCGACGTGCCCGACATTGGCGCACGCTTAACCCGTCACGAAGCCTTTCCAGAGGGCGCCAACATAGGATTTTGTCAAGTAGTAGATCGGCAATTTGTACGCTTAAGGGTGTTTGAACGTGGCGTTGGGGAAACCCAAGCTTGCGGCAGCGGCGCGTGTGCTGCGGTGGTGGCCGCACGCCTGCATGAAAAGGTCGACGCGAAGGTGAAAGTTTCGCTACCAGGCGGCAAGCTGCGAATCTCATGGCCGGCTCCCACCAGCCCCGTTACAATGAGCGGCGCAGCAACCATGGTGTTCAAAGGTGAGCTGCAGCTCTAGGGTGCCTCTGGTGCCTCTATAGAAGCCTCAAAAGCGCTTAAGGCAGACTGGGTGGCCGCCGCACGGGGACAGACAGGGATTGAAGCGGAAGACAAATATGCAAGCTGATGAACTGGCCGATAACGTTCTGGACGAACAAGCAATCATTGACTATTTGCGGGCTAACCCGGATTTCTTTAACCACCACAAGAATCTACTGACCGAGCTCAATCTGCCTCATGTTTCAGGGCGCGCGGTTTCCCTCGTCGAGCACCAGGTTGCCATCATGCGTGAGCGCAACGTCGAGATGCGCAGGCGCATGAACGAACTGTTAGAGGCGGCACGGCAAAACGACGCTATCTTCGCT
Source organism: Pseudomonadales bacterium (assembly GCA_028281005.1). Classification (GTDB taxonomy): domain Bacteria; phylum Pseudomonadota; class Gammaproteobacteria; order Pseudomonadales; family Azotimanducaceae; genus UBA4421. The sequence continues at coordinate 53,049 of JANQKS010000052.1, forward strand.
AAAACCCGCTCCCTGACCTTGGCGCTGCTCGACGCCAAGTCGTTACACGAACTGAATGAGGTGCTGGCCACCCATATGCTGGTGGACTTTGAGGCGGATTTTGTGTGTTGCCACGTGCATGGCTTTGATCACAGTCTTGACCACATTCAGAGTCACGACGGTGAATTTCCGTTTACACATTTGTTGTCCGGTAGCTCACCGGTATGTACCACCCTGCGCGAAGAAGAGCTGCAGCAGATTTTCCCTACCTCCCACCACGGTGAAGCCGGCAGCGCTGTGCTTTTACCCATGTATTTATCCAAAGGTGACGGTGCGCTGTGTATCGGCAGCCGCGATCCTCATCACTTCAGCAACGACATGGACACCCTGTTTGTGACCTACATCGCCGATGTGTTGAGCAAGGTGTTGCAACACCTTTAACACCAACCGTGGCTGACACCGCTGCAGCATCGACCAGCCGGAGCTTAGCGAAGACACCATGACAGATCAGCACAGTCAGCCAACCGACCCGCTCATCGAGTCTTTCCTTGCTCACCTGAAGGTTGAGAAACAGTACTCCCCCCACACCATCAGCGGTTATGAACGTGAGTTACGGCGCTTCCGCGGGCATTACCACGGTGATTTGTGCCAAGCGCAAACTCATGATGTCACTTTGTTTGCCGCCTGGTTAAGACATCAGGGGCTGCAGGTGCGCAGCGTGCAGCGCGCGCTGTCAGCGATTCGCAGCTTCTATGGGTTCTTGCTGTCGAGGCGTAAAGTCCAAGCCAATCCCGCGGCGGTTGCGCGGGCCCCCAAAGCCAAACGAAAGCTGCCTAAGGTGTTAGATACCGATCAGGCGGCGAAGTTGTTTGACCGCGAGGTGGCCACACCATTGGACATCAGAGACCGGGCCATTCTAGAGCTGTTGTACGGTGCGGGCTTACGACTGTCCGAGTTGGTGGGTCTGAATATCAGCGATGTTGAGTTGGGCAACGGTTTCGCCAATGTCACCGGCAAAGGCAAAAAAGCTCGGCGCGCACCGCTCGGGCGCCATTGTTTAGCGGCGCTACGTGCTTGGCTCGAGGTGCATCCTGCGCCTGCACCGGATGCGCCGCTGTTTACGGGGCGCACATCCCCACGCAACGTCACCCGCATTAGTCCACGAACCATTCAGAGTCGCCTGAAGAAAATTGCGGTACAACAACTTGGCGATAACTCGCTGCATCCCCACATGCTGCGCCACAGCTTTGCCACGCATATGTTGGAGTCCTCGGGTGACCTGCGCGCCATTCAGGAATTGTTAGGGCATGCGGACATTGCCACTACCCAGGTGTATACACACTTGGATTTCCAGCACTTAGCTAAGGTGTACGATGCGGCGCATCCACGTGCCCAAGTTAGTAACGACGACTTGAGCTCTGACTCGTGAGCCGCCTGCAATTAATCACACTGGATCTGGACAACACGTTGTGGGACGTCGACAGCATCATCATCAAGGCGGAAGGGGAACTGCTGAAGTGGCTGGGCGAACATGTGCCTGATAGCCTGCAACATTACCAAGGGGAGCGCTTAGACGAGATTCGCGCGGCGGTGTTCGCCGAGTTCCACCACCAAGCACATGACCTCAGCTTTATGCGGACCCAGGTGCTGTATGAGGTGATTCGCCGCACCGGCATGCAGGACCGCGAAGCGCGCCAGCGTGCACAACAGGCGTTTGAGGTGTTTTTTGAAGGGCGCAACCGCGTGGTGTTTTTTCCGGGTGCGCTGGACATGCTGGAAGATTTAAGCCGTCGCTTCAATATTTACGCGCTGACCAACGGCAACGCAAACATCGAAAAGGCCGGGCTCAGCGGCTACTTAAGCGGCGCCTATAGTTCCGCCGACGTCGGCGCCAAAAAACCCCACCCGGATATGTTTCATGCACCGCTGACAGAGCTGGACTTACACCCGCAACAAGCGGTGCACATTGGTGATCATTTGGTGGACGATATACATGGTGCCAACGCCGTGGGTATGCACAGCATTTGGGTGAATCTGACAGAGCACTACCGCTCAGATAACGACAGTACACCCACCCGCGAAGTAGCAGACTTAAGCGCGGTGGCGCAGGCGGTGGAAGACATTCACAGCGGGCTGTGAGCGCCGCGCGTTTTCCAATGCAGTCATGCTCATGATTTATTCTACCCCCGCTTCAATCACCGCTTTCACCGCATCCAAGGTTGGCTCTATCACCTGTTTGCGCGGCGTTAGTCCAGACAGCGCATCCAATGTGGGATGGCGCGCGTGCACCCCCGGCACGGCGCGCTGCACTGCGTCTGGGAACTTAGCCGGGTGAGCGGTGGCCACACAGACGATGGGCGTGTCAACGCGTTGTGCAAACAAACCGGCCGCGGCATACCCCACCGCCGAATGTGGATCCAACACATAGTTGTGTTGTTCATAGGCGTGTTTGATCGCCGCCAAGGTTTGCTCGGTATTGATGCTAACTGCCAGCATCGAGTCTGAGGCGGGCGGCGCGCCGATGCTGGCGCGACCGGTGTTTTGGAATTCAGCCATAAACGCCGCCAGGCGCGCACTGTCTTGTTCGAAGTAGTAATAGAGGAAACGCTCGAAGTTGCTCGCTACCTGGATGTCCATGGCAGGTGACAAGGTGAAATGCACATCACCACGCGCGTAAACACCGCATTCAAAGAACCGCGCCAAGATGTCGTTTTCATTGGTCGCCACCAGCAGTCGGCCAATCGGAAAACCCATTTGCCGCGCCAGGTAGGCCGCAAAGACGTTGCCGAAATTACCGGTGGGAACGCAGAACGAAGGCGCTGTGGGCGCCCTCAAACTGGCATAGCCGTAGTAGACAATTTGCGCCATCACCCGCGCCCAATTGACCGAGTTCACCGCGCCTAATTGATACTGTGATTTAAACTCCAGATCCGCAAAGATTTCTTTCATCAAACCTTGGCAATCATCGAAGCTGCCTTCCACCGCCACACAATGCACGTTGTCATCAGCCACCGTGGTCATCTGCAGTTCCTGCAGCGGGCTGACTTTGTGATTGGGGTACAGAATAAATATGTCGATGTTGGGCTGACCGCGCACACCCGCAATGGCTGCGCTGCCGGTATCGCCGCTGGTAGCGCCGAGAATGTTCAGATGTTCGCCGCGCTGCTCTAAAACGTATTCAAACAGGCGCCCTAACAACTGCAGCGCCACATCTTTAAACGCCAAGGTCGGGCCATGGAACAGCTCCAACAGGGCAACGTCACCCAGTTGTTGCCAGCCCACCACATCCGGATGGGAAAAAGTTGCGTAGGCTTCCGCTATCAGTTGATCGAGGGTGTCGCGTTCTATGTCGTCTGCGTACAGCGCAATAATTTCCTGCGCCAAAGACACAAAATCCAGCCCACGCAGCTCATCTATTCTGTTGGAAATGTCGGGTATGGTCTCGGGCACAAGCAGCCCGCCATCCGAGGCGAGGCCCATCAGCAAACTGTCCGTAAACGACAGACCTTCGACACCACCGCGGGTGCTGCAGTACTTCATGCGGTTTTATCAGTAAAAAAGAGGCGGCTATTCTACTAAAGGTTAAGGAGAGTACGAGGTCTTTGTCACCATCGGGACCCCGCGTCCCCTGCCTAAGCTAGAGGCTTACGATGTGCCGTAAAACCGGCATTGAAGCGGCAAGGCCACAAAATACAAGGCCAGATCCGAAGATCTGGCCTTGTGGTTGTGCTGCCGGCGGGGTCCGCCGGCGAGGTTTGCGAGCTTAACTCTTAGCGAACTCAGGATAAGCTTCGATACCTGTTTCGGTCAGGTCTGCACCTTCGTATTCCTCTTCTTCGGAGATACGGATGCCCATGACCGCCTTCAGGATCATCCAAACCACCAGGCTGGCCGCAAAGGTCCAGACGAAGATGGTCGCAATACCAATCAGCTGCGCGCCGAACGTGGCGTCGGGGTTGGTGATGGTGACCGCCAACAGACCCCAGATACCGCAGGTACCGTGCACGGAGATTGCACCCACCGGATCGTCAATCTTCAACTTGTCCAGGCCAACAATGGACAACACCACGATGATGCCGCCGATGGCGCCGATGAACAGTGAAGTGATGTTGCTGCCGGTCAGCGGTTCAGCGGTAATCGATACCAATCCGGCCAAAGCGCCGTTTAACGCCATGGTGAGATCAGCCTTGCCGAACATGATGCGCGCGAGGATCAGTGCGGCGACTAAACCACCCGCAGCTGCGGTGTTGGTGTTCACAAACACTTGGGAGACGGCGTTGGCTTCATCCACATTGGACACCATTAACTCGGAACCGCCGTTGAAGCCGAACCAGCCAAACCACAGGATGAACATACCCAACGTGGCCAGCGGCATATTGGCCCCCGGGATGGGGTGAATCTCACCGTTAGGGCCGTACTTGCCAGCACGCGGTCCGAGCAGAATTACACCGGCCAAGGCAGCTGCTGCGCCACACATGTGCACAACACCAGAGCCCGCGAAGTCGAGGAAACCAAGTTCGTCCAGTGCACCGCCGCCCCACTTCCAGAAACCCTGGATGGGGTAAATGAAACCGGTCATAACCACGGCAAAGGCGAGGAAAGCCCACAGCTTCATACGTTCTGCCACGGCACCTGAGACAATCGACATGGCGGTGGCAACAAAGACCACCTGAAAGAAGAAGTCGGATCGGGCTGAGTAGTAAACATCGCCACCGGAAGCCAATACTTCCTCGGTGGTGTTTTCCGCGCCAATCAGGAAACCAAATCCAGGCATCCATCCGGACCCGTCCCCGTACATGATGCTGTAACCGACCAGCAGGTACATGATCGAGGCGATTGAGAACAGGGCGACGTTCTTAAGTAAGATTTCTGATGTGTTTTTAGCCCGGACCATGCCAGCTTCAAGCATGGCAAAACCGGGTGCCATGAACATGACAAGCACACCCATGACCAGGAAGTAGAGCGTGTCTACTGAATAAGCGAGTTGCGTTAGATCTTCCACAATATTCTCCGTTATGTCCGCGCGTTAAACCGCGTCGGAGCCGGTTTCCCCGGTTCTAATGCGAACGACTTCTTCTAGCGGAGCTATAAAGATCTTGCCGTCCCCAACTTTGCCGGTATTTGCTGATTTAGTGATTGCTTCGATGGCTTGCTCAAGCAATGCATCGTCAATGGCTGCCTCAATTTTGACCTTGGGCAGAAAATCGACGACGTACTCAGCGCCCCGATACAGTTCGGTATGCCCTTTCTGGCGACCGAATCCCTTTACCTCTGTCACTGTCATGCCTTGGACGCCGACTTCAGACAGAGCTTCGCGCACATCATCCAATTTGAATGGTTTGATAATGGCTGTAACTAATTTCATTTCTTATCTCCTAATTGGGGACGTGTGATGAACATGCTTTGTGGAAGATCATGACAACGCACACCCCCAGGATTTTCTAATAATCAGGCGCGCTTCGGTAGCACCTTTTTGGTGCATGCACCATTAATGCCCGTAAATGCCCGTTTTGTTAGAAAGTTATGCCGATGGTGAAAACCAGAGACTCACCTTCGGTGAAAGTCACAGACTCTGCTGGTCATCGATACGCTCGTGCCTAACGCATCCGCGTCGCCGGCGAGCACTTTCGTTAAAGATTTCATGTGTTCTCCTTCAAGACCCATTAGTTGTAATTTCTAACCCCTTTGGTTATCGACACTTACGGCGGCAGGCCATACCGCCCAAGCGCACAAGCATACTGCTGACGGACACAGTGCAGTTACCATGCCATGTTTTATTTCTTTGAAATTCAATGAGTTAGAGGCGCGTCGAAAAATCCGCCCAAATATGGTGCACATATCAGGTGCGATACTCGCACCAAACTGGGGCGCAAACGGGTAGCTCGGCAGTCTAAATTCGCACTGCGGGGCCTTAGCCGGCACCGTACACTACGGAATCCATTAGGAGTCACCCGTGCAACAAGAACAACCGAAGGAGATAGTTGATGGACCCCATCAAAAACTTACTCGAATACCTACAGTCCAACTTTGCCGACAAATTGCCCCAGGATGCGGTTGCGGCTATCGAAGCCAACGCGAGAGAGCTATTTGCCAAGTTTGAGCTTGTACCCAAACACGAATTTGAAGCCCAGGTACAAATTCTCACCTCCCTGCAGCAGCAGGTGACCACTCTGGAGCAGCGCCTGGCTGAGCTTGAACACACAGCCTGAGCAGCCACACGCGGAAAGCTTCGAGCCACCCCCCCGGGTCAACACCCGGGTGCTGGTTGGCCTAACTGCGCATGCAGTGACGGTGGAGTGTCATATCGGCAGCGGTTTACCGACAACCACCATCGTTGGGCTCCCGGAGGCTGCCGTGCGGGAATCAAGAGATCGGGTAGCCAGCGCACTCAAGAACTGCGGCTTTGACGTCCCAGACGGTCGCCTGGTCATTAATCTGGCACCCGGTGGATTAAGCAAAAACAGCTCCGCCTTAGATTTACCCATCGCGCTGAGCGTGTTGGCCGCCACTCACCAAGTGAGCCGTACGCATCTCAACGCGCTGGAGTTTTTAGGTGAATTGGGTTTGTTCGGAGAGCTTCGCGCTGTGAATGGTGCGTTGGCCTGCGCATTGGCGTCAAAACAAGCTGGGCGCCAGTTGCTGGTACCCAAAGCCAACCACCGCGAGGTGCAGGTCGCTCCGGCCAACACAGTGACAGTTGCAGCAAACCTGCGCCAAGTGGCAGCCCTCCTCAACGACACACCTTTGCAGCTGCCAGAGATCTCAGCCACGCCGGCGCAGTTTACCCAGCCTGTTCGCGGGCAAGGATCCCTACCTCAGCAAGCCGCCAAACAAGCTACCAAACAATCCGTCAATCAAGCCAGCAAACAGGACAGCAAACAAGCCCACCAACAAAAACCGGCGCCACCAAACACGTTCGACCAAGTGGTGGGTCAACACGCCGCCAAGCGGGCGCTGATCATCGCCGCCGCGGGCGGTCACCACCTGCTCATGGTGGGGCCACCGGGCACTGGTAAAACCATGTTGGCCCGGGGGTTTGCACAACTTCTGCCACCCCTCGAAGACGAGGCCCGCCTTGAAGTAGCGGCGGTTTATTCCGCGGCAGGGATCACCAGAGAGGACTACGCGGCCGTGCCGTTTCGCGACCCACACCATAGCGCTAGCGCGCCCGCCCTGGTCGGCGGTGGTAACCCGCCCATTCCGGGTGAAATTGCGCTGGCTCACCACGGGGTGTTGTTTCTCGATGAGCTGCCGCATTTCAAACCTTCTGCTCTTAATCTGCTGCGCGAACCGATTGAAACCGGCCAAGCGATCATTTCGCGTGCCAAATACAAGGTCGCTTTCCCTTGCCGTTTCCAGCTGATTGCGGCGATGAACCCCTGTCCCGCGGGGCGCACCTGCAAGGAACAGGCGTGCCGCTGCACACCAAGCCAGGTGCAACGCTACCAAGGCCGCATCTCCGGGCCGTTATTGGATCGCATCGACATTCAGGTGCGTGTCGCGGCGCTGCCGGAAGCGGTCCTGGTTAAACTACAGCAGCACACGGCGACGCAACACGCGGGGGACATTCAACGGGAGATCGAGCAAGCACGGCGGCGACAGTTAGCGCGCCAGGGTCAAGTGAATGCGCTCCTACCCGGAGATGAGCTCAGTCAGCATATGCATCTTGCCGAGCTAGATCAGGCTTATCTAAGCAACGCCATCTCGCGTTACAACTTGTCCGCACGCAGCTACCACAAGCTGTGGCGCATCGCGCGCACGATCGCCGATTTACAGGGTTCGGAGTTGATAAGCCTCGAGCATATGACCGAGGCGATGAGTTACCGGGCGCTGGACTGGGAGGCGGGGGTGACCTGACACTGACGCATACACGTCAGTTGTTATGGCAACTAGTTAACCTGCTCCAACATGTAGTCGACCGCAGCCTGCAGCTCTTCATCAGAACAATTCATACACGTACCTTTGGCCGGCATAGCGTTTAGCCCGTTGATGGTGCTGGCCATCAGCACATCTATGCCTTTGGCAATGCGCGGTTCCCATTGAGCCGCATCACCCAACAGCGGTGCGCCCCCTACGCCGGAAAGGTGGCAGGCAAAACAAAACTGATCATAAACTGCCTGGCCGCTGAGCGGTCCGGAAGAGGCCACCTCCGTTGCGCTGCCACAGTCGTCTCCCACACGACAAACGCTTCCGAAAGGTTTTATCCGTTCAGCGATCTCTTCAGTGGTACCCGGAGGCACGGCGTAAATATATACACCAACGATAACGGCCACCAGGGCGGGAAACAGACTACGTTTCAATGGAACCTCCTAACGAGTACTAAAAAACGGCGCGAGATTATAGCCTCATGGGGCGGTGGCGTCGAACAGCTCACGGCCAATCAACATGCGGCGAATTTCGCTGGTACCCGCACCAATTTCATACAACTTTGCATCACGCAGCAGACGCCCGGTGGGATAGTCATTGATATAACCATTGCCGCCAAGCGCTTGTATGGCTTGCAGTGCCATCTGCGTGGCTTTTTCCGCTGCGTATAAGATGCATCCCGCCGCATCAAAGCGGGTCGTACGCCCGGCGTCACAGGCCTTTGCCACTGCATAGACGTACGCGCGCGAGGCATTCATCTCGGTGTACATATCCGCCACCTTACCTTGCATGAGCTGGAATTGGCCAATCGGTGTGTCGAACTGTTGGCGTTCGTGCAGATAAGGCATGACCACGTCTAAACAACTACGCATGATGCCAAGCGGGCCGCCGGCCAACACCACCCGTTCGTAGTCCAGCCCGCTCATAAGGATTTTTACACCTTGCCCCACCTGACCGAGGATTTGAGTTTTTGGCACTCGGCAATCTTCAAAGATGAGCTCCGCGGTATCCGAGCCGCGCATGCCTAATTTGTCCAACTTCACCCCGGTGTTGAAGCCGTGCATGTCCTTTTCGATGAGAAATGCGGTAATACCCTTGGACCCCAGCTGCGCATCCACTGTGGCATACACCACTAAAACGTCTGCGCCAGGTCCATTGGTGATCCACATTTTGTTGCCGTTGAGCACAAAATCGTCACCGTCTTCCGACGCGCGTAACTTCATACTCACCACATCGGATCCTGCCCCGGGTTCACTCATGGCGAGTGCACCAAGAAACTCACCTGACACCAGCTTGGGTAGATAGGTTTGCTTCTGTTCTTCTGAGCCAAAACGGCGAATCTGATTGGCGCACAAGTTAGAGTGCGCGCCGTATGACAATCCAACAGACGCGGACGCACGGCTGATTTCCTCCATGACGACGGTGTGGGCTAAATAACCCAGGTTAACCCCGCCGTACTGTTCCTCCACCGTCATACCCAGTACACCAAGGTCGCCCAACGCGGTCCATAAGTCGCGAGGAAACTCGTTGTCCTTGTCGATCTGATCCGCGCGCGGGGTAATCTCCGCCGCGGCGAACTGGGCTACGCTGTCCCGCAGCATGTCCACAGTTTCGCCAAGCCCAAAATCGAAATCCGGCATACTGCTCACACTCATTCCTCTTCTCGTTGTGATCCAAGCTTGTGATTGTCCCAACTGACAACTTTGTAGGGCGTAAATACAATCCAGCGCCTGCTGCGACCGGTGGCGCTCGCCTGGTAGGATTGTGGCTCCCCGTTTTTACCGACCAGTCCATGTTTATTGCCCAGATTGGCGCACGCCTGCGGTAAGTCATTGTCCGCCTGCTCCGCGGCGACATCTTCCAACACCTGCGCCTGACCGCGCATCATCACGCCGCGCAGCTCCCGCCATGCGGAACCGGTATCCACCAAAATAGTCGCGCGCGGGTCGCGGCGCAGGTTGGCAATCTTCTGCCCGCGACCATAGATGTAAGCTTTGCCTGCCGCCCAGCCGAAGGTCATCGGGGTCAGGTTAATGTCGTTCCCGGGTCCGATCGTAGCAATGGCCAAGCGGCTAACAGTAGCCATCATCGAATCGATCTCCGCCGGGGAGAGCCTCAGAGACGGATCAATCTTCGCCACGGATGCACTTCCAGACTAAGCCTCAAACTCCACCAACTCCACACCTTCTTCGACCCGGTCACCGGCGGAAAACAGGACCTGTTTGACTGTCCCGGCTTTGGGTGCGGTAACACTGTGCTCCATTTTCATGGCCTCGACCACCACCAGCACGTCTCCTTGCTTGACCTTATCGCCCGCTTTTACGTTGACCGCAATGACCTGACCGGGCATTGGAGCAGCCACCCCGCCGCGTGATAGCGCCTGATTTTGATAGCGGCTGATGTCATCCGTGAGATCGACAAATCGCTCCGTATGCCCATCGCACATGACATAGATGAATTGGCTCTCGCGCAACACTTGTGCCTCTCGCGGTTGTCCGTCGATACGCACGTTCACAATACCTTCGGTGTTTGTGTCCACCGGCCCTAGAGACAGCTGCCTATCATTCACTACAGCGGTGTCGGTGTGGACATCCACTTGCAAGGCTTGTTTGCCATGGCGCAGCAGCACACGTCGGCGGGCCGGTAGATTACTGCGGAAGCCCGAACCGTTCTGCCACCCATCACCGATGTTATGTTCCGCTAGCACAAACAAGGCTGCCAACACAGAAAATGCCGCTTGCTGATCCGGCACCACATCGTCATGTACCGCCTCAGCAATTGAAGTCGTGTAATCGCCGCTGGCGAACGCTGCGTGTTCGAGCACCCCTATGAGGTAACCGAGATTGTGCTCAACGCCAGCCACCCTTGCGCCGCGCAGGGCGCTCGCCAAGGCAGCTACTGCAGACTGGCGGTCTTTACCATGGGCAATCAGTTTCGCCAACATCGGATCGTAATGAGGGGTGATCTCATCTCCTGCGCGAACACCGGTATCCACGCGAATGCTGTCGGGAACGGTGAAGTGGCATAAACGGCCGGTGGAAGGCAAGAATCGATTCGCCGGATTTTCCGCGTACAGGCGTACCTCCACCGCGTGACCGTTTATCTGCAGCGCTGGCTGAGTGAGCGGCAAAGGTTCTCCCGCCGCGACCCGCAGCTGCAGTTCCACGAGGTCTAAGCCGGTTACTGCTTCGGTCACCGGGTGTTCTACTTGCAGCCGCGTGTTCATCTCCATAAAAAAGAACTCATCTCCTTCAGCGATGAATTCAACGGTGCCAGCCCCCACGTAGCCCACCTTTTGCGCCGCCATGATCGCGGTTTGACCCAACTGTTCACGCAGTGCCGGGGTAATGTTTGGCCCGGGTGCTTCTTCGATAACTTTTTGGTGTCTACGCTGCACTGAACAATCGCGTTCAAACAAGTGCACCACCTTGCCGTGGGTGTCGGCCATGAGCTGCACTTCGATGTGTTTGGGTGAGGTGAGATAACGTTCCAACAAAACGTCATCGTCGCCAAATGCGGCTTGGGCTTCGCGCTTGGCACCGGCCAGTTGGTCTGCAAATTCTGCTGCCTCATTAACCAACCGCATACCTTTACCGCCACCACCCGCGGAAGCTTTGATGAGCAAAGGAAAACCCACGGCCTGAGCTTGCTCGGCCAAAAAGTGCGCATCCTGATTGTCGCCGTGATAGCCGGGTAGAATTGGCACGCTGGCCTCCTGCATCAGCTGCTTAGAGGCCATTTTTGAACCCATGGTCTCGATCGCCGCCGCAGGTGGGCCAACGAAGATAATGCCCGCTGCCTCACAGGCGCGGGCAAACTCTGCATTCTCCGAGAGAAAACCATAACCGGGGTGAATGGCCTCGGCACCGGCGTGTTTGGCAGCTGCAATCACCTTATCGACGTCCAGATAACTCTGCGCCGCAGGCGCCGGACCTAGATGTACTGCCTCGTCTGCCAGGCTGACATGGAGCGCGTGGGCATCCGCATCCGAATAGACGGCAACGGTTCGTAAACCCATACGTTTGGCGGTACGAAATACCCGACAGGCGATTTCGCCGCGATTTGCGACTAACAGTGATTCAAACACGTATCTACATCCTGAATATGCCGAACTCAGACGTGCGCTGTTCGGGTGTGCGGGTGGCAAAAGACAGGGCCAAGCTTAGGACAGTGCGGGTATCAACCGGGTCGATCACGCCATCATCCCACAGCCGCGCGGACGCAAAGTAGGGGTGCCCCTCAAGATCATAGTTGGCGCGTATACCGTCCATAAACGCGGTTTTGTCGTCTTGCGGCCAACTTTCACCCCGTGCCCGCATGCCATCTTCACGTACCGTGGCCAATACGTGGGCAGCCTGTTCTCCACCCATGACCGATATACGGGCGTTTGGCCATGTCCACAACATGCGCGCACCGTAAGCCCGCCCGCACATGGCATAGTTGCCCGCACCAAAAGAGCCACCAATGACCACGGTAAATTTAGGCACCTTGGCGCATGCCACCGCGGTGACCATCTTGGCGCCGTCTTTGGCAATACCCTGATTTTCATACTTCTGCCCAACCATAAAGCCGGTAATGTTTTGTAGAAACAGCAGCGGCACACCACGGCGGTCGGCCAATTGGATAAAGTGCGCACCTTTGACCGCGCTCTCTCCAAACAAGATGCCATTGTTGGCAATGATCCCCACCGGCATGCCGTGGATGTGAGCAAAGCCGCACACCAAGGTTTCGCCATACAGCTTCTTAAACTCGTGAAACTCAGACCCGTCCACCAGTCGGGCGATCACCTCACGCACGTCAAAAGGTGTGCGTGTATCCGTTGGCATCACGCCATATAACTCGTCGGCTGCATACAGCGGCTCACGTACCCCGCGCCGTTCAACGCTGGATTGGAAACGTTGATGACTGACCGCCACCGCCTCACGGGCCAGCAGCAGAGCGTGTTCGTCGTTGTCCGCCAGATAGTCGGTGACCCCAGATATGCGGCTGTGGACTTCACCGCCGCCAAGACTTTCCGCATCCACCTCTTCACCGGTTGCCGCCTTCACTAAGGGGGGGCCGCCTAAAAAGATAGTGCCTTGTTCTTTGACAATAATGGCTTGGTCACACATGGCCGGCACATAAGCCCCGCCAGCGGTACACGAACCCATCACTACCGCTATTTGCGGTATCCCCTGTGCCGACATATTAGCTTGGTTGTAAAAGATGCGGCCGAAATGAGTTTTGTCCGGAAACACATCGGCTTGCATGGGCAAAAACGCGCCCCCCGAATCCACCAGGTAAACACACGGCAGATGATTCTCCATGGCGATCTCTTGGGCGCGCAGGTGCTTCTTTACCGTGATCGGGTAGTAGGTGCCGCCCTTAACAGTAGCGTCGTTTGCAACAATGACACAGGGCTGTCCAGACACTTGCCCAACGCCCGTGATGATGCCGCCGCTGGGAATGGCGTCATCGTAAAGTTCGTAACCGCCCAGTTGGCCAACTTCGAGAAACGGTGCACCGGGGTCCAAAAGCCGATTGACTCGCTCCCGCGGCAACATCTTGCCGCGAGATTCGTGCCGGTCACGCGAGCGTGGATCCCCGCCCAAGGCGATCTGTGCCGCCAGCTCTTTTAGTTCGTCACTTAAGCGCCGATGATGTTCGGCATTGCGCGCAAACGCCTCACCCGCGACATTCAGCGCAGTCTTGAGTACTGCCACGTATCGTTCCCCTCATGTGCGGTCTACGGACCGGCCCCCAAAAAGAGGCGCAAAGTGTGAGCATAGCAGCAGAGTGTGTCTAGTCCCTGTCCCACTTAGAATGCTGGCGTTAAAAACTTGCGGTGATTTCGCCAAGCTTCTGAGTGAGTAGCGAGTTTTCCCGATAGTCGATGGGGATCACCACCAAGCTGGGTCCGTCTTCATTGAACGCCGCCTCTAAAGTGGCTTGTAGATCCGCCGAATTGTCACAGCGATGGCCGTGCCAACCGAAACACTGGGCCAAACCAAGCCACTCCGGGTTGCCGAAATCAAGCTCGGTATGGCGGCCAAACTCGTTCTCCTGCTTCCAGGCAATTAAGCCATAGGCGTTGTCTTCCCAGACCAACATCACGATGTTGCTGTTTAGCCGTTTGGCCGTTTCCATTTCTTGCACGTTCATCAGAAAACCAGCATCACCCGCAATACCCAGCACACGCTGCTCGGGATACACCAACGCAGCCGCAATAGCACCGGGCAAGGCAAATCCCATGGAACAAAACCCGTTCGGAATCAGGCACGTGTTGGGTTCATGGCAATGGTAGTGTCTGGCGATCCACATTTTGTGGGCGCCGACATCTGAGAGCAGGATGTCTTGCGGGCCCAGGACCGCGCGGCAATCCCACAATGCTTTCTGGGGGCGTATCGCACCCTGCTGATCATCGTCGGCGTACTCCGCCAAGTCCGCCGCCATGCTCGCACGCGCACCCGCCTGATGCTTGAGATCCAGATCCAACGAACCATGCGCATCAAGGCGTTCGTTCATCATCCACAAGAAATGGGCCAGATCTCCCACCACCTCGGCGGCCGGATGATAGTGCTCGTCGATCTCTGCCGGCAGGAAGTCCGCATGCACGATGGTTTTATCTTTGTTTGGGTTCCATTGGCGCGGGTGGTATTCGACCATATCGAAGCCCAAGGTGATCACCAGATCCGCCTCGTCAATGACAAGATTCATGCGGTCCTTGCTGCCTAGGCCCACGGTATACAGGCAGTAATCTGCATCCATGTCCACCGTACCTTTGGCCATGAAAGTGCTGATCACCCCAATGCCGGTTTTTTCACACAGCAGGCGCAGCTGTTTACTGGCCCGGCGCCGGATGCTGCCGTTACCGGCAATGATTACCGGCTTTTTCGCGTTGACCAATAGCTCGAAGGCGCGATCCACAATTTTGTCGGCGGGTACTGGGCGCCGAAAGCGCCGCGGTTCCAACGGCAGCGCGGCGGTTTCATGTTTGGCCAGGTCTTCGGCCAACTCCACATGTACAGCACCCGGCTTTTCGGTGCGCGCCAGCCGCACAGCCTTACGTACGACTTCTGGAATAGTGTCCGCATGGCGGATGGTCTCCGCCCACTTGGTCACCGGTTCGAACATCGCCACCACATCCATGACTTGGTGCGACTCCTTATGCAACCGGTGGGTGGCTCCCTGGCCAGTCAACACCAACATGGGGGCACGGTCCATATTGCCGTCCGCAACGCCAGTGATGAGATTGGATGCACCGGGCCCCAAGGTGCCTAAACACCCGGCCGGATTCCCAGTGAGGCGCCCGTAGATCTCCGCCATAAAAGCCGCACCTTGTTCGTGACGGGTCAGGACAAACTGTATGTCGGAATGTTCTAACGACATCATAAAGTCGGCGTTTTCTTCACCGGGTACACCGAAAATGTACTCGATACCTTCCGCCTCAAGGCACTTTACAAACAAATCAGAGGCTTTCATCGCGGGTCTCCGTTTCCGATGTTTTTAAACCAAGATTGTCGTCGCAACCCTAGCGCAGCCAGGCCAGCGTTTTGTCTAAACCCACGGCGAACTTATCGAACATTTCGTGTACTTGAGCTTCGGTGATAATCAGGGGAGGGCAGAACGCCACTGCATCTCCCATGGCACGCACTATGAGTCCCGCCTCCTGACAAGCAGATGCACAGTACGCACCAACACCCTCGCTGGGTTTGAACGGCATGCGCGGCTCTTTTTCCTTGACCAATTCCGCCGCGCCGAGCAATCCCGCGCCGCGTACTTCACCGACCAAGGGATGTTCGGCGAAACCCGCCAGGCGTTGCTGAAACACTTCACCCACCTCAGCTGCGTGTGTGAACAGGTCCTGCTCCTGCATGATCTCAAGATTTCTCAAAGCAACAGCGGCGCACACCGGGTGACCGGAGTAGGTAAACCCATGCCCAAACACACCCAACTCATCCGAGACCGACAAAAATGCTTCGTGCATATATTCGGGGATCAGTACGGCACTTAAGGGTAAATAGGCAGAAGACACCGCTTTGGCGACACTCATCGTGGTGGGTGTAAAACCCATGGTTTGCGCGCCAAACGCCTGTCCGGTACGACCGAAACCACAAATCACCTCATCATCTATAAAGCAGATGTCATATTGCTCAAGCAGCGCCTGAACCTTTTGGTAATACCCAGGCGGCGGCACAATCACACCTCCGGCGCCGAGGATCGGCTCCGCGATAAAGGCCGCAATGGTGTCGGCCCCTTCTTTGAGAATGAGGTCTTCTAAGTTGTTCACAATGCGGTCAACAAACTGCGTTTCACTTTCACCACTCGAACCTTCGCTGTAAAAATGCGGACAGTCGGTATGCAAAACGCCGGGGATGGGTAGATCAAACGCCTTGTGAAAGGGGGGGAGTCCGGTGAGGGAACCAGAGGCCACGGTGACGCCGTGATATCCACGGCGGCGGCTGATGATCTTCTTTTTCTCCGGGCGACCTATCGCGTTGTTGTAGTACCACATCAATTTGATTTGTGTGTCGTTCGCATCACTGCCGGATAAGCCGTAAAACACCCGGCCAGCTTCAAACGGTGCTATTTCCTTGAGCTTCTCTGCCAACAGCACAGAACTTTCATGGGTTTTGCCGGCAAACAATTGAGAGTAAGACAGCTGCTTCATTTGCGCGGCAGCCACCTCCGCTAACTCCGCGTTGCCGTAGCCAAGTGCTGTGCACCACAACCCGGCCATACCCTCTAGATACTGTTTACCCTGGTTGTCCCACAGATACACACCTTCGGCTCGCTCGTGCACCGTGGGCCCGGCTGCCGCGTGGTGCTTTAGATGGGTGGTCGGGTGAAGCAGGTGGGCAAGGTCTTTCGCTTCTATCGAGTCGGGTGGGAATTCGTTATGTAGCGCGTTTACCGGAGCGTCAGCCATTGTTGTGCACCTCTATTTCTCAGTTGAGCCCCTTCAGCAGGTTCGGCTAGGCTCCCACAGTCCGAAGTTAGGTACAACACCGGCGGACAACACCGGCGGCGGCAGGAAGGCGCTACCTAAAAACTGGCAAGCGCACCCACTCTTCCGCGACAATATGGCTCATGTTTAAAAGTCATCTTACCGGCGTGCGTTACATCCTGACCTGCGTATGGATTAGCG
The DNA here is from genome assembly GCA_028281005.1 of Pseudomonadales bacterium. GTDB lineage: Bacteria > Pseudomonadota > Gammaproteobacteria > Pseudomonadales > Azotimanducaceae > UBA4421. The sequence goes on from JANQKS010000052.1 coordinate 70,021, forward strand.
TCAGCTTTGCACCGGCGGTTGCAGTGCACGCGCAATCCCCGGATCCCGTAAATCCGACAAACCCGGTGTTCCCCGGGGTGGAAGCACAACTCGAGACCCAGCCGAAGTTAGATGAACTGTGTTTTGCCACCCTTAACCAACCGCTGCCAGGCAACCGCGCAGAACAAACCTGTGAGACAGCGTTAGCCGCCATTGCGCAGGGCAATAGTTCTTTCGACGCATCTACCAACGAGACGCGCAATGGTGGTTTCCCCGGGGTGTCACCGCCTGTCTCAGCCCGTGTACGCGAAGCGCGTTTACACAGCGCATTGGCAATGCTGCGCGCTGCGCGCAACGACTTGTCCGGTGCCCGCGCGCGGATGAATCAAGCCCTGGCATTGGCGGCAGATGACTACGTCGTACGCAGCAACCAAGGCAATTTGCTGTTACGCGAAGGCGCCTTTCGCGGCGCGGTGGATGCCTACAACAGTGTGCTTAGCCAACTCCTGGCAGAGGAATCTGATGCAAGCCTGCAAACGCCGCTGTACCTCAATCGGTCACTGGCCCTGCGTGCGCTGGGGCGCTACGACGAAGCCCATAAAGACTATCAACTTTATTTGGTATTAACGGGTGTGGAGACGTCGGCTGCCGAACTCACGCCACCGGCTGAGGCTCCGGTCGAACCTACGCGGCCAGATTATTCGACGTAACGCTTGGGCATGCGCCGGCTCACGCCGGTGAAAATTTCGTAGGCAATCGTCTCCGCCCAGCCAGCCACCTCATCCACGTTAATCGCCGCACCAATCATCTCGGCTTCATCCCCTTCGGCCACATCCAGGCCGCTGACGTCGACGGCGGTGAGGTCCATACCGACGCGCCCCAAAATTGGCCGCCGCTGCCCACCGATATACACCGCTCCCCGATTGGACAGTAAACGCGGCAAACCATCTGCGTAACCGACACCTAACACCGCAACCCGGGTGGGCGCTTGCGTTACAAAAGTGCCCCCGTAACCGAGCGGCACCCCGCTTTCAATGTCGCGGATCTGCAACACTTGAGCGGTCATGGTGAGCACGGTGTGCATAGGATTAGTGGCGCCCGCAAAAGGATTGCCGCCGTAGAGGCCAATACCGGCGCGGCCAAGGTCCTCCGGACCAAGCCCCTGCAGCAACGCGGCAGAGTTACACAAACTCAAACGCAGGTTAGGATGCTGGCCGCGCACGGCCTGATAGACAGGCAGAGTCCGCTCCAGCTGCACCGCTAAAGAACCGTGACCCTGCTCATCCGCGCGGGCAAAGTGCGACACAAACAGACTCAGCGGGATACCGCAGTCTTTGAGTATTTGGCTTGCGTCGGCATAAGGTAAACCCAGACGCTGCATGCCGCTGTCCACATGCACTGCGGCAGCGCATCCGCTAGAGGACCACAGGCTGAGTTGTTGCGGTGTGTTGAGGACCGGTGTGAGGTTGGCTTCCCTCAGGGCTGTGGCGGAGGCTGGCGTTACGCCTTCAAGGACGTAGATGTCGGCCTGGGAAATTGTTTGCCGAAGCAACACCCCTTCAACACAGGTGGCGACAAAAAAAGCTTCGCACCCTGATTGGCGCAAATGTGCAGCTACCTGTGCCGCACCCAGACCATAGCCATCCGCTTTGACCACCGCGGCGACCGCGCCGGAGGCGTACTTGCACAGCAGCTTGTAGTTCGCGGTCAGCGCAGATAGCGACACCGTCAACTGGCCGCTCATGGGATTACCCCATTTACCTCGGTTTGCGGGCTCTTAAGGGTGTAGGGTGTTGATGTAGGCCACCACATTATTGATGGCGGCATCATCCGTCAGGGTTGCCACCATAGGCCGCATCTGACGGCCGCCGTGGTCCATATCGTGGTAGCCGCGCTGTCCTTGCTGGTATTTCTTAATCTGATTGACCAAGTACCAATCGTTCTGGCCGGCCAAACGCGGCCCAGCCATGGCCTCATTACCTTGCGCCTTATCGCCATGACAGGCAGCGCAAACCATGTAGGCGGCTTTGCCGGCTTCTACATCACCAGTCACGGTGGGGGTAATCGGTTCATCGGGGAAGGTACCGATGTAGGCGGCTAAGTTCTGCAAAGCCTCTTCGGTAGCCAATTGCGGACCTTTGGCCATAGCCGCCATCTGCATACCCTGCATGTCTCCCGGCGCTGTGCCGCGGGCATCGTTTTGGAACAGCTGCATTTGTTTGATGATGTACCAGGCTTCCTGGCCAGCCAGTTTCGGCGCATTCATGGCCTGATTACCTTGCCCGTTGGGGCCGTGGCAGGCGGTACACACCGGATACAATGCCTTACCGGCTGCGGCATCACCCGCCCAGGCGCTTACGCTACCCATGCCAAGCACCAGCGTTGCCGCGAGCGCTGCACACACTCGCAAGGAATTACGTAACTTCATGTGGGTTCCTTAGACTCATCAACCAATTCTCGAAAACGCTATCTCTAAAAGTAGCACTACTGCCTTAACCCGCGCTGAACAAACACAAAGACTTCCGGTGAGGTTTTCCCACCGCTTTGCTGGTGCCACTTTGTTTACTGCCCTTGGTACAGTTTTTTAGTACCAAAAGGGACTTACTGTGCGTTGCTTCGCCGCCAAAAGGTCAACTTGAAGCGGCTATTTCCGCGGCGCTGGGTTTGCCGGCGGTCGGCCACAACACGATCTCTGCGCGCGCGCAGCTCAAATAGACCTTTCGCGCTGCGACGGCGATCTTCAGTCCGGCGATCACTGTCTGATCTGCGCTTTTCGCCGTCCACGCTGGTGGCGGCGTGTAGATCAGCAGGTTGTTTGCCGTTTGGATCTGGAGGTTGCGTATCCATATGCACGTGCGTTGTTAAGGCCCCCCGATAATAACCAGCGATCCTAGCAATGTAAAAAAACCGCTTGTGGCGCAAAACGCGCAGTTAAGCGAATATTCAGGGTCGATTAGTTCAGCAGCGCGAGAATCGAGCGTTTGTCCATTAAAGAGCCAGCTACAAATATACCCTCTGGATTGGTGGACGCCCTACTCGGATACGTCATCGACCCGGTGCGCTGGGATACCTTCGCCAGCGAGTTGGAAGCCCACCGGGAAGAGCTCGCCAACTTGGAGCCCCGCGCGCTGCTGGCAGCACTGAGTCAGGCAGAAGCGTTGGCCTGGCAGCTAAAAGGCCAACCTGAGCTCACCATGGAGCGGGCCGGCTGCGCGTTTTACTTACTGGATGAAAACGGCCACGTACTCGAAGCAAGTCAAAGCACCCAGGAGATCGAAGACTACTGTTGGCTCGAAAACAGCGAACTGCAGTTTGCGGAACAGCAAAGCCAACGCAGCTTCAACAGCGGCGTCAACGCGCTGCTAGACCAAGATCACGGGCAAGTATTGGTGGAGTTGTACAGTGAGCAAGCAAGTGCCCGATATGGCTACTTGGTGCACGCGGAAGATCTCCCCGCCGCGTTTAACCTGCAGAACCCGGACATCTATTGTGGCTTGCTGATTGCCAACGCCGACAGTGGGCAACAGATTCAGGGGGTGTTGAAGTCGAGTTTTGGTTTAACCGCAGCAGAAGTAGGAGTGTGTGAACAACTGAGTTCCGGTGCGCAACTCAAAGAAGCCGCCAAAGCGCTTAACATAAGTACCAACACAGCACGTAACCACCTACAGTCCATTTTTGAGAAAACCCACGTCAATCGTCAAAACGATCTGCTTTTGATGATGACCCAGCTCAGCGTGATCTTGTCGGTCATCGGCGCCCATGGCGAAGACAGTCACGCCAGCAACACCGCCGTGTACCCGCCGCATCAGTTTGTGATTGCAAGCGCCGGCAGCGATCCCAGGCGTATCGCCTATCGGCAATATGGCACGGGGCCGCAGCACGTGTTGTACTTTCACGAATCGCTGGGCACCTCCCGCTTGCTACCGGGTACAGACGAGTTAGCCACACAATTAGGGTTAACCCTCACTGCCATCGAGCGTCCGGGCACCGGCTTTTCCGACGAGCTTAACCATTACGATTTCAACGCCACCGCAGCAGATGCAGAGCAGGTGATGGACGAGCTAGGTATCCACACCGCCATGTTGCTAGGGTTTGTATCCGGCGGAGCACATGCGTTGGCCGCTGCGGCACGCTTGGGTGAACGCGTTCAACAGGTGCTGCTGGTTGCCGCGCGCGGTACCAAGGCTTTGTCCTATGCACAGAGCGGTACACTGGCTTCGTTACGACGCCACCTGACTCAGCAACCTTGGCTGCTGTCGACGTTTTTCAACATCCTGCGCTCCCGTGCCAGCCGCGAAACCAATCGGCGTTTGTTGTTACGCGTATACGGAATGGTGGAGCACGACCGCAATTTTCTCGATCAACATCCGCACATCCTCGACCACATAGTGGACTATACGTTGGAGTCGATGACCATCAGCGGCGCCGGAGTGGTCGGCGAGATCCGTTCTTTCACCAACCCCGCCGCAGTCGATCTAGATAACATCAAGGCGCCGGTAACGGCGTGGCATGGGACGGCTGATCAAGTGGTGGAATTTGAATCGCTGCAGCGTGAACTCGAAGGTTTGGAATACGCGCAACGTCTGTTTGAGGATTGCGGTTCGCTCATTTTGTATGAGTATTGGCCGGAGATCTTGCAGTTCTTAGCGACACAAAGCGCTGAAGTAGCTGCCTCCCCTTAACGCGCTTGTTTTAGGACAGCCTTAGCCTGCTTCACCCAATCATCGCGCACCGCGCGACTTTTGAAGCTGTGTAGTGGATGTTCTGTGTCATCCAGATCAGCCATTTTGAGCTCTGCAATCTGCTCTAACGATGTAATGCCCAGATCCGATAGCTGCTCTGCCACTTTGTCGCCGATGCCTTTTAGTGCGGTTAAGTCATCTGCGGTATCTACTGGTGCAGATTGGGCAGTTTCCGCAGCTTTGAGCTTTTGGCGCAGGCGCTGATTTTCTTCCTGGGCGTCCGCCAGCTGCTGATTAAGCACCATCACCACGTTTTCATTTGCAGCAGCGCCGCTTTGACTTTCGTTCTGCTCCAAACGCCAGCGCAAATTGTCTAACTCTTCAGTGCGCTCGCGTAACAAGCGCTCCAACTCACGTGTTTGGTCCGGTGTGGACGACGTTGCTTTAGACCCTTTTGTTGGCTCTGCTTCTGACTGTGTTTCTGACTCAGCTTCTAATTCTGCTTCTGTTCCTGAATTTCGCGATTCCGCTTGAAGCTGTTGTTGTGACGCCTCATGCGCCTGCGCAGCGGCTTGCTCCTGAAGTTGATGCAGGCTCGCCTCAGCGTCTTGCAGCTGTCCACGCAGCTGATCGTTTTGTTCCGTCAAATCAGAGCACAACGCCTCTAACTTAGCGATGCGTTCCGAACTGGTGCGCTGCGCGTCACCTTCCTGCCGCGCAGCCAATTCAACCTCTTTCTGGGCAGCCGCAGCTTGCGCCTGACTCTGACTGAGCTCTAGTTCGAGCTCACTCATCAAACCCTGTTGGGTTTCTAATTTGCTTTCCAAGGAACGCGCATGTTCTTGGAATGTCTCCAACTTAGTGAGCGCTTCTTTCAGCCGCCGATCCAGCTGATCGACTTTGGCCTGGGCTTCGCTATCCACAGCGCGGCGGTTTTTGCTTTCGTCTTCTAGCTCACGTACCAAACTCGAACGCTCTTCCAAATTGGTTTTTAGGCGTTCGTTTTCTTCACTGTATTTTTCGTACTTTTGCGCCAGCTGGCGGCGTTCGTCTTCCAGTTTCGCCTGGCTGCCTAGTGCCTGCTCAACACAGTCGGCCAAACGTTCTACTTCCGCTTCCAATTCTGCGCGCTGGCTTTCTGCGGCTTCTTTTTGGCGAGCCAGTTCTGCGCGCAGTTCCTGTTCTTGTGCCTGCCAAGCTTGCTCCGCATCGCGCAATTCATGCAATTGCGTGGCATTGTTGGATTGGTCTTGTTGCAGCTCAACACACTGCGACTGCGCGGCTTGCAATGCATCCTGCAGTGCTTGTAGCTGCTGGTTCGCGCGTTGTTGAGCTTCGGCTGCGGTGCTGCGCTCCGCCGCAAGGCTTTGTTCAAGCTCGCTCAGCTGAGCGGTGAGGCGTTCAGCATGCTGCTGTTGTTCTGCCAGCTGGGCCTGATGCTGTTGCGCGGTGCTCTGATTGGCCGCGTTTGCGCTCTCTAGCTGGGATTCCAAAGCCTGCATCTCACGGCTGAGATTTGCCTCGTTCTCTTCTAACGCGCGAATTCGTTCTTGTTTAGTCTTGGCCAGCTGTATGCCTTCGTCCAACTGGCTTTCTGCACGGGTGATGGCTTGTTGCTGGTGTTCAATCTGCTGTTGCAGCGCTTGCTGCTGTTGGCGCAACTCGGCCTGTGCCTGTTGTTCCTGTTGCAACTGTGCCTGCAATTGCTCAAGCGCGGCATTTTTTGTGTCGAGCTGTGCCGAGAGCTGTTCCTGTTCACTCTCCGCCGCCTGCATGGCGCGAGAGTAACGTGCATCCTCGTCGGCAAGTTGCGCCTCGAGTTCATTGATGCGCGTCTGTTGCTGATTCAATGCTTGCGTATGTTGATCTGTTAATGCGGAGGTCTGTTGTGCCAGCGTCTGTTCGGCCTGTTGCGCTTGCGCGTCAAGTTGCTGCTGTAGTTGCGTAAGCTGCTCGGCCTGTGCCTGCTTCTCCGCTACCATGGCATCAAACCGCGTTAAGGTTTCTTCCAGATCCCGCTGTCGGTCTTGTATCTGGGTCTGTAGGGTAGCGAGCTGTGCTTCGAGTTCGCTTCGCGCTGCCTGCAATCCGGCAACTTCATCTTGCGCCGCCTGCAGCGCTTGTTCGCCATTTTTACCTTGCTCCATCAAGCTGGTCATATCTTCGCCTAGGGTGGCGATTTGTTTGTTGGCAAACTCGATGGTCTCTTGCAGATTGGCGTTGCGCACATTGAGTGATTCAGCGTTCCGTTGCGCGCGCTCAAGCTCGGTGGCATGAGCCTGCTGAAGCTCTGCCTGCTCAGCCTCCCAGGCACGTTTGGCTTCTGCAAATTCTTCATTGCTGCGACTGGCGTTCTCTACAGAGGAGTCAAGGGACGTGGTGACGTCTTGCCATTTGCTCTGCCAGCGCTGTGCTTCTTCTTTGGCCTCTTCCAACTCCAGCTGCACGGCATGCAACTCGCTGGCGGCTATCTTATGCCGCTCACTTAAGCCGCTAATTTTTTCCTGCAGCTCAACGATGAGTTCATCCCGAGCTTTTAGACGGGCATCAGCACTTTCGCCCGTTTCGGGTTGCAGGTCAGATTGGAAATCGCCGGATGCGTTTGAGGATTGTGCAAGGCGCAGCGCTTCGCGGGCTTCGGCCAATTCTTCAGTGCGTTCACGCAATGCGGCGGCCAGCTTTGGGACGCGCTCTTGCCACTTGGTGACTTCTGCCTGCAACGCCACCACATCAATGTCCGAGCCCACTTCAGAGTGTGCCACGGCAGCGGGGTCCGCTACTGGCTGATCCGCTTCGGCGCCGATCTGAAGTTGATCAGCTTCCGCGGGGGACGAGGCAGATGCGTTATCGGCGAGATTGGCTTGGCCGTCTGTCTGCATTTAGTGTGGATCCATTCACAACAGTCACTGCGAAACCCCACGCTAACGCATATCATCCCGCGGTTTTGTGATCTACTTAGGTTTTTTAAGCAGATCCGTTTACACAGGCAGATTAAACATGGCCAAGAAGCAATACCAGACCCAAACCGGCGCCCTTGTCATCGAACAACACGAATCCCGGGTGCTGGCTGACAACCCACTGGGAGATCCCCATTGCCGAGCATTGCACGTTTATTTGCCGCCACAATACAACTTACCGCGTTCCGCCAAACGCCGCTTTCCGGTGCTGTTTGACCTGGTCGGATATACCGGCTCTGGCCAATCCCACACCAATTGGCGCAATTTTGAAGAAAACGTCCCTGAAAAGCTGGACCGACTCATCAACAGCGGACGTATGCCGCCCAGTATTGTGGTGTTCCCAGATTGTTTTACCGCCTTGGGCGGCAATCAGTACATCAATTCAAGCGCCATCGGTAAATACGCGGACTATCTGACCAAAGAACTGGTGCCGTTTGTGGACAAACAATTCCGCACGCTGGACGAACGTGAGCACCGCGGCTGTTTCGGCAAATCCTCCGGCGGCTACGGCGCCATGGTGCACGGGATGAAATATCCAGGCACCTGGGGTGCGGTGGGCAATCATTCGGGAGATGCGTATTTCGACTTCATTTATAAAGCTGAATGGCCGCCGGTGTTAACCGCCCTGCAAGCCTTCACTGCGCCCGCGCGCAAAGCAGGCGCCAAGCGCGGCATCGCTAAGCAGACCAAACCCGGTACGGACGATGGTCGCATACGCCGCTTTCTCGACTATTGTTGGTCTACCGAGCATTTGTCCGGGGCTGATATCACCACCCTGATGATGGTTTGCATGGCCGCAACCTACGACCCTGACCCGAAAGCGCCGAATGGCTTCCGCCTACCTTACGACTTGGAAACCGGCGAACTGATCGAGCGCCGCTGGCAGGCTTGGTTGAAACACGACCCGGTGCACATGATCGAGAAATACAAGGCCAATCTGAAAACGCTGCGCGGGTTGTTTATCGACTGCGGTTGGCGCGACCAATACCACATTCACTTCGGCAGTCGGCAAATTGCACGGCAGTTAGACAGATTCAAAATTAGCCACCGCTACGAGGAGTTTGACGGCACCCACAGCGGGATCGACCATCGCATGGACGTGAGCTTACCCTACCTTGTAAAAAAACTGAGTTGAGCCGCGCTATTTCAATACCGCGGCGAGCATGTCGTCAAGCGATGTTAGAGATGGCATGTCTAAAGCTTGTAGCGCGGCTTGTGGATCTACCACATCATCGTGGTCTAACACTTCCAGCATGGCTCGGGTAAAAGGCGGATTGGCCACCACAGCAGATAACACGCCGGCTACCGCCAGCCCCAAACCTAATGGCAAGGACACTACATTGGTACCATGGACTCCACATACAGCCGCGGCACGCTCGGTGAGTGCACGTCGACTTAACACTTCAGGGCCACCCAAATCCAGCGACGCATCCACTTGCAGATGCCCCGCCGCAATGATGGCGGTAACCACGTCACCTGCGTAGATAGGTTGCTCTTGGCTGTCCGCGCGGAAGGTAAAACTACGCTTTTTACGCGCCCGCGTGGCCAGGGCGAAGCTGGCGTAATCGCCTTCACCCAACACCATCGGTACGCGCAAAACGCAAGCCGGCAAGCTGTCTTGCATACACAACGCTTCCGCCCGGCCTTTGGACGCTAAGCAAGCATTTGCGGACGTGGGTGTGGAACCAACAATCGACAGGTAGGTAAGGTGCGTGACTGGTGTGCCTTGCAGTGCTTCTAACAAAGCAGCTGTGCTTTCTTCATGGGCTTCGCGGTAACTGGCGGCCTTGGTTTCCTTGAGAATACCCACCAAGTGCACCGCGCGTTCGCACCCTTGTGCGGCAGCGCGCAACGCATCCACATCTGTGTAACTCAGCACACGAATTTGTAAGCGCTGCTGCTGTTCGGGTGTGAGCGATATGGATTCGATGGCCCCTTGAGCGCGCGCGCTGCGCACCACTGCGGTGACCCGATTATGAACGTCTTCCAACAAGGTGGAGATCAGCCTCTTTCCCAGGTTTCCATTGGCACCGGTAATCAGCCAGGAGTGTGATTGTGTGATACTGCTTTCCTGCATTTTGCCTAATCATGAAGTAGCATAGCGCTATAGAAAACAATAACTCGGGGGCAAAGTCATGTGCAAAGCGTTACTGGTGCTGACCAGCGTCACTCTTGTCTGTGCGTGTTCGGTTCCGATGGGGCCCATCGCCGGGGGTGAACTGGATGGCACACCGACGCCTTGGCCGGATGACTGGCTATTTACCGACGAAATTGAAAACGTCCTCCTAGAAACCAATCCCAACGACCCTTATTCCGTGACCGTGTGGATGGTGGTCGACAACAATCAGCCCTACGTGGCAGCGGCTAGCACCGAATCCCAGTGGGCCCGCAACATCAGCGAAAACCAAAACGTTGTTTTGTCGATTGAAGGTATGCTCTACGATGCAGCAGCAACCAGCGTAACCACCAGAGAAGAATTGGATCGGGTCATCAATGCCTATCTGGTGAAGTACGAGATCGAAACCCAAGAAGACTTTGTCCAGGAAGGCGGTGTACTGTTCCGCTTAACCCAACGTTAACACCCACCTCCACGCTATCGACCGTGACGCAGCAGCAATGGTTCACATGGGCTAACCTGCTAACGCTGGTTCGCGTCGCCACGCTTTTGCCCCTTGTCTACAGCATGCTCCACGGCTTGTGGCTATGGGCCGCGGTGCTTTTCACTATTGCGGTTGTCACCGATGTGTACGACGGCAAGCTGGCCCGTCGCTTGCAACAAACCAGCCCGTTGGGTGGATTGTTTGACCACGCAACGGACGCGCTGTTTGTGACGCTTGGATGTTGGGCGCTCGCCCATATCAGCCTCATCAATTCTATTTTGCCGTGGTTGATACCCGCCGCCTTTGTGCAATATATGCTGGATTCCAAGGCCCTCTCCGGCGTTGCACTACGTATGAGTGCTATTGGGAGAAGCAACGGGGTGGCTTACTACGTTCTACTCGGCACCGGCATTGGCGCTGAGCTGCTCGGTTGGACTTGGTTGCGATGGCCCATCGCGGTATTTGGCTGGGTACTGGTGGTCACCACGTTGGCTTCCATGTTAGACCGTGCCATCACTCTGGTGCGTACCCGCTCACAGCGTTGATGCCTCTGTTCGCAGCTTCACACCTTCATACTTTCACACCTTGTGGCGCTTTAACTCAACGCGGTTACCGGCGGGGTCTGTGAAATAAACGCTGGGGCCGATGCCTTGGGCCCCGTAGATTTCCCCCGCTGCTTGCGCCTCGACGCCCGCTTCTTGCAGATAGGCGAGTAATTGCTTTTCGTCATAAGGGTTGATGCGCAGGCAGTAGTGATCCATGTTGGCAGGCCCCTGGGTGGGTGCTTGGCTACGAATAATATCTAAGAGGCTTTCGCCGACGCGGATTTGCCAAAGAAAATCCCCCACCTCACGCTCCACCGGGGCATGGAAAAGACCACTGTAAAACTCCGCTAATTGCTGCGGTTCAGTGCTGCGTAACACGACGTGATCCAGCGCCACAACTTCAAACGGTGCCGGTGTCCGCGGCCGGTTCGCCAAGCGATGCTCCACCAGCACGAGACGATCGTTACCCCAAAACAACTCATCATCAATCAACAACGACGGCGTACCGAAGACACCACGCGCAACAGCTTGAGCACAGTTCTCTTCAAGTTGCTGCTGGGTTGCAGGATCAGCACAGGCCGCGTTAAAGGCCGCCATATCTAAACCTAACGTTTGCGCCACGCGCTCTGCCACTGCCTGGTCTAGCGGCCAAGTACCCCGAGCAAATACTTCTTCAGCCAAAGCCCACGCGTAACTGCGAATATCACCCTGCTGACCCGCGGCAATGACCGCACGCAGCAGCAGTTCCACATCAAACTCCACTGCCTCAGGCTCTACAAACTGAATGCCGTAGTACTCCGCCCAGGCCTTTGCATCCTGTTCGCGATAGGTCCAATCGTATTGTCCAGACTGAGGTGGCCCCTCAAAAGGGTCAGCACCGCGCAGCGCGCGTATGCGTTTACCATTGACGGGAATCCATTCGAACTGCACACCATACCGTCGTTCGAGCTGGGGCACTTGAGACATGGACAGATAGGAGTAGCGACTGCCCGTGGAGAAGTAATAACTGAGTTTTTGCACGCTGGTCACCCTGCACACTTAAGTTGCGACTGATGGCTGTATATTACCCGGCTAGTCTCGCTGCTACACATGAGGCGTCAGTTGGGTGGGATGACAAGATAAGGCTAAAGTTGGGGGATCCACTAGTGCTCAAACCACTTGAAAACTTAGGGTCAGCGGGTTTGTGCAATAATGGGTTGCACAGCGACAATTCATTTTCAATGACATGGTAACTAAAGCGTTAATGCGCACAGCCCCAATTGGGGTGTTGATCCTTTTCACCACTTTTTCCCAGGCTGAGGTGTACAAATGGGTTGATGAAGACGGCCAGGTTCACTTCAGCGACAGCAAACCCGAAACTACAACCGAAGTTGAAACGGTCACGCCAACGATTCAAAAACCGTCCTCCCAACCGGATGAAGGCGAACTGCGGCGGTTAGAGTATCTAAACACCCCACCGCCAAAACCCATTACTCAGAGCGAGGAGGCGACAGAAAGCACGCTAGACGCAACAAAGTGCCGCCGGGCACGCGTGGAATACGGCATTTTGCAGGAGGAGATGTCGATCTACTTCACGGAGTCCGGGCGGCTCAGAGCCCACTGGACCAACGACTATTATCGTGGCGAACGGAACTACATTTCCGATGAGGACCGTCCGAGTCTTGAGGACAAAGTGGTGGATGATCTTTATCGATACTGCGAAGACCCTCAAGATGATGAGGCATACCAGACGGTCTACAACGAGTTTGTAGACTCGGAGTGGTGCGAGGTACACAAGATCGCATTGCAAGCCGCCAATGATCCTGCATCCCGAACCGCAGACCACCACAAGGAGCGTCTTACGCGGCTCATCGCTGACACGTGTAAGCATCGTTAGAGCAGAGAACAGGCATGAGCGAGACCGACTTCCTCCTGGTATTTTCACAATCGGCGGCATAATGATGGTTGTCCGCTACCGCCAGATACGTAATACGTCTGCAACCTGGATCATCTTTGCCATGGGGTTGCCGATGCTGTGCATGTTGGCCGCAAATCTTTGGCTACATACGCCGTTTTTGTATATCCTCGCGGTGGTCATGTTCTTGGCAGCTTTATTCATCTCCTTCGCAATGCTGGCGCTCAAACTTGCCCGTTTCCAAACGGAGAGTGCACAAAAATGACGCGTACTGAGGGTGAACCAAACACACCGCATATGGACGCTCTTAGCATCGAAAACTGCCTAGGCATGAACGTGGACGAACGCAACGCCGCGTACCCTGTCCTGGCAGATGACCCATCACTCTGCTCGCAGCTGATAGAACACATCGCAGCAAATGCAGGCTATCAGGGTGTTGCCTCCTGGTTTTTGAAACGACACCTAGAGACCGGCGGCCGGTTGAGTGGTGAACAGATCAACCAGGTTTATGGAGCAGCGGAGCAGCTTGAGGATTGGGAGTCGATATTACATATCCTGCAATGCATCCCTTATCTAGGCATACCGGTCACTTCACGTGCAACCGCAGAGCGCTTCGTTCGCCACAGCCTGCAACATGCAAACAAATTTGTTCGGGCGTGGGCCTACAATGGCTTTGCCGAGTTGGCGGATGTGTATGAGGATCTGCAACTTGAGGTAGCCGAACTGCTAGAAACGGCAGCGCGCCAGGAGGCTGCGTCGGTCAAAGCGCGGATCAGACAGGTATCAAGACGCTTCAGTTGGGCGCCAGTATTGGCGAGTTAGTGCCTAGTCGCACCATGGTAAGCTCCACCTTCCTTCAAGCGAACAACACTTCATGAGAATCTTTCGCCCTGTTCTGCTCCTGAGCTTTGTAATGACGGTGGCGTCCGCCTCGGCACAGACGTCATCTTCCGCTCTAAACACGGGGGTAGTGCGCCAGTTTATGCATGCGTTTAACGCACACGATGCACAAGCGATGGCTACTTTAGTCACCGACGATATCAGGTGGCTTTCCGTACGAGGGGTAGATATGGCCATCGAACTCGAAGGCAAAACCGCCTTAAGCGCTGGCATGGCCGAATACTTCAAAGCATGTACCAGCTGTCGTGCAGAGCTTCGCGGCGTGGTGTCGAGCAACGAACGAGTGAGCGCAGTAGAAGTCGCCCGTTGGCAATCCTCGCGCGGGCCCCAATCGCAGCAATCGATGGTGGTATATGAATTCTCCGACGGACTGATACGAGCGGTGTACTAGTGCTCAAACCACTTGAAAACTTAGGATCAGCGGGTTTGTGGGGTTTTTGGGCTAGACGGCGTACCGCCGATGGGGTTGGGCCCCATCAAGGTGCGCCAACAACGCCCAA
>JANQKS010000054.1 GCA_028281005.1 Pseudomonadales bacterium
AAATGCCACAAGAAGCTGCGCCGTTTGGTCGGGCAAGCGGTGGCAGATTTTGATCTGCTGCAGGATGGCGACAAGGTCATGGTGTGCCTTTCCGGCGGCAAAGACTCTTATACGCTGCTGGATATATTGATGAATTTGCAGCAGCACGCGCCCATCCACTTTGAAGTGGTGGCGGTCAATTTAGATCAGAAACAGCCGGGTTTTCCCGAACACGTTCTGCCAGAGTATCTAGACCGCCTCGGTGTGACCTACAAAGTGTTGGAAGAGGACACATACAGTGTTGTGCAGCGTTTGACCCCGGAGGGTAAAACCACCTGCCCGGTTTGCTCACGTTTACGCCGCGGCATTTTGTATGCCTATGCACGTGAGATATCGGCCACCAAAATTGCCCTGGGCCACCACCTCGATGATGTGGTGGAGACGTTGTTCCTCAATATGTTTTACGGCGGGCGCATGAAAGCCATGCCGGCCAAACTAAAAAGTGATGATGGCCATAACATGGTGATCAGACCATTGTATTACTGCCGCGAAGCACTGATCAGTGCGTGGGCGGCGTATGCCGACTACCCCATCATTCCCTGCAATTTGTGCGGTTCGCAAGAGAACCTGCAGCGCCAGGCGATAAAGGCCATGCTGACCCAGTGGGACCAAGATCAGCCCGGCCGGGTGGAGAACATTGCGCGCAGCCTTGCGCATGTCACACCGTCCCACTTGGCGGATGCGGCATTATTTGATTTCAAAAGGTTGTCGTTATCGCCGTCGGTTGGTGCAAAAGATGCAACAAAAGACGCAAAAGATGCGGATGCAAAAGATGCACAACAACCGTTGCTACCCTTGGTTAACCTGGACTAACCGGCGCCGCTTTTTTCGCTGTCGAAGTCCGAAGCACGGAAGCGCACTTCGTCGCTGGCCAGTGCCTCTGCCGATTCCAACACTTCAGCTAAGGCGATTTCGAAACTTTGTGCCAATCCCAGCAGGTTTTTGGTGTCACCCTGCACCAGGGCTAACTCCAGTGTCTTTGCAGCCTCTTTGAGACGGCGCGCGCCAAAGCTGCCGGCCACGCCGTGGAGATTGTGTGCCAAGCGCTCGGCGTCCTCGTAGTCGTGCATGGCAATTTGTTCGCGTATTTTTGGCCCCGCATCGCCGTAGTAGCGGCCGAAGTCACCCATTAATTTGATCATCAAACGGACGTTGCCGTTGTGGTTTTTTATTGCCTCCCCCAAATCGATACCGGCCACGCGCTGCAGGTTGAGGGGCAGTTGATCGGACATCTGCAATGCTTCCGCGGTGACGTCGGTGGCGCGGCGGCGCAGCTGTGGTTCGGCAGAGGGTAGAACTTCTTCCAGCGCGTGGATGAGGGTGTCGAAGTCGATGGGTTTGGTCACATAGGCATTGCAACCGGCGTCGATGGCCGCCTGTTTGCGTTCGGTTAATGCGTCAGCGGAGACCGCAATAATTGGCACCGTAAGCCCTTGTTCGCGAATGGTGGCGGTGGCCTCCAAGCCATCCGTTTGGGGCATGTGAATATCCATCAGGATGGCGTCGTAAGACTTGTCTACCGCCGCGGCGATGGCCTGCCGTCCGGTTTCGGCGATGTCCACCAGCGCACCTGCGCGTTGTAAAAACTCCAACGCCAGCTGTTGGTTGATGGGGTTGTCTTCCGCCACCAGAATTTGTTTGTCGCGTAACACCGAGGAAGCACCGGTACGCCGTCGCGGCAGCAGTTCGGTGGTCCCGGATGCCGAAGTTGCGTCGGGTAAACGGCAGCGCACAGAAAACTCAAAATCGCTGCCCCGGCCCGGTGTTGAGCTGACGTCTATATCACCACCCATGGCATCCACCAATCGTTTGCAAATGCTCAACCCCAAGCCGGAGCCGCCGTACCGCCTCGTCGTGGAAGATTCAGCCTGTTCAAAAGAGTCGAACAGGCGTTGCATTTGTCCAGCTTCGATACCGATGCCGGTGTCGATGACGTGAAACTCCAGTTCAAACTGATGGTGGCTCACGTCTTTTACCGCAGCGCTTAAGGTAATGTCGCCGCTGGCGGTAAATTTGAGCGCGTTGCCAACCAAGTTCACCAGAACCTGCTGCAAGCGTAAGGGGTCACCCACCAAGGCGCCGTTGTCCGGAAAGCCCGGATGTTCACCGGTGGCATCGATAACGTGGAAACTTAAACCTTTGCGCCGCATGTCGGTGCGGAACAAACGCTCAACCTCACTTAACGTGTCAGCCAAGCGAAACGGATGTTCTTCCAAGGTCAGCTTGCCCGCTTCAATTTTGGAGAAGTCGAGAATGTCGCTGACGAGGGACAGCAGGTTTTCACCGGCGTTGCGAATGCTGGTGAGGTATTCATGTTGCTTGCGGTCGAGGTGGGTTTCCAATGCCAGCTTGGAGAACCCCACAATGGCGTTCATGGGCGTGCGAATTTCATGGCTCATATTGGCCAGGAATTCGCTTTTGGCGACGGTGGCGGCTTCCGCAATCTGCCGCTGTTTGTCGGCTTGTTCGCGCTGCATACGTTCGGAAATGTCAAACAGCGAACCATCGATGTGGTCACCGTTGTCCATGTCTTCGGTGAGGCGCGCGGTGAGCGCCATCCAAAACACCCGCCCGCTGCGGGTCATGCCTTGGGCTTCAAAGCCGTTTACCTGACCTTTGTCTTCCAACTCGGAGAGGAAGTGTTGGGCATCTTCGGTTTTCAGGAAGACTCGGTGTAAGAGGTCTTTGTACTCCAGCAGTAAATCTTGCGTGTTATCGAAGTCTAAAATTTTGGCCAAGGTGGGGTTGGCGCTGAGCAGTTGGCCCTCGCCGTTGATGCGAAACAGGCCTTCGATGGCGCTGTCATAGAGCGTGCGATATTCGTCTCGCGCACTTTGCAGATCGGCGTATAAACGCGCGTTTTCGATACTGATTGCGGCCTGTGACGCCAACAGCGCCAACACTTCCACCCGCTGCGCGGTAAACACGCCGGTTAACCAGCGGTGTTCCACGTATAAAACCCCGGTCACCTCACCCCGGTGGATGATCGGTATACACAGCACCGACAAGGGCTGCATCCGCTGAATGTATTCATCTTGGGTAAACACGTCCTCTTGGGTGGCGTCGGCCAACACCAGGGATTTGTTGGTGCGTGCAACAAACTGCACCACGGAAACAGGCACTTCGTCGGAAAGCTCCAATGGCTCCGGCGGCGCAACGCGTCGTGTGGCGCCGCCGTCGACGCCGGCGATGGCTTCCACCTGTAGACGCCCATCGCTGCGTAGCAACATACAGGCTTTTTGCGCACCAGCATGCTCCAGCGCCAAACGCAGCAGTTTGGTCAGCACGCGGTCCAGCACAATTTCGCTGGAGATCGTCTGGGCTGCGCGCAACACGGTAGTGGTGTCCAGCACACGTTCGTTAAATTCAGAACTGTCCAGGCTATGCTGATGGGTCTGAAAATCTCGCAGGGTTAAGTCGGCCAGATCGGTGACGCTGAGATCGGTTGTGCCGCCCGGACGGCTGTATTCGATGGCGGAGACACCAGGCAGTTCGCGTTCAAGCTGATTGGCTTTAGCCACCGCACCCCAGCGCACGTAAGCTTGGTAGGCGTTGCGCGAAAACAACTTGGCGAAGTCGGCACGCGCTTGAAACTCACATTCGCGCGCGGCGAGTTCATAGGCCAACGCTTCGTCGTTCGCGTAACCCAACCGACGCGCGCATTCAGCAGCTTTCTCCCAGCTCTCCAAGGCGAGATTCGGTTTACCCTGCGCCCGCGCCAGCTCAGCTTCGAGCAGATACACCTTGGGTTCGGCGAAAGTGGCGCCACGGGCGTGGACATCACGTAAGGTGGCCAGGGAAGTCTTTAACACATCCCGCTCAAGCGGAGTTGTGCGTGCGGCCACGAGACCACGACACAGCGCATAGAGGGCGTGCAGCGGTGAAGTACGTAGCTGCTGCTCAAACTTGTCCGCCATATCAGCCACGTTGGCCGCACCGGCAAAGTCGTTAAACAACACCGCGTAGTAAAGGCGTAGCGTGTAGACGCACGCTTGCGCCAGTCGGTCTTCGTTTGCGCGGATGGCGCGGGCTTGCTCGTGGACCTGATGCTCCTCCGCGGGCTGTGCCAACAAGCTGGCGACAATCTGCAGCACAAAAAACTGAATGTTGACGCCAGTGATGTGCTGGTGCTGATTGACATGATTAATTTGTTCGCTGATGACTCGCTTCAATGAGCCGAGTTCAAGGCCACGCAGTAAACCGTTGGTGGCGTAGAATGCTCCAGCGGAGGCGGCAAACTCATAATCTTGCAGTGCCATCGACTGCGCCGCCGCATCCACTAAGCCGCGTACGGTTTGATCAAAATTGCCGAACCAAGGATCCACCAACCCTGAGACGGTGACCAAGGCGCGGATCGAGAAGGCGTCATGGGGAAACTGCTCAGCAATTTCACGCGCCTGTGTGGCCAGGCGTTGCGCGCGATCACCTAAACCGGCATGCAGGGCCGAGACTGCTGCCACCGAGTAGGCAAACGCTACTTCACCGCTATAACCTTTGTGTGGTGCGGCAGCCAACACGGTGTCATACAGCGGGCCTAACTCAGCGCTGCCGATGTGAAACTGGGCATGCGCCAGATAGCCTATCAGCTTGGTGGCCTGGCGAAATTGAATATCGTGTAGTTCGGGCAGCGGTTTGGCTAAAGCCGGGATCGGCGCCAGATACGGCTGCATGCCGGTGCGCTCGATCCAGCGCCGGGTCCACGTAGGCCATTGTGGCTGACGTGTATATGCAGACGACGGAAACTGCATATCCCGTAAACCCTGTTCGGCTTCACGCACCACGTCGTGTAGGCGGTTCTGCACCATGGCGGCACGCAAACGTGTTTCGCGCAGGGCGCTGCTGTCCGGGGCGCTGTGCTGCACACGCTCCAGTTGTTCAAAATCACCGCACAAGAAGGCGGCTAAACCGGCGCACTCAGCCAGGTCCAGATACAGCGGTTGTTCGTGATTGTCTTGCAGCAGCGCCAAACCGCTGCGCGCATGTTTGTAAGCGAGTTGGAATTCGTTGTGCTGCAGACTTTCCTGGGCCGCCAACAGATTGCTGTGTGCCACTTCAAAACGTAACTGCGCCGGTGTGTCCACGGGGTTGGTCGCAGCGTTTAAGTGGTGGGCAATTTCCGTGGCTGTATTGGCGCTGACATCACGCTGGGGTTTGTGTTCGCCGCGTTGTTGCAGGGCGCGCGCAATGGCCAGATGTAACTCTTGTTTAAACGCATCCGCGGTGCACTCATACAATGTGGTGCGTATACGTGGATGGGAAAATTGATAGTGGCCGTCTGCGTTCATCGCCAACACGCCTTGGGTGATGGCGGGGCGCAGGTGTTTGGCCACCTCCGCGCTGTCGACACTCGGGTTTGGTTGGGCTTCGTCTTCTTCTGTGTCACACAACGACATGACTTTGGCGACCAAGGGCAGCTCGAAAATGTTGCCGATGCAGGCGCCGGCGCACAGCGGGCCTTGAGTGGCGTCAGGCAGGGTTTCAAGGATGGCGTTAATGCGTTCGTTAGAGTTGCTATTGAAAAAGTAACGCCGTACCTCGTCGATGTCCCAGCCCCACTGTGCCTGTTTGCGCTCGTAGTAGATATGCCCGGCCGTGTGGAGTTCAAAAATAAGCTCGTGCACCAAGACCGGTACACCGTCGGTTTTCTGATGGACTTCGGCAGCCAGTTCCCGCACCCGGGCTTCGCTATGACTGAACATGTCGGACAACAAATCTCGTATGTCCGCTTTGTCCAGCAGGTGCATGGGTAAATGTGTGGTGCGGGTTGCGATGCGGGCTTCGGTGAAAGCACTGTCATCCGCTTCGTCAAAACAGAACACCACCAGCACACTGCGATGGGTCAGGCAGGGTTCAAGAATGGCGCTGATACATTCGCTGGGTAATACCTGGGCGTTTTCGATGACCAGCACCAGGGTCTGCGGCTGCAACGCATCCAGCACTTCTATGATGCCTTTGCCGGGTAAGCCAGCCCCACCGGAATTGGGTTCGATGATGCTTGCCAGTTCGTTGATGTGATCCGCCAGCACCGACATATGTGGTGAAGAACGCTCGGCGATACGCGCCAAGGCGCTGTCGCTGCTGGATTCGGGCATCGACAACAATTGCCGCAGCATCACGCGTAGCAGCTCTATCCACAGGGCGTCGGTGTCGTTTAACAGGACGCTGGCGCTGTCCACGCGCGAGGTGAGAGCATTCAACGTATGGGCTTGTGTTAACAAGGCGTCACACAGGGCGGTTTTGCCCATTCCGGGGCTGCCGCTTATACAGACGAATAGGGTCTCGCCTTGTTTGGCCCGCTCCAGCAGATCGGTGATGGTTTCCAAGCTGCCGCCGCGTCCGTACAGTTTTTTGGGAATAACGAGCTGTTCGTTGCTGTCGGTGCTGCCTAAACGGAAAGGCACCACGTTGCTCAGCTGTGCCGCCTTAACGATATCGTCGTATACCGCTGCCGCACTTTGATACCGGTTTTCTGGTTGTTTGGCGAGCAGTTTGGCCACCAGTTCGCTCATCCAGGTGGGTAGGCTGCTGTCGAGCTCTGCCACCGGTTTGGCGGTGCTGGCAATATGCGCGTGGATGAGTTCTAGCGGGTCTTGGTGGGTGAATGGTGGTTGTCCGGTGAACAGTTCGTACAACGTGCACCCTAAGGAGTACAGGTCGGTGCGGTAATCAACCACGCGGTTAACGCGGCCAGTCTGTTCCGGGGAGATATACGGCAATGTGCCGGTTAATCCGGCGGGATGTTCTGCCAGCAGCTCCTGTTCCGCACCGGGTAGCGTGTGTGCGGCCAGCGTCGCCAGTCCAAAATCGATGAGCTTGACGTGTAACGTGGGCTCTTCGCTGTCTTCAATAACCAGTATATTGGCGGGGTTGAGGTCGCGGTGGATGACACCTTCGTCATGGATTGACTGCAGCGCTTGGGCAATACTCTGAGCCAGTTGGAGGCGCACATCGATGGATGGATCCTCTGCTCGCATAAACTCACGCAGCGACCGCCCGCCGTCGTCTTCAAAGACAATTTGTTGCTGCTGGTCGTCGTACGCCAAAGCCTGGCAAACGTACGGGCTGGTCAGGCTTTGGTTGAGGTCAAATTCTTTCTGATAGCGCGCGATGGCGCTGGGGGTGCGCGCCGCAGCTTTGAGGCGCTTGCTAACCACAGCGCGTCCGCGCCATTCGCCGCGGACAACTAGGGTGCTATTGCTGTCATAGATCGTTTGATCCACTGGCACCCCCTAGAGCTATCCGCGCTGCACTGGCAGGCGCCTAGGCGACTTCAGGGGTGAACAGGTATCCCGTACCGTGAATGGTGGCAATGATCTTGGCGTTGGCGGCACGCTCACCGAGCTTCTTGCGCAGTTGGCCCACCAGGACGTCAATGTAGCGATCATCCGGAAACCACTCGCGGTTGCGAATGCGGTTCATCAGTTGGTCGCGATTCATCACTTCGCCGGCTTGCTCCATGAAGGCCAACAGCAGTTGATATTCCCCGGCTGAAAGCTGTACGGCGCTGCCGTCTGGAGAGGTGAGCTCGCGTTTGTTTAGATCCAGACTCCAGCCATCAAAGGTGCGAATGTGATTGCGGCGACGCTGCTTTTGTTGAATCTGCACGCGACGAATGAGGTTGCGTGCGCGGCTCAACAGCTCGCGAGGATCAAATGGCTTTGTCACGTAATCATCAGCGCCACTTTCGAGACCTAAGATGCGATCAATCTGCTCTTGTTTGCTGGTCACCAGGATGATGCCAATGTCGGAGTTAGCGCGAATTTCGCGGGTTAAGGTGAGGCCGTCTTTGCCTGGCAGCTTGATGTCTAACAACACCAAAACGACGTCCGTGTCATCGACGATTTGCTGTACCTCATCCCCGGAGCCGGTGGATGACACGCGAAAACCTTCCTCCTCAAAATAGGAGACCAGTTGCTCGCGGGTAATGGGTTCGTCTTCGACGACTAAAATGTGATCCGGTTCACTCATCGTTCCCAGTCCTATTGGAACACTGCTTAAGTTGTAAGACGATTAGTAACGCATTTAGCGTTGCAAAACTCAAGTAACACCGCGGCTCTTGGTGCCGGGATGCGCACTTGTTCACACCTGGCGCGAGAGATTAATCTGTGCCGCCATGATTATCATCCCCGTCGAAGAACTGTCCGCTGTTGCTTTGCAAGGGGTCATCGACGCATTCATCCTGCGCGAAGGCACAGACTACGGACATCGTGACATTCCTCTGCAGGAAAAACGTGATCGGGTGCGGCGCATGTTGGAAAGCGGAGAGGCGCAAATCCAGTACTTTCCGGAGAGCGAATTCATCGACATACAGCTGCGCAGCATGCCTTAGTCTCCTAGAGCTTTCACAAGCGATACAGGCTAGTATACGCGCGCTTTTTTCCGGGACGAACGAGACAGAGAATGCAAAAACGTCAGTGGCTGGGTTTGCTGTGGTTGGCAGCAGGCGTGTGGGGTTCCGCCGCTGCCCATGGGGACAGCGCGCAGACGAGCAGCTCGCAAGCAAAAAACGCGCAAGCAAAAAGCGAACAAATAAAAAGCGCAGAAATCGTAGAACAGCTCACCGTGGTGTCCGCCAGAGTTGAGCAATCGTTGCGAGAGGTACCCGCCGCGGTGGCATTGGTGTTACAAGATGACATCCAGATTGGGCGTCCGCAGTTAGGTTTGGATGAGTCCTTAAACCGCGTGCCCGGCGTGTTTTCCCAGAATCGCTACAACTTTGCGCAAGACCTCCGCTTGGCCATCCGCGGCTTTGGGGCGCGCGCCAATTTTGGGATTCGCGGCTTGAAAATAGTGGCGGATGGCATTCCAGCCACCACTGCGGACGGCCAGAGTGGTGTCGACGACATCGATTTGGGATCCCTGCAGCGTGTCGAGGTGACTCGAGGGCCTTCTTCGGCGTTGTATGGGGCTTCTTCCGGTGGAGTCCTCAATCTGACCAGCGAAAGCGGGACAGACACCCCTTACCTGCAAGCGCGTGTGACGGTCGGAGAAGATGCGCTGCGCAAGGTGCAGGTGAAAACGGCGGGTCAACGCGGCCGCTTGAACTATATGGCCAGCGTCACGGATTTGCAGTTTGACGGTTATCGCGATAACGCCGAGGTTGAGTCGACGCTGCTTAACAGCAAGTTGCAATACAACTTTGCTGACGGTAGCGAACTGACGGTGGTGTTAAATTGGGTGGATTCACCCACGGCGGATGACGCCGGCGCCATCACCGCAGCCCAGGCCGATGACGATCCTACCCAAGCTCAGCCGCGTAACCTGAGCTCTAACGCCGGCGAGGCGTTAGACCAACAGAAGCTTGGACTTGTCTACCGCCGCGACGTCGGAGACGGGCACGAGCTGATGGTGCGCAACTATTACGTGTGGCGAGATTTTGAAGCCTTCTTACCCATTGGTTCCCACATTCCTTTTGTTGCGGACGACGGGGTGGTGGAGTTTGACCGCTTCTTTTATGGAGGCGGTGTGCAGTTGACGTTTAACAACCAGCTATTTGGGTTATCCAATCAGCTCAGCGTAGGTGTGGACATCGATGTGCAGGAAGACGACCGTCAGCGCTTCATTAACAACGCCGGCAGACGCGGCGCCTTGAGCTTTGACCAGGTTGAAGAAGCCGAATCTTACGGGGTGTTCCTGCGCAACCAACTCAGCCTCAGCGATGCGTGGTCGCTCATCGTGGGTTTGCGTTACGACGAAGTGGAGTTGTCAGTAGACGACAACTTTCTAGCCAATGCGGATCAGTCCAGCGACATCGATTTTGACGAGTTCAGCCCGATGTTGGGTCTGGTATGGGATTTACACGACAACGCCAGTCTCTACGCTAACTACGCCACGTCGTTCGAAACGCCGACCTTTACCGAGCTGGCCAGTCCCGCGCGCAATCTAGCCGTCAGTCTCGGGGGCTTCAACAATGTGTCTGCGCAAGAAGCCGATAGCGTTGAACTAGGCCTCAAAGCGAGCCTGTGGGACAACCAGCTGTACCTGGATGTGGCCGTGTTCGACATGGATGTGCGTGACGAAATCACCAACGTGGAGAACATCGGTAACCGCTCTTTCTTTGAGAATGCCGACACCGAGCGTCGCGGCGTGGAACTATTGGTGATTGCGGACCTAAGCGAGCAGCTGACTTTTAGCGCGGCGTATACCTATTCCAACTTTGAGTTTGAAACGTTTGCCGCCAATCCCACCTTTAGCGGCAACGACCTGCCCGGTTTGCCGGATCAACAGTTGTTTGCCGAACTGGCTTACCGGCACAGCAACGGTTTTTATATGGTGGGGGATGTGTTGTACGTCGATGAGGTTTATGCCAACAATGCGAACAGCATCGTAGATGACGACTACACGATCGCGAACTTGCGGCTAGGGTACGAGGCGCGCTTCGGCGACTGGCGGTTAGCCCCGTTTGTCGGCGTAAACAACTTATTTGACGAGGAGTACAACGCCAACGTGCGCATTAACGGCTTTGGCGGCCGGTTGTTTGAGCCTGGTCCGGAACGTAACCTATATGCAGGTTTCACGGTTAATGTTGACATGCCCTGATAAAATTGCGGCATGGATCAAGTCACTGAAAAAAACCGCTCAATCGCTTTTGCAGCGGTCCCCAAAGTTGATATTGAGATCGGCCCGCGCGGCAGTTTGGAGTTGTTGTCGCAACGTGAAATAGACGCGCTTACGGTGGGCGCCAGGCACGACGAAATTCAAGATTTGTTTCGCCGTTGTGCGCTCGCGGTGCTGAACACCGGTAATGAAACCGATGACGCAGCCGCCATTTTTGATGCCTTCGCGGATTTCAGCATCGAAGTGGTGAAACGCACCCGCGGGTTGCAGCTGCGCATTCGGAACGCACCCGCCAGCGCCTTAGTTGAACACCGTATGGTTGAAGGTATCCGCCAACATCTGTTTGCGGTGTTACGCGATGTCATTTATATCGGCACCGAAATCAGCGATGCCCTACGCTACGACCTCAACACGTCCAGCGGCATCACCGATGCGGTGTTCCAGATTCTGAAACACGCGCGGGTGATGGAGCCGGGCATGAAACCCAATTTGGTGGTGTGCTGGGGTGGCCACTCCATCGGTCGAGAGGAATACGACTACACCAAGGATGTGGGTTATCAATTGGGTTTGCGGCGTCTGGATATTTGTACCGGCTGTGGCCCAGGAGCCATGAAGGGGCCCATGAAAGGCGCCTTTGTTGGCCATGCCAAGCAACGGGTCAGCGGTGGCCGTTTTGTTGGTTTGTCAGAGCCTGGCATCATCGCCGCGGAGCCCCCCAACCCCATTGTTAACCATCTCGTGATCTTGCCGGACATAGAAAAGCGCTTGGAAGCCTTTGTGCGTCTTGGGCATGGCATCGTGGTCTTCCCCGGCGGCGCCGGTACCGCCGAAGAAATTTTGTACCTCATGGGGATTTTACTCGACCCGGCCAACTCGGACTTGGAGTTGCCGGTGGTGTTTACCGGCCCAGCTGACAGCGCGGACTACTTTGCCGAGCTGGATCGGTTCTTAAAGCTGCTGTTCGGCGACGCTGTCAGAGATAAGTACCGAGTCATCATTGACGATGCCGCAGAAGTAGGGCGTTACATGAGCGGCGCGATGAAAGATGTGCGCCGGGTGCGCCGCCGTAGCGGTGATGCCTATTACTTCAACTGGCTGCTGCAAGTGCCCCAGGAGCACCAGGTGCCGTTTGACGTGACGCATGCCAGCGTAGCCGCTTTGCGCTTGGACCGTGACATGTCTGCTGCGCAACTGGCGGTACAAGCACGGCGGGTGTTCTCCGCCATTGTCACCGGTAACGTGAAGGACAACGGCATACGCCAAATCCAGAAACACGGACCGTTTACGTTACATGCCGACCGCGAAATGACGGATGCCCTGGACCGCTTGTTACAAAGCTTCATTGCACAAGGCCGTATGCGGTTGCTGGGTGAATACACACCTTGTTATGAAGTTGTGGCCGCCAACTGATCGGACGCTGCCGTGCTCAACATCGACCAGTTGATCTGCAAACGGGACGAGCGCGCGCTGTTCGAAGCTCTGTCGCTCGACGTGGCCCCGGGTGATTGTGTCGAACTCCTAGGTCCGAACGGCGCCGGCAAGACCACGCTGCTGCGGACGTTGGCGGGCCTGCATACCCAGTACCAGGGTCACTATGTGTGCACGGATTTTCTGTACCAAGGTCACCGCACCGGCCTTGATGAATTGCTCACCCCGCGGGAAGTACTGCAGTGGTATGGCGCGATGCAAGGGTTGCCGCCGGCGGAAGACGAACTGCGTGAGGTATTGCAGCGAGTAGGCATGTCCGCCTATGCGCTGACTGAATGTTTGCGTTTGTCCCAAGGCCAGCAACGCCGTGTTTGTATGGCGCGCTGGTTGTTACACCCGGCTAAGTTGTGGTTGTTGGATGAACCCTATACGTCGCTGGACAAAGACGGTCAGGCGTTACTCAACGATCTGTTGGCGGAACATTGCGGGCAGGGTGGGGCAGTGCTTGCCGCCACCCATGTGTCCCTGACTGTGGGACGTGCCAAGGTACTTAACATCGTGCCCACCGGCCGGGAAGCCGCGTGAATTTCATCGGGCTGTTTTTACGCGAGTGGCGGGTGCTGCTGCGCAACCGCGCGACCGTCATTAACCCGATGGCGTTTATGTTCCTCGCGGTCATGCTGTTTGCCGTCGGTTCCCCGCTGCAGGACAGCGATCAGGCGGCTTATGGGGCAGCGGTGCTGTGGTTGATCGTGTTGTTAACCAACATGTTGTCACTGGACAGCTTGTTTCGGCGGGATTACGACAACGGTGTGCTCGAGCAAGTGCTGAGTGCTGCAAACATGCCGTTTTTTGTGGTGTTGATCAGAATTGTGGTGCAGTGGTTGGGCACCGGCCTACTCATCACCCTGTTAGCGCCGCTGTTATGCCTGTTTTTGGGGCTGCCGTCACAAGCCATCGGCTCCACTATGTTAGCGTTGTTACTGGGTACGCCAACCTTGAGCTTGTTGGGTGCGGTGGGTGCCGCCATGACCGTGGGGTTCAGTCGTGGCGGGATACTCTTGGGATTATTGGTATTGCCGCTGTTTCTGCCAGTGTTGATCTTTG
The DNA here is from genome assembly GCA_028281005.1 of Pseudomonadales bacterium. GTDB lineage: Bacteria > Pseudomonadota > Gammaproteobacteria > Pseudomonadales > Azotimanducaceae > UBA4421. The sequence goes on from JANQKS010000054.1 coordinate 13,132, forward strand.
GTGCCAGCGCTATCAATGCAAGCTTGACTGGGGCCGGCAGCCCGGCACCGCTATACTGGCTGGGTTTTATCAGCATGTTGGCGCTTACGGTAGGACCTTTTGCCGCTACATTGGGTCTTAAAATTAGTTTGCAAATGCAATGACTCGGCGAGCATAAATGGGATAGTTCGGGATAGTTGAACATGCGGCGAGAAAATTGCGTATAGAAATGGTTGCACCATGACCTTAAAAGAACTGTGGCACAAACTGGGTTCACCACGGTGGTTCTATCATATGTCCACGCCGTGGGTGACCGGTTTCGGTATTGCCGCGGCGTTGCTGCTGTGCACCGGCATTGTCTGGGGTTTGGGGTTTGCTCCTCAGGATTACCAGCAAGGCAACAGCGTGCGCATTATGTACGTACATGTCCCGGCGGCGATGGTGGCGCAGAGTGTATATATCGGCATGGGTGTGGCCGGGTTTGTGTTGTTTGTGTGGCGTATGAAACTAGCAGACGTCGCCATTGCCGCGTGCCTGCCGTTTGGCATGATGCTGACCGCGTTAGCCCTGTTCAGCGGTGGTGTCTGGGGTAGACCAACCTGGGGCACCTGGTGGGATTGGGATGGCCGCACGGTGTCGACGTTAGTAATGCTGTTTTTGTATATCGGCATCTACGCCCTGCGTGAAGCCATCCCGGATGTGGAATTGCGCGGGCGCGCCAGTGCATTGGTGGCCGTGGTCGGTACAATTAACATACCGATCATTAAATATTCGGTGGAGTGGTGGCACACGTTGCACCAACCAGCATCGTTTACGCTTACCGCGAAACCCACCATGCCGCCGGAGATGTACTTGCCGTTATTGGTCATGGTGCTCGGTATTTATTGTTTTGCCGGGCACAATATTTTGAGCCGGATGCGCCTGGAAATAGTGCGCCGTGAGCGCGGCACGCAGTGGGTTAGAGAGTTGGTGTTGCCAGCGCGTGCGGCAGGTTAACGTGTTTGAAAGGTGTTTGAGAGGTGTTTGAGAGGTGTTTGAGAGGTGTTTGAGAGACTGATCCGATGCAGTTTGACTCATTAGCCGAATTTGTTGCCATGGGTGGCCATGGCTTGTATGTATGGATGGCCTACGGCGCGACGCTGGCTGTATTGCTCGGCAGTACCATAGCGTTGCGTGTGGCGCGGCGTAAGCAGATGTTGGAGTTACGTTGGGCGGCGGATCAGCAAGATGCGTCGACGACGACAGAAACCCAAGGAACGAGTGGAGCATGAATCCGAAACGTAAAAGCCGGCTGTATTTGGCGGTATTTTTGTTGGTGGCGGTGTCCGGAACCACCGCAGCGCTGATGGTGGCGATGGAGCAGAACATCAATATGTTTTACCCGCCGGATCAGGTGGTGGATGGTACCGCACCGGTAGAGCGTACCATTCGCGCCGGCGGCATGGTGAAGGACGGCTCGGTGAATCGAGACCCCGACAGCCTAGCGGTGGAATTTACCATCACCGACCATATGGGTTCGGAGTTTGTAGTGGCTTTTACCGGGATCCTGCCGGATTTGTTCAGAGAAGGGCAGGGCATCATTGTGCAGGGGGAGCTTGCTGAAAGCGGGCGCTTCCAAGCCAAAGAAGTATTGGCTAAACACGATGAAAACTATATGCCGCCGGAGCTGATGGACATGGCCCAAGAGATAGAGGCACAAGGCGCCGCTAAGAGCAGCGATCCGCGTACATGATTGCCGAATTTGGACAAGTTGGTTTAGCACTGGCCGGCTGTTTGGCGTTGGCCGCGGCTATTATTGGGTTGATGCCGCGCCGCATGACTTTGGCGGGTGCCTCGCAGGGTGCCGTGTCCATGGTGGTGGGTCAGTTTGTATTTATTACGGTATCGTTTGCAGCCCTCGTGTGGTGTTTTGTCACCGACGATTTCAGCGTGGCATATGTTGCCAACCACTCCAACAGTCTGTTACCCATGCAATACAAGGTCAGCGCCGTTTGGGGTGGCCATGAAGGTTCCTTCTTACTGTGGATACTCATCATGTGCGCGTGGATGTTGGTGCTGGCGCTGCGTGGCAAGAATTATCCAGAAGGGTTTTTCACCCGCGTATTGGGTTGTATGAGTTTGCTCAATTTGGGCTTCATCTGTTTTGCGTTTTTCACCAGCAACCCGTTTGAACGCTTAATCCCTATGACGCCTGCAGATGGCAGTGATCTGAACCCGTTGTTGCAGGATTTTGGTCTCATCGTCCATCCGCCGCTGCTCTACATGGGTTATGTGGGGTTGGCGGTGCCGTTTGCGTTTGCCGTGGCTGCGCTGATGGAAAACCGCGTCGATGCCGCGTGGGCACGTTGGTCACGGCCTTGGACAAACTTTGCATGGGCGTTCCTCACCCTGGGTATTGCCCTGGGCAGTTGGTGGGCCTACTACGAACTGGGCTGGGGTGGCTGGTGGTTCTGGGACCCGGTGGAAAACGCAAGCTTTATGCCCTGGCTGGCAGCCACCGCGCTCATCCACTCCCTGGCGGTCACGGAGAAACGCGGCACCTTCAAAAGCTGGACGCTGCTGCTTGCAATTGCCGGGTTTTCGTTGTCGTTGCTCGGCGCCTTTATAGTGCGTTCCGGCGTGCTGACCTCGGTGCACGCGTTTGCCGTGGATCCCCAGCGCGGGATGTACATCCTGATTTTCCTTGCCGTTGTGGTCGGTGGGTCTTTGACCTTGTACGGTCTGCGCGCTGCCGGGCAGCGTGCCTACGTCGGCTTCAGCTTGATGAGCCGTGAGTTTTTTATGCTGGTCAACAATGTCATCTTAGTGGTGTCGTTGGCTGCGGTGATGTGGGGGACGCTGTCACCCATCGGCTATGAAGCGCTGACCGGCGATCGCATCTCTATCGGCGTGCCGTTTTTTAATACCTTTTTTGTACCGTTGATGTTGTTGCTGGCTTTGGCGGTGGTGATGGTGCCGGTCTTGAACTGGAAACGCACACCCCTGCAGAAACTCAAATCCACCTTCGTTCAGGCCCTGCCGGTGGCATTTGTGCTAGGCGGCATCTGGTGGTTTGTCACCGAGCCGAAATACGTCAGCGTGTTGGCAGCTTTGGTGCTGGCGTTGTGGATTGTGGCTACCCACGCGCGTGACATCTGGCTGCGCAGCAGAAAATCGCGCGGCTTACCGCTGGCTTACTGGGGCATGACCACCGCACATTTGGGTTTTGCCATGTCAATCATCGGTATCGCGATTACCGCCACCCAATCCATTGAAGAAGATGTACGTATGGCGCCCCAGGATGTGTCTATGCTGGGTACCGCTGAAGTGCGTTTTCTTGGCGTGCGGACTGTGGATGGTCCAAACTATCAAGCAGAACAGGGCGTGTTTGTGGTGACCCAGGCGGACGGCGGCAGTTTTGAATTACGTCCGGAAAAACGCCGCTACTTAGCCGGCGGCAACGTCATGACCGAAGCTGGCATCCAGGCCGGTTTTTTCGCCGATACTTATGTGTCCTTGGGTGAGCCGCTTGACGGCGGCGCTTGGGCTGTGCGCCTGCACTACAAACCGCTGGTGCGTTGGGTTTGGTTGGGTGCTTTGCTGATGGCATTCGGCGGCGGTTTGGCGGTGATGGACAAACGCTATCGCCGTCTCACCGAACGCCGCACGGCCACGGTTGCAGGGGCGCAGAGCGCAGCATGAATCGAGCCAGCCTGTTTATTCCGCTGGGGATCTTTTGTCTCATCATGTTTGTCGGCTACGTCGGCTTCAGTTTAGGTGATCGTAAGCAGCTACCGTCCGCGTTACTAGGCAAACCTTTTCCGCAGTTTGAAGCGCCACTGTTGTACAACCCGCAGCAAAAGGTCTCCAATACTGATTTATTGGGCCACCCGACGCTGGTCAACGTTTGGGCGACCTGGTGTCCGACCTGTAAAGCTGAACACGCTGAGCTGCTATCAATCGCAGCGTCGACAGATGTACGTTTGGTGGGCGTTAACTACAAAGACAGTATTCCCAAAGCCCTGCGCTGGTTGGCGGACTACGGTGATCCATACGATCTTGTATTGGTGGATGCCAACGGCGCCTTGGGAGTGGAACTGGGTGTATACGGCGCGCCGGAAACGTTCTTGTTGGATGCCGAGGGTAATATCGTCTACAAGCGTGTAGGTGATGTGAACCCGCGCATCTGGCGGGATGAATTGGCGCCGCGCCTGGCCCAGATGGGTGTTTATCGCACGCCAGAACCTGAGACAGAACCGGCATCGGTAGGCTCGGTAAGCATGCGGGAAGCTCATTCTCGATGAGTGTCTTGGCGAGCCGCCGCATGGCGTGGCCGGCGCTGCTGGGAACGGTCCTGGGCATGGTGCTGTTGTTGTGCGCGGATTTGGCGGGTGCTGCCAGTCAAGTGGACGTCTACCACTTTGATAACGAAGAACAACAACGCCGCTATAAAGCCCTCATCGAAGAGTTCCGTTGCCCCAAATGTCTCAACACCAACATTGCCGGCAGTGATGCGCCGATTGCCCAGGACTTGCGCCGTACGGTGCATAGACTGGTGGTGACGGACGGCCTCAGCGATCAAGAAGTACGCAACTTCCTGCAAGAGCGGTATGGCGATTTTGTGCTGTACAAGCCGCCGTTTAACACGCGTACCGTGGTGATTTGGCTGATGCCCGTGGCGCTGGCGGTGCTCGGCGGTATTGTGTTGTTTTTTCTACTCTCCCGCGCACGCCAGCAACGTGCCGTGGCATTGGATGCGGCTGAGCAGTCGCGGCTGCAGGCGATTCTTAAAGAAGATTGATGTTCTATTTTGTTGTTGGAGTACTGGGGTTGCTGGCCGCGGGGTTTGCCTGCTGGCCACTGCTGAAACCCAGCGTCACCAAGGCCTCCGCTGAACACGACCTGGCGGTGAAAACGCTGTATCGCGAGCGTTTAGAAGAACTCGGACGAGAGACCGAAGACGCGGATCTGCGCGCCGAGATGGAATCTGAGCTTGGCGCAGTGTTGCTCAGCGAAACGGATAACAACGCCAAGTTGCTACAAGCCACCGCGGAGGCTGGCCCCGCACCCATGACTAAACCGCTGTTGGGTTGGAGCATCGGTGTCTTGGTGCCGGTGCTGGGGATTGCGGCTTACTTTGCCGTGGCGGAGCCTGGGTTACAACAGGTTCGCGGCGCTGAAGAAGTGCTTGCCTTAGGGTTCGAAGACGAAGTCGCCCTGCAAAGTTGGGCGCTGAAGCTTGAAGAGCGGACAACAACCGCGCCCGAGGACGGCAAGAGCTGGTATCTCTTGGGGCACAGCTATCTGAAGCTACGCCGCTTTGCCGATGCGGCTGAAGCATTTGCCACCACCAACACGCTCAACCCCATGGATCTGGGTGTACAGGTGTACTGGTTGCAAGCCCGCTATCTCGCCGCCGGGGGCAAATTGGACGCTACCAGCCGAAATCTGGCGGAAGCTATCTTGGCACAGCAGTCGGAGATACCGATTGTCACAGAAATGTTAGCGCTGGATGCCTTCCATCGTGGTGAAGCCGCCGAAGCGGTTGCGTTGTTGAATAAAGCCATGAGCGGCGCCAACGACATTCGTCAGCAAGCCAGCTTTGCCAATGCCATTGCCCAGGTGCGTGCCAGTATGGAAACTCCTCCGCCGGGTGTGACGGTCAACGTGGCAGCCAATGGGGAAGCGCCCGCGCATGCCACCGTGTTTGTGCTGGCCCGGCCAGTGGGCGGCGGAATGCCTTATGCGGTGGTGCGCAGGCCGTCTTTTCTGTTGCCGTTTAGCGTGCAGTTAGACGATCTGGTGAGCATGAGCCCGGAGCGCACGCTCAGTGGTGCAGAAGAATTTGAGGTGGTAGCGCGTTTAAGTCATAGCGGTAACGCCATGGCCCAAGCGGATGATTGGCAGTGGACCTCACCTCCGCTGCAAAGCCCGCAGCTTAAGGGTTTAGCCCTTGACGCATTGCTCACACCACCGAACCTACAATGAACTTTTATCGTTGGAAAAGGTCCAATCGATCAATATCGGTTTGCAAAGAAGTTTATGGTGTTCAAACCCACTCTTAACATCACGGAACAGATTGCCGATCACCTAGCTCAGCTGGTTATTCAAGATCAGCTACGCGGCGGAGCGCGCATCCAAGAACTTAAAATTGCTAACGAGCTGGGCGTCTCGCGTGGTTCGGTGCGCGAAGCGCTGCTGATACTCGAGCGGCGTCACCTGATCGAAATTGTGCCCCGAAAAGGTGCAGTGGTGAACGAAATCTGCAGCCGCGAAGCGCTGGAATTGGTGGACATCTTAAGTGCTGCTGAACACCGGCTCATGCCCCAGTTTATTCACAATGCCGACACCCGCGAGGCGCTGGCCGCCGCCGCGCCCCATCTGGCCGCCATGGAGCAAAGCGCACGCCGTGGAGAGTTAGATGCGTTGTTGGATGCGCGTCGTGATTTTTATGCAGAGTTGCTTTGCGCTGCCACCCGCTACCTGCAGGGTGTGTTTGAGTGCTTGTTACCGAGCTCCCAACGCTTGATGCGCCGATTGGCCATTCAGTCAGATGTCGATCTTCATGATATTTCTAGATATTACAAGGCCTTATTTGATGCTTTGGAAGTAAAGGATGAAGAGCGTGTGGCGGAACTTCTGAATGCCTTCCACAAACGCTTGCGCAGCCTCTGCGAACGCGCTGTGGAGTCCCACGAGAAATTACCTAAAACACTGAAAAAAATGGCATTTTCGTAATACTTTTAGGTAAAAAAGTATTACCAACAAGAACAAACTCCAGTAGACTGTTGCCTTCACAGATGGGGTAATTTCGTCTGAATCTAATCCTAGTTCGCTGAAGGCAGCAGGGCAGTGGGTTAAATCATGGGGTAAGCCATGGGGTAAACCGCAGCGCTCGCTCAGACTTCAGTAGGCCAGAGTAACGGTTCTTTCGATGCGCATATGCGACTGAAGCAGATCAAGCTTGCAGGTTTCAAATCTTTTGTCGATCCGACAACCGTTACCCTCCCCGGAAATCGCTGCGCTGTTGTAGGCCCTAACGGCTGCGGTAAGTCCAACATCATCGATGCTGTGCGTTGGGTGATGGGTGAAAGTTCCGCCAAACAATTGCGCGGTGAAAACCTCACCGATGTCATCTTTAACGGCTCCAATTCGCGAAAACCCACAGCTGCCGCAAGCATTGAGTTGTTTTTCGACAACTCCGACGGACGCATTGGCGGTGAGTACTCCGCCTACGCGGAAATTGCCATTCGTCGTCAAGTCACGCGAGATGGACAGTCTCAATACTTCCTCAACGGTAACAAATGCCGGCGTCGCGATATCCAGGACATTTTTCTCGGTACCGGCTTCGGCCCGCGCAGCTATTCGATTATCGAGCAAGGCATGATTTCCCAATTGGTGGAAGCCAAACCCGAAGAGTTACGCGTTTACTTGGAGGAGGCCGCGGGCATCTCCAAGTACAAAGAGCGCCGTCGGGAAACTTCCAACCGCATTAAACACACGCGGGAAAACTTAGAGCGTATCAACGACATACGCGAAGAACTTGGCCGACAGCTTGATCGCCTGCAGCGCCAAGCTCAGGCGGCGGAACGCTACCGCGAACTACGCGCGGACGAAAGTCTTGTGACCGCACAGTTGTACGTGCTGCGCCACAACAATTTGCACGCCGAGCTGGGTGGCATCGAAGACCGCATCAAACAACTGGAATTGAGCCAAGAAAAAGCCCTCGCGGAACAGCGTCAGTTGGAAGCCGGCATTGCCAAGAGTCGTGAAGATCACTCCGAACGCACAGATGCGTTTAACCAAGTGCAAGGGCAGTTTTATCAGCTGGGCGCCGACATCGCGCGCATCGAAGAAGCTATAGCCTTCAACGAAGAGCGCGTCAAACAGTTAGCGGCAGACCTGCAAAGCGTGGCGCAACGTCGGGTTGAGACGGATCGGCAGCTGAGTATGGATGAAGCGCAAATTGAGCAGCTGCAGGAGCGCTTGGATGCGCTTAGCCCCCAGGTTGAAACGCGTGCCGCGCACGACGCCGCAGCTCAGCAAGCGCTTGCGGGTGCTGAAGACAGCGCGCGGAGTTGGCAGGCAAAGTGGGATGCGTTTAACGCGGAAGCGGCACAAAATGACCGCGCCGCGGAGGTTCAAGCGTCGCGCATAGAACACTTAGAGCAGCTACTCATGCGCCTGCACCGCCGTCAGCAGGAACTCACTCAGATGCAGACGGAGCAGGGCGAGAGCATCGACAGCGGTGAGATGGACCAGTTGGCTGAACAGATTTCTGGTTTGGAAGATCAGTCGCGGCTGCTGAATTTGCAGATCGATGAATGCCTCACTGAACTCGGCGCTGCTCGCGAAGACGTTTTGCAACGCGAGCAGGTACTGGAAGACGCCCGCAGCGAGGTGCAGAACTTACGTCACGAGCTGGCGAGCTTACAAGCGGTGCAGGATGCCGCCCTTGGGCAGACCGTACAGGAAGCGGAGACCTGGATCGCGGCACACGAGTTGTCGGAGCATGCGCGTCTGGGTGAATCCCTTGCTGTGGTGCCTGGGTGGGAGCGCGCGGTAGAAACCGTCCTCGGCCATTTTTTGAGTGCCTTGCAGGTCGGTAATTTGGACGACTTTGCGGCATCGTTGGCGGATTTGCCTGAAGGTGACTTGGCCTTAGTAGAGATCAATGCCGGACAGACTCCCTCAAACCAGGCACTCTCAAACAGAGAAGCGGTTAACGCAGACATCGAGCTGCCGAGCTTAAATTCGTTGGTGCGTGCGGATGCGGTGAATGCCATCTCTTTATTGCACGGGATTTTTGCTGCGGAATCCACCGCGGTGGCCCTGGCCAGCCGCAGTCGCTTGCTGGCGGGGCAGAGCATTATCACCCGCGAAGGCTTCTGGGTTGGTAGAGACTGGGTACGCGTTTTGCACGATCACGATCATGAGTCCGGCATCATTGAACGCGGCCAACAGATTGAAACCTTAACCGTGCGGGTGGAAGAAGCCGAACGCACGCTCGGTGAGTTGCAACAGCATGTGCAACAGGGGCGTGCGCGAGTAGAACATCTAGAAAGCCAGCGCGAAGAGTTGCAGCAGGCGGTTAACGCCTTGCAGCAGGATTTAGGCGAGCGCCGCACGGATCATGGCGTAACTCGGGTTAAGTTGGAAGAAGCGGATGCGCGCCGCGAACAGCTCGGTAAAGACCTGGCAGACATTTCACAACAGTTGGCCACTGAGACTGACCATTTAGACGCCGCCCGGCGTTTGCTCACGGAGGCGGAGATAAAACGTGAGGGGCAAGCGGCACATCGGGCTCAGCTGACCGCCGATCGCGAAGCCATGGATGCCGCGTTGCTGGCAGCACGGGAAGCCGCGCGTATCAGCCGTGACGAATACTATGCGCTGAACGTGGAGAAAGAGGGTCTGCAATCACGTTTGGCGGCGAGCCAAACCGCCCGTCAGAGGTTGCTCAATCAGCAGCGCGAGCTGGCTACACAGCACGACAATTTGACCGCCGGCATGTCTACCAGCACCATACCGTTGCCGGATCTGCAGCGTGAGCTGGAAGAGAAATTAAAAAGCCGCGTGGAGGTAGAAAGCAACCTTGGCGAGATACGCACGCAAATGGAGGCGGCCGAGCAGCACACCCGCGAGCTTGAAAGCGGTCGGCAGGAGTGTGAGCACACGGTGGCGCAGCTGCGCGAGCAACTCGAATCCCAGCGCGTGGAACGCCAGGGGTTGACGGTGCAGGAAAGCAATCTGCTAGAGCAAGTGCAAGCTACGGGCCACACGGCGGAACAAGTGCGCGCCGAGATGCCGGAAGAAGCGACCGAAAGTGTTTGGGCGGAAGAGTTAGACCGGCTTGGTCGCCGTATCGCGCGCTTAGGCGCCATTAACTTGGCGGCGATAGAAGAATACGAACAAGAATCCGAACGCAAAACCTATCTTGATGCGCAAGCGGAAGACTTGGAATCAGCGTTAGAGACACTCCTTGAAGCAATACGCAAAATCGACAAAGAAACTCGAACGCGCTTTAAGGATACATTTGAAGCGGTAAACAGCCGTCTGGGTGAGCTGTTTCCGAAAGTATTTGGCGGAGGACACGCCTATTTAGAACTGACCGGGGAGGACCTGCTCGATACCGGAGTCTCGCTCATGGCGAGACCACCCGGTAAACGCAATGCCAGCGTACATTTGTTATCCGGTGGTGAAAAAGCCATGACGGCGGTTGCACTCATATTTGCAATCTTTCATCTCAATCCCAGCCCTGTTTGTTTGCTGGATGAGGTGGATGCGCCATTGGATGATGCAAATGTATCGCGCTTTGCGTCGCTCATTGAAGAAATGTCTGCCGATGTGCAGTTCCTGGTGATTACGCATAACAAGATCACCATGGAGATGGCCGACTATCTGATGGGCGTCACGATGCAGGAACCAGGTGTATCACGCTTGGTTTCTGTAGACGTGGACGAGGCTGCGGCAATGGCGGTTTAACCTTGCTGTGGGTAGGTTGAGACTAAAGGCTGCCGGGATGGGCGGCCAAGGAGCCTAGGTTGGACATGAAAGATTTTATCCTCATCGGCGGGGGTATCCTCATTGCGCTGGTGGTTGGCCATGGATTTTGGATAGCCTGGCGGGCCAAGCGGGAACCGTTGCGCATGGACATCGTTCCCGATCTCATTCCAGACGATGTGGATGAGATGGAACGCTTGCGTGGGGAGTTACCTAACGGCGGCGCGCGTGTGGTTAAGGGTGGCTCTGCGAGTGCCACGGATCAGGCGGGCCAACAAAATCTTGAGTTGGATTTGGCGGCACCTACCCTGACTGAAGCCGCGGCGCTAACCGACGCCACGGCGCAGTCATCCGTGTCCCAGTCGGCGCCCGCCAGCAAAGAAGCTGCTGCTAATGGCGCGCTAAATGACACCGTTGATACCGCGCGAAAGGCCCTGTTCGACCGGCCGAAAAAGCTGCGCGCGCGTGTGCACCAAACTGCTGCTACCCCTCGCACAGAAGGTGTCGACGCACCTGCCGCTATGGACGCCGCCGATACAACGCAAGGCGTCCAACAAGACATCGAACAAGACACCGAACAAGCAATCGAAAGAGACCCACAACCTACCCCATCTGTTGGTGCTGTCGAACCGTTGGTGTCGCAACGCCCGAACGTCCGCGAAGTTGAACTGCAACCTCAGGGTCTTCACAGCGAACCACGTAAACCTTCAGCCAAAACCCAGGGATTCAAAAACCAAGCGCTGAAACGGCAAATGCAGAAGCAACGCGAAAAAGAGCGTGAACTGCAGCGCGAACAAAACCGTGAGCAGAAAAATGAACGGCGCGTGGAGAAACCGTCCGACAATGCCCCGGTGGTGGAGGAGTTGTTAATTATCAACGTGCTGGCACCCAAGGGGCAGCGCTTCGACGGTGAAGGTTTGGTGGCGGCGTTGCGTAGCCAAGGCCTGCGCTACGGCGATATGAATATCTTTCACCGTATTGATCCCGCCACTAAGGCGAAACTGTATAGCGTGGCCAATGCGATTGAACCCGGCACCTTTGATCTATCCGATCTTAACGCCATGCGCTCACCCGGCATGACTTTCTTTCTGCAGCTGCCGGGTCCGGATGATGCCTCCACCATGTTTGACGACATGTTGCAGGCCGCGCGCAACGTGGCGCTTGATCTGGGTGGTGAATTGCGCGACGAAGACTTAAGCGTGTTAACCGGCCAGACCACGGAACACATGCGCCAGCGCATAGCGGACTTCGCGCGCCGCAGGCTGTCGAAACGCGCGTAACCGGCGCTAACGTGTGGATGCAAAACAAGCGGCCAAACGGCTACAGGCGCTGCGTGATGAGCTGAATCATCACCTCTACCGGTATCATGTGCTGGATGCACCGGAAATAGCCGATGCGGAATACGATGCACTGTTCGACGAACTTACCGCGTTAGAACAGCAATTCCCCGATCTCGTAACAGCAGATTCTCCCAGCCAGCGGGTGGGCGGCGCGCCGCTTGGCGAATTCCAACAAGTGACCCACGAAGTGGCCATGTTGTCTTTGGACAAATGTACCACTTCGGACGAGTTGCAGGATTGGATCGTGCGCTGTCAGGGACGTTTGGATCAGCCGGATGAGTTGTCGTTTACTTGTGAGCCCAAAATTGACGGGGTAGCGGTGGCGCTGCTCTACGAAGACGGCGTGCTGGCCCGGGCTGCGACCCGCGGTGACGGACAGGTGGGGGAAGACATCACTGCCAATGTACGCACAGTGAAATCGGTGCCTTTGCGTTTGACCGGCTCCGGCTATCCGGCACGATTTGAAGTGCGTGGTGAAGTCTATATCCCGCAGCAAGACTTTGAGGCATACAACCATGCGGCCGCGGAGAGCGGCGCTAAACCCATGATTAACCCACGCAACGGCGCCGCCGGCAGCTTGCGTCAGTTGGACCCTAAAATCACCGCGGCGCGACCGCTTACCATGTTCTGTTACAGCTTGGGCTGGAGCGACGGCAGCTGGCAGCCACAGACCCATGTCGAAGTTATACAATGTCTACAAGAATGGGGGTTTCGAGTGAACCCGCTGCTGTCTGAAGTGGCCGACCTCGAGCAGTGTGTCACCTACGTCGACGACATTTTGGCGCAAAGAGCAGAGCTGGGTTACGACATTGACGGCGTGGTCATCAAGGTCAACAACCTCGATCAACAGCAGGAACTCGGTACCGTCACGCGCAAGCCGCGTTGGGCCATTGCCTTCAAATACCCCGCTGAAGAGGCCACCACGCAAATTGTGAATGTGGAGTTCCAGGTGGGCCGGACCGGCGCTATTACCCCGGTGGCGCGCTTGAAGCCGGTATTTGTCGGTGGTGTCACGGTGTCCAACGCAACCTTGCACAACATGGATGAAATATCGCGCTTAGATCTTCGCATCGGCGATTGGGTGATGATCCGTCGTGCGGGTGATGTGATTCCCCAAGTGGTTTCCGTCATCGACAGTAAACGTCCAGCCGATGCGGAACTGGTGCAACTGCCGACACGTTGCCCGTCCTGTAACAGCCCAATCGTACGGCCCAACGATGAGGCGGTGGCCCGTTGCAGCGCCTCCCACAATGTCTGTCCCGCGCAGCGGAAGGAAGGGTTAAAACACTTTGCTTCGCGTCTGGCGATGGACATCGACGGTTTAGGTGACAAGTTGGTGGAACAGTTGGTGGACCACGGCTTGGTGGAGACGGCGGCGGATCTATATCGCCTGCAGGCGGACACCTTGATCACCATGGAACGCATGGGGCAAAAATCCGCTGACAATCTGATCGCGGCCCTGGAACGCAGCAAATCCACCACCTTGGCGCGGTTTATCTATGCGCTGGGCATCCGCGAAGTGGGTGAAGCCACCGCTACCGGTCTGGCCAATCACTTTGGTGCCATGGAGACATTACAGAACGCAGATGCCGAGCAGTTAGAGGCGGTGGAAGACGTGGGTCCGGTGGTGGCCTCACGCATCGTTGAGTTTTTTGCCGATACACAAAATGTTGCTGTCGTGACCCAGCTGGTCGCACTTGGAGTGCAGTGGCCGGACGTTGCCATCAAAAGGGAGCAGCCCTTGAGCGGCCAGACCTGGGTGTTAACCGGCACCCTAGAGCAGATGAACCGCAACCAGGCGAAAGCCCACTTAGTGGATTTGGGCGCCAAGGTGGCCGGTTCCGTGTCTGCTAAAACCACACAGGTCGTGGCTGGCCCGGGTGCCGGCAGCAAGCTCGCCAAAGCCACAGAGCTTAAAATTCCGGTGATGGATGAAGCGGCTTTTTTAGAGTATCTTCAACAACATGGCATCGATACTTCACAATAAATCTGCACATTCGTTGAAAGCCTGGTGTGCGCGCACGCTGAGTATCGCCTGTACGTTGACGCTGGTGGTGGCCGTGGGTAGTTGTTCGTCCAATCCGCCGCGCCAACCTGATAACGCCTGCCGCATTTTTGATGAGAAAGGCGGTTGGTACAAAGCAGCAAAGAAGGCAAAAAAGAAGTGGGGGATGCCGGTGCATGTGGGGATGGCATTTGTGCATCGTGAATCTTCCTACGTGGCGGACGCCAAACCGCCGCGTAAGAAACTGCTGGGTTTAGTGCCTTGGCGGCGTCTGTCTTCCGCCTACGGTTACGCCCAGGCGACGGATGAGGCCTGGGCAGATTATCTAGACGATACCAACCGCTGGTTTGTGGATCGCGATGACTTCGGAGACGCCATGGATTTTATCGGTTGGTACAATCATCGCTCCCACCGCAAGCTAGGGATTCCCAAAAACGACCCTTACCGGCTCTATTTGGCGTACTACTCCGGACCCACGGGGTATAGGAACGGGGTGTGGAAACGTTCGCCCACCATTCAAGGGTATGCACGCAAAGTGCAAGTGCAAGCGGACCGCTACGCCACTCAGTTGCAGCGTTGCGGCCGGGTCACATAGGGCCCTGAACGGCAAACAGCCGTTGCATGCTTTAGGCGCGCTTGAGCTTCTTCTTTAACTTTTTGTTCTGTTTACGCAGTTCGGTAATTTGCGCGAGTAGTTCACCGGTGGTGGGTTCCGCCGGTTTGCCAAAGTGCTTCTCGCGGTCTTTAAGCACTACCTGCTTCGGGTCCACGTTGCGGTTGAAGACGGTCACGGCTTCTAAGTTCTCAGTGCCGATGTTACACAGCGCGTGAAACTTACCCGCGGGGACAATGGCTACCGAGCCAGGGCGCAAATCGTAGACATCATCTTCGATTTGGATTTGCCCGAGCCCTTTTTGCACAATCACCATTTCTTCAACCAGTGTGTGGCTGTGTCCGGGCGCGGCATCCCCCGGGGCCATACAAACCGGCACGTAGCCCAGTTCTTTGAGTTTGGCGTGCTTTACAGCCCGTGCGGTGGCGAAGTCTTCGGCGTTTAGTACGTTTTTCATCAGCTTATCTCTCGTGTTCAAACTCTGATCTTTCATGCGTTAGTTGAACAAGCTAATGGAGTCAGCCTGCGATGACAAGCCAGGTGTGTGGCTTTAAGCTAGTGCTCAAACTACTTGAAAACTTAGGATCAGCGGGTTTGTGGGGTTTTTGGGCTAGACGGCGTACCGCCGATGGGGTTGGGCCCCATCAAGGTGCGCCAACAACGCCCAA
>JANQKS010000075.1 GCA_028281005.1 Pseudomonadales bacterium
TGATGCGGGGTGGAGCAGTCTGGTAGCTCGTCGGGCTCATAACCCGAAGGTCGTGGGTTCAAATCCTGCCCCCGCTACCAAAGAGAAAAGCCCCGTTTAGGGGCTTTTTCGTAACTATTCTTTGGTGGCCTGCCCTGTGTTATGCGTACAGGGCGCTCGTGCATGAAACTCTTGATGGAGCAATTTTGGTGGGCGTTAAAGCCCATTTTTTATGCCAGCAAGAAATTGCATAGCCTTTTTAAGGTGTGCAGAAAGGTTGTTAACTAATTGAATAGAAAGGAAAAGTTGGTCGAAGAACTGGTCGGGCCGACCGTTGAGTCGCTAGGCTGCACGATATGGGGTGTGGAGTTTCTTGCCCAAGGCAAGCACACCAAATTGCGCCTCTACATCGACCGTGAAGCAGGTGTCACGGTGGATGACTGTGCCAACGTGAGCCGGCATGTCAGCGACATCCTCGACGTTGAGGAGGTCGTTACCGGTGCTTATACATTGGAAGTGTCTTCACCGGGTATGGACCGAATTCTATTCAAAGAGAGTCAGTTCACCGACAGTGTGGGTGAACAGGTGGACGTGCGGCTCAACTTTCCATTTGAAGGCCGCCGCAAGTTCATCGGTATGCTCGCTGGTGTGCAGGACAACATGGCTGTTGTGCAGATCGACGACGATGAATACTTGTTGCCGCTTGAGAATATTCAGCGCGCACGTGTGGTTCCTGTGTTTGACGAAGGTTAAGTAAGGCAGACGAATGTCAAAAGAAATATTGTTGGTCGTCGAATCTGTCTCGTTGGAGAAAGGTGTCTCCAAGGAAGTCATATTTGAGGCGATTGAATCGGCATTGGCCATGGCCACCAAGAAGCGTTACGGCGAGGAAGCTGAGTTTCGCGTTGCCATCGACCGCGAAACCGGTGAGTACGAGACCTTTCGCACCTGGCAGGTGGTGAACTATCCGGACGTTGAAGACGAAGACCTTAATCCGGATGCGATGTACAGCGTCGAGGAAGCCCAGGAAATCAAACCCGGCGCTCAGCTCGGCGACGTGCTTGAGGAGCAAGTGGAGTCCGTTGAGTTTGGCCGCATCGCAGCACAGACCGCCAAGCAGGTGATTGTGCAGAAAGTGCGTGAAGCAGAACGTGCTCAGGTGGTGGAAGCCTATCTGCCCAGACTTAACGAATTGGTGAGCGGTACGGTTAAGAAGCTTGGCCGCGACAACGCCATTATTGATTTGGGCAACAACGCGGAAGGCATATTGACGCGTGAACACCTTATCCCGCGCGAGACATTTCGGGTTGGGGACCGCCTGCGCGCGTTGCTGGTGGAAATTCGCCCGGAGAATCGCGGCCCACAGCTGATACTGTCGCGCACCACGCCGCAAATGCTGATCGAGTTATTTAAGGTAGAAGTGCCGGAGATTTCAGAAGATGTGATCGAAATTTGCGCTGCGGCCCGAGATCCGGGTTCGCGGGCGAAAATTGCGGTCAAAACCAACGATGGCCGCATCGATCCGGTGGGCGCTTGTGTGGGTATGCGCGGATCGCGCGTGCAAGCGGTATCGGGAGAACTGGCGGGTGAGCGTATCGACATCGTGCCGTGGGATGATAATCCAGCACAGTTGACCATCAACGCCATGGCGCCCGCGGAAGTGGCGTCAATTGTGTTGGACGAAGAAACCCACGCCATGGACATCGCGGTCACCGAAGAGAACCTCGCTCAGGCCATTGGGCGCGGCGGGCAGAACGTTCGCCTCGCCAGTGATCTGTGCGGCTGGTCGCTCAACATCATGACGGAAGAGGAAGCTGCGCAGAAGCAGGAAGAGGAGGCGGTACGCTTCATCGAAGACTTCATGCAGTCACTCGATGTCGATGAAGATGTGGCAACCGTGTTGGTTGAAGAGGGTTTTACCACGCTCGAAGAAGTGGCCTACGTTCCCATAGAGGAAATGTTGGCGATAGAAGGTTTTGACGAAGAGATTGTCGAAGAACTACGGAACCGCGCAAAAGACGCACTGCTGACTAAGGCCATTGCCAGCGAAGAGGCACTCGGTGATGTCACTCCGGCAGACGATCTGTTGAACATGGAAGGCATGCAGCGGCAGCTGGCCTACAAACTGGCTTCAAATGAAGTAGTGACCATGGAAGATTTGGCAGAGTTGGCGATCCCGGAGTTACTGGATATCGAACCCGAGTTGAGCGAAGACGATGCCGCGGCACTGATATTGAAAGCCCGTGAACCTTGGTTTGCCGAAGCTGAAGAAGACGAGCAGGTTGTTGATGCGGGTGGCGAGATACAAGGCAGCGCTCAATAGGCAGCGACGATAGGCCAGGCTAGATAAGCAAGAACGGCAAGGAAGACGGGCGATAATACAACTGCTTTGCTCGTGTAGCGACAAAGCGGTAGGAGTAACGAATGGCAGACGTAACAGTAAAACAACTAGCAGACACCGTAGGTACACCGGTGGACCGCCTGCTGCGTCAGATGAATGAAGCGGGATTACCGCATGCAGCTGATGATGAGTTGGTTACCGAAGAACAGAAAAAGGCTTTGCTTTCGCATCTGCAGCGCAGCCATGGCGCCGCTGAAGAACCCGCAAAAAAGATTACGCTGAAGCGTAGGAATACCGGGACTTTGCGCGCCGGCCAAGGTAGGGCTGGACGCAACGTCACCGTAGAAGTGCGGCGCAAGCGAACGTACGTGCGAGGCGGTGAAGCTGATGCCGCTGCACCCAAAGCGGAAACAGCAACTGCGGAACCATCACAAGCAGAGTTGGAAGCGCAACGCATCCGCGAAGAAGAGACGGCGCGCAAAGCTGCTGAAGAACAGGCGCGCCAGGACGAAGCAGATCGCAAAGCAGAAGCTGTACGCAAAGCAGAAGAAGAGCGTCTCAAGGCTGAAGAAGAAGTAAAGCGAGCCGAACAAGAACGAGCTGCCGCAGAAAAGGAAAAACAAGCCGAGGCGGAGCAGCAAGCTGCCCAACAAGCGCCTGCGCCTGAGAAGGCGGCTGCGGCAGCGGCTGAGCTTCAGGCTAAGGAACAAGCAGAGCAGCGCGGCGGCAAACGCGGCAAGGCCAAAGATCGCGAGCGTCGCGACGGTGGCGATTTCGGCCGCAAACGCGAACTGTCTCTCAAGAGTGAGCGGCGTAGCCGACGTAAAGCCCCACAGCGCCAAGCGGCCCTGCAAGTTGACACCCAAGGTGGTGAATTTAAGCCAACGGAATTCATCTCGCGCGAAGTTGAAGTGAGCGAAGTGAATTCTGTGCAAGACTTGGCCCAGTCCATGGCAGTTAAGGCGGGTGAGGTCATAAAGACTCTTATGGGTATGGGTGTGATGGCCACCATCAACCAGACCTTAGATCAGGATACCGCTACGCTGCTGGTTGAAGAGATGGGTCACAAGGTGAAGGTGGTTAGTGAAGACGCCTTAGAAGAGAAATTTGAAGCCTCGCTGAAGATTGAAGGTGAAGCGACGACACGTGCCCCGGTGGTGACGGTTATGGGGCACGTTGATCACGGTAAAACCTCATTGCTCGACTACATTCGTAAGACCCGCGTAACCAGCGGCGAAGCGGGTGGTATTACCCAGCACATCGGCGCCTACAGTGTAGACACCGGTAGCAGTCGAGTGACGTTTATCGACACACCGGGCCACGCCGCGTTTACCGCCATGCGCGCGCGCGGTGCTAAGGTTACTGATATTGTGATTCTTGTGGTTGCTGCTGACGATGGGGTTATGCCGCAAACAGAAGAGGCCATCCAGCACGCCAAAGCAGCGGAAGTGCCGGTGATTGTTGCCATCAACAAGTGTGACCTAGAGTCTGCGGACCCGGATCGGGTCACCAATGAATTGGCGGCCAAAGAAGTAGTGCCCGAAGATTGGGGTGGCGACACCCAGTTTGTGAAGGTGTCTGCGGTTTCCGGCGAAGGCATTGATGAGCTGCTAGAGGCCATCACCTTACAGGCGGAAATCATGGAACTGGGCGCCATCGCAGAGGCACCTGGCCAAGGCGTGGTGGTTGAATCCCGGCTCGACCGCGGTCGCGGCACCGTAGCAACTGTATTGGTGCAAAACGGCACGCTGAATCAAGGCGATATCATCATCGCCGGCGAATATTACGGCCGGGTTCGAGCCATGCTCGATGATGCGGGGCGCAGCACCAAACATGCAGGTCCCTCACAACCGGTAGAAATTCTGGGCCTTAATGGCACGCCGGAAGCGGGTGATGACTTCTCCGTGGCGAGTGATGAAAAGACCGCCCGAGAACTGGCTGAGTTCCGCGCGGACAAGAGTCAAGAACGCCGCCAGGCGATGCAGCAGGCCGCCAAGCTAGAAAACATGTTTGCCAACATGGGTGAAGGTGAGAAGCGTATCTTGAAGCTGGTGATCAAGGCGGATGTACGCGGAAGCTTGGAAGCCATCGTGCAGGCCCTGTCCGATCTTGGCAACGATGAAGTGGGTGTGCAGGTCCTCGGTACAGGTGTCGGTGGGATCTCGGTGTCTGATGCCACCATGGCGTCCACCTATGGCGCGGTTGTGTTTGGCTTCAACGTGCGCGCGGATAAAACGGCCAAGACCATGCTCGAACGCGAAGGCGTAGATTTACGTTATTACAGCGTCATTTACGAGCTAATCGACGACGTTAAAGCCGTGCTGTCCGGCATGCTGACACCCGAAGTGCGTGAAGAAATTGTCGGCGTGGCTGAAGTCCGGGATGTATTCCGCTCGCCGCGGTTTGGCGATATCGCCGGTTGTATGGTGACCGATGGCGTGGTGTTCCGGAATAAGCCGATTCGCGTATTACGTGACAACGTAGTGATATACGAAGGTGAGCTTGAGTCGCTGCGGCGCTTTAAAGACGACGTGAATGAAGTCCGTGCCGGGACCGAATGTGGCATCGGCGTGCGTAACTACAATGACGTACGTGTCGGCGACCAGATCGAAGTGTTTGACGCCAAGGAAGTTGCGCGCGAGTTGTAACCGCGCAGAATCTATGATGACCGCAGTGTCCCGCGATCTAAAAGTAGCCGATTTCATCCGTGATGAAGTGGCTCAGATCATGCAACATGAGATGCGTGATCCGCGTGTCGGTCTACTTGTCAGCGTAAACGACGTGCGTGTTAGCAAAGATCTGTCTTATGCGGATATCTATGTGTCGTCCCTGCAGGCAGACACCGACGAGGATCGTGTAGAGCTGATTCGGGTGTTAAACGGCGCTGCTGGGTTTTTTCGGTCAACATTGGCCAAGCGACACAAGATGCGCACCACACCCAAGCCGCGCTTCCACTACGACGAGCTCATTGAAGCTGGGCCGCGCTTGGAAAAGCTCATTGATCAAGCCATGAGTCGCTCCGATAACGAAGCAGAAAGCGGCTCGGAAGCTGGTTCAAGCAGTGGCTAGAAGAAGAATAGGCCGTCCGGTGAACGGTGTGTTGGTGTTGGATAAGCCGCAAGGCATATCGTCCAGCGATGCCGTGCAGCAGGTTAAACGTCTTTTTGCCGCGCAGAAGGTTGGCCATACCGGGAGCCTGGACCCGCTTGCCACCGGGGTACTGCCATTGTGTTTTGGTGAAGCAACCAAGTTTTCGCAGTTTCTACTCAGTTCAGACAAAAAGTACTGGACCCGAATACAGCTAGGCGTGGCCACCGAAACCGGCGATAGCGATGGTGAAGTGGTTGCCCAGCAGGATGCCAGCCACATTCGACAGGCCGACGTGGAGGCTGTGTTGCCCCAGTTCAGAGGCGACATAAAGCAGGTGCCTTCCATGTATTCTGCTTTGAAACACAAAGGGCAGCCGCTCTACAAATTGGCACGCCAAGGTATTGAGGTGGAGCGCGAAGCACGCCGTGTGTCTATTTTCAGTAATGAACTGGTGCAGTTTGGCGACAGTTCATTTGAATTGGAAATTCACTGCAGCAAGGGCACCTATATTCGCACCATTGCGGAAGAAATTGGTGCCGCACTGAGTGTCGGAGCCCATGTCACGGCGCTTCACCGCCGTGCGGCAGGCCCGTTTGATGAAAGTGACATGCTCTCACTGTCGACTTTGCAAGCGCAGAGAGACAAAGGAGAATCGTTAGATCAGTTTTTGCGACCCATTGACAGCGCGGTGGGTCATTGGCCGGAAGTGGTGTTGTCGGATGCAACCGCATTCTACGTGCGCCAGGGGCAACCGGTACAGATTGCCCATGCTCCCACACAAGGTTGGGTCCGGTTGAGCGAGCGCTCCTGCAATGAGGAAAGTCATTTCCTTGGTGTGGGAGAAGTGCTGGATGATGGGCGCATAGCGCCAAGAAGATTGGTGGCCGGATAACGTCAAATAGACAAACCGGTCGATTTAAGTCACCAGAACAACTGCAAATATGCGCGGTTGGATCTGTAGATTGAAATTTCCAAGGCAAGTGCCGCGGAAGTGCATATTGATTGTTAGGAGATAAACATGGCTTTAAATGCCACAACAAAAGCAGAGATCATCAAAGAGTACCAACAGGCTGAGGGCGACACTGGTTCACCCGAAGTACAAGTGGCTTTGCTGACTCACAACATTAATGGATTACAAGATCACTTTCGTGATCACCAGAAAGATCACCACTCACGACGTGGCCTGCTGCGTATGGTCCACCAACGACGCAAATTGTTGGACTATTTGAAAAGTAAGGATGCCGCACGTTATGCGGAGTTGATCAAAAAGCTAGGTATTAGACGCTAAAGATTGTCATACCGAATTACGAATATGAACAACTGCGCACACAAGATGACAAGGACGTGCGCATGAATACTCAAAGGAGTAAGTAAATTTGAACCCTATCACTAAAACTTTCCAGTTTGGCGACCAAACCGTGTCCATTGAGACCGGTAAGGTTGCCAAGCAAGCCACCGGTTCGGTGGTGGTTACCATGGGAGACACGGTGGTGTTAACCACTGTCGTCGGTGCTAAATCGGCGCGTCCTGGCCAGGACTTTTTCCCGCTTACCGTCAACTATCAAGAGAAGACTTATGCGGCCGGGAAGATTCCCGGTGGCTTCTTCCGACGCGAAGGGCGTCCGAGTGAAAAAGAAACGCTCACCTGCCGCCTGATTGACCGTCCCATCCGCCCGCTGTTTCCCAAAGGATTCATGAACGAAGTGCAGGTGGTCTGCACGGTGATGTCAGCGGACAAAGACCAAGATCCGGATATAGCGTCCATGATTGGGACGTCCGCGGCGTTGGCCATCTCCGGCATCCCGTTTGACGGCCCCATTGGAGCTGCGCGCGTAGGCTACAAAGATGGCGTCTATCTGCTCAATCCCGGCTACGAAGCGCTGAATGATTCAATGTTGAACATGACCGTTGCGGGTACTGAGTCTGCGGTATTGATGGTTGAATCCGAAGCCAAGGAGCTGACCGAAGACGAAATGTTAGGTGCGGTGTTGTTTGCCCACCAAGAGATGCAGGTCATCATCAATGCGGTCAAAGAATTGGCGGCTGCAGCAGGCAAACCAGCCTGGGATTGGCAGCCTGAAGCCACCGACGACAGCCTGCTGAATCAAGTGGCCGACGCAATCAAAGCCGACTTGGGTGAAGCCTATCGCATCAGCGACAAAATGGATCGTCAGAACGCAGTATCTGAGCTGCGCGCCAAAGTTGTGGAACAGCTTGCCGGTGGCGAAGAGCCCGCGAACGATCCCGGTGACGTGGCAGACCTGTTTGGCAAAGTCGAGAAAGAGTTGGTGCGCCAGCGTGTCTTAAACGGAGAACCACGCATTGACGGGCGCGATTTGCGCACTGTAAGGCCCATCTCTGTCGAAGTTGGTGTGTTGCCGAAAACCCACGGATCCGCCCTATTTACCCGCGGTGAAACCCAAGCAGTGGTCGTCGCGACGTTAGGCACTTTGCGTGATTCCGCCATGATTGATGCGCTGGAAGGCACCTATAAAGACCAGTTTATGTTGCACTACAACTTCCCGCCCTACAGCGTCGGTGAAGCCGGTTTCATGAGCGGTCCGAAGCGTCGTGAAATTGGCCACGGTCGCTTGGCACGACGTGGTGTAGCGGCGGCATTGCCTAACGAAGAAGATTTTCCTTATACCATCCGGGTGGTGTCTGAAATCACGGAATCTAATGGCTCAAGCTCCATGGCCAGCGTCTGCGGTACATCGCTTGCGCTCATGGATGCGGGCGTACCGCTGAAGATGCCTGTGGCGGGTGTCGCCATGGGTCTGGTTAAGGAAGGTAATCGTTATGCCGTCCTGACGGATATCTTGGGTGATGAAGATCACTTGGGTGACATGGACTTTAAAGTTGCGGGTTCGCAAACCGGTATTACGGCTTTGCAGATGGACATCAAGATTGATGGGATCACCGAAGAAATCATGGAAGCGGCGTTGCAGCAGGCACTGGAAGCCCGCTTACACATTCTCGGTGAGATGAACAAAGTGATCTCCAGTTCACGCGAAGAGCTATCCGACAACGCACCGGCCATGACCACGGTTAAGGTGCATCCTGACAAGATTCGCGATGTCATCGGTAAAGGCGGCGCAACCATTCGCGGTATCGTCGAAGATACCGGTGCAGAGGTCGACATTGACGATGACGGCACCGTACGGATCTACGCAGAAAACGCCGACGCAAAAAATGCGGCGGTGGCTCGCGTGCAGGAAATTGTTGCTGAAGCCGAAGTTGGTAGGATCTACCACGGTAAGGTGGAGCGCATCGTTGATTTCGGTGCGTTCGTCAATATTTTGCCTGGCAAAGACGGTTTGTTGCACATCTCGCAGATTGCGGAAGAACGCGTCGAGACGGTGACCGACTACCTGTCCGAAGGTGAAGAAATTGATGTGGTAGTACTCGATGTAGACCAGCGCGGTCGCATCAAACTGTCCATCAAGGAATTGCCGAAATACCAGGAAAACGCTGAGGAAGAAGCCGCCGAAGGCTGATGTCGGCTGATGTCTTAAGCAACACCCAACACCCGATGTGTGCTGGGATCAAAAACAAAAGGGGTCGTTTTTGCGACCCCTTTTTTGTTGCATGCCGGTAAAGGTTGGTGTGTTATTTGTTGGCGCGGTTGGCAATCAAATCGTCTACCACGGCAGGGTCGGCGAGGGTGGAGGTATCACCTAGGTTGTCCAACTCGTTCGCGGCAATCTTACGCAGAATTCGACGCATGATTTTACCCGAGCGGGTTTTGGGTAAGCCGGGTGCCCATTGAATCACGTCTGGTTTGGCAATCGGGCCAATTTCGGTCCGCACCATGTCGATCAGCTCTTGCAGCAGTGCATCTGCCTCACGATTGTCACCCACCATAAGGGTGACGTACGCATAAATACCCTCTCCCTTCACGTCATGGGGATAACCCACAACAGCCGCTTCGGCCACAGAAGGGTGTAACACCAAGGCGCTCTCCACCTCGGCGGTGCCAATTCGATGCCCGGAAACATTGAGCACGTCGTCTACACGCCCGGTAATCCAGTAGTACCCGTCCGCGTCGCGTCGGGCTCCATCACCGGTGAAATAGAAACCTTTGTAAGTGGAGTAATAGGTTTCAACCACGCGCTGGTGGTTGCCGTACACGGTGCGGATCTGTCCTGGCCAGCTGCCGGTGATGACCAGGTTACCCGACGCTTCCACCTCATCAATGATATTGCCGTCCGCATCCATCAGAGCAGGCTGCACCCCAAAAAAAGGTCGTGTGGCAGAACCGGGTTTCAATGCGGTGGCACCGGGTAATGGCGTGATCATGATGCCGCCGGTTTCGGTTTGCCACCACGTGTCCACAATGGGGCAGCGGTGGTCACCCACGACGCGGTGATACCACTCCCATGCTTCCGGGTTTATCGGTTCACCCACGGTGCCCAACAGGTGCAGGCTGGAACGGTCGGCAGTGGTGACGAAGTCATCCCCTTGGCTCATCAACTGGCGTAAAGCCGTGGGTGCGGTATAAAAGATGTTCACCTGGTGTTTATCCACCACCTGCCAGAAACGCGAAGCGTCAGGGTAGGTCGGTACGCCTTCAAACATGAGTGTAGTTGCACCGTTGGCAAGCGGGCCGTACACAATGTAAGAGTGCCCGGTAATCCAGCCTACATCGGCGGTGCACCAGTAGATGTCGTTGTCATGGTAGTCAAACACATACTTGTGAGTGATCGCCGCGTGCAGCAGATAACCCGCTGTGGAGTGTTGTACTCCTTTGGGTTTGCCGGTGGAGCCGGAGGTATAGAGGATAAACAGCGGATCTTCCGCGTCCATGATCTCCGGCTCTGCCTGGGTGGCTTGGTCGGCAACCAGTTCGTCATACCAGACGTCGCGGCCGTCCTGCCACGCTATGTCGCCGCCGGTGCGCCGGACCGTAACAACGGTATGCACGTTCGGGCAATCGGCCAAGGCGGTGTCGGTATTTTCTTTTAGCGGTATCGCTTTACCGCCGCGTACACCTTCGTCGGCTGTAATAACCGTGCGGCAGTCTGAATCGAGAATTCGGTCTTTTAAAGATTGCGGGGAAAAACCGCCAAACACGACACTGTGAACGGCACCGATACGCGCGCAGGCCAACATCGCGTAAGCAGCCTCCGGAATCATCGGCATGTAGATACACACGCGATCGCCTTTTTTGACGCCGCGTGCGCGTAAGCCATTGGCCAGTTTGCATACCGCATCGGACAATGCCTGATAACTGATAAGGGCATCATCCTTAGGATCGTCCCCTTCCCAGATAATTGCGGTTTGCTCGGCACGCTCGGGTAAGTGGCGGTCGATGCAGTTTGCGGTGACGTTCAGCTTGCCGCCTTGAAACCAGTTAATTTGCCCTGCTTCAAAGTTTGCTGAGGAGACGGTGGACCACTGCTCTTCCCAGTCTAGGAATTTATCTGCCTGTTCGGCCCAGAAGGCATCCGGATCTTCGATGGAGCGCGCATACATCGCTTCATACTGATCGTTGTTGATGAACGTGCGCTCGGCCATGAATTCCGGCACAGGATAGACCTGGCTCATGGTGTGCTCTCCTTATGTTGCGTTGCCGGCCGCTAAGGCTGGGTCAGATGTTTGATGAGGTGCTGGGTGGCAGCATCTTGTGTTGACGGCTCTTCCCCATTTGCCAGTGCGGCAAAGATAGGTTTGGCCAGCTGCTTGCCTAGCTCCACACCCCATTGATCAAAAGAGTTTATGTTCCAGATCGCGCCTTGGCAAAACACCTTATGTTCGTAAACCGCGAGCAGCGCGCCTAGCTGGGTGGGTCCGAGGTCGTCTAGCACCACGGTGGTGGTGGGGTGATTACCCGGGACGTGTTTGTGCGGTTCTCCCGGAGTGGCTTGGCCCGCAGCCATAGCTTGGCTTTGTGCCAGCGCATTAGCGAGTAGCCATTGGTGGTGTTGGGGTTGGCCGCGGGTGTCCCGGCGCACGACGATGAAATCAGCGGTATAAGCGCGGCTGCCTTGGTGTAGTAGTTGGTGATAAGCATGTTGACCGCGGGTACCGATGCCGCCCCAGAGGACAGGCATGGTCTGGGTAGACACGGTACTGCCGTCACGTTGTACAGACTTGCCGTTACTTTCCATTTCCAGTTGCTGCAGATAATCCGCCAGCAAAGTTAAACGTTCGTCGTAGGGCAACACGGCTAAACTGGTTGCACCTAAGAAGTTGTAGTTCCAAGTGGCAAACAGCGCCGCCAACAGCGGTACATTGCTATGCGCCGGTTGGTTCAAGAAGTGTTCATCAACGCGACGGGCGCCCTCGAGAAACTGTTGGAACCCCGCTTGTCCAAGGCTCAGCAGGATCGGCAGGCCGACCGCGGACCAGAGGGAGAAACGTCCGCCCACCCAATCCCACATCGGTAGTAATTGTGTGGGGTCCAGACCAAACTCAACGGCGGCCTCAATGTTGCTGGTGACGCCGATAAAGTGCTGGCCAATTGCGTCGATACGGCCGCTGCGCTCCATAAACCAGCTGCGCGCGCTGTTGGCGTTGATTTGTGTTTCCAGGGTACCGAAAGACTTCGATACCACTACAAACAAGGTGGTTTCGGGGTTTAGGCCGGCTAAGGCGTGGTGCAGCTCGTTTGCGTCTATGTTGGCCACAAAGTGGAAACGTAAGTGGCTGTTGGCATAATCGCGCAGCGCGTGCACCACCAACTCGGGGCCCAAGTGAGAGCCGCCGATGCCAATATGCACGATGTCGCGGATGGGTTTGTTGGTATAGCCCCGATAGCGGCCCTCTCGCAGCGCCGCGCTGAGTTCAAACATGCGTTGTTGGGTGTCGCGCACCACAGTCTTAATCTCTGCGCTTGCATTGGGTGCGCCGCCACGCAGGGCGGTATGTAACACAGCCCGCTGCTCGGTTTGGTTGATGATTTCACCGTCGCACATGGCAGCAGCTTGGCGCGAGACTTGGCTTTGCTCGGCCAATGCCAGGAGCTGCTGCAGCACACGGCTGTCCACCCACTGTTTGCTGAAATCGAATAGGCAGCCACCTACGGCGTGGCAGAATTGTTCAGGCCGCGTTGGATCTTGCAGAAGTGCTTGCAGGGGTTGATCAGGCAGGCGCTGGGCGAGTTCGTCTAATTTCTGCCATGCGGGTAAGGCGGTTGGGGTTGTGGGTGTTGATGACGAGTGGGTCAAAGTGTCAAACCTAGGCTGTCGTTGACTAAGCGGTCGCCCAGTTTAACGCTACCTACGATTCGATAGGTTTTTGTTTTGTGGCTGGCAGGCGCCAAGCTCTCTTCGTCCAAAATGCTGAAGTATTGCACATGGCATCCTGCGCCGCGCAGCGCCAACCGTGCCGTCTTCTCCAGTTTCTCAAAGCCACGCGCCCCGGTGCGAATAGCGTGCGCGACGTTGCGCAAGGTTTCCCACAGGATCGGCGCTTTGTCTCGCTCGGTCTGATTCATGGCGGCGATAGTGCTGGACACGGCGACACCGTCCGCGTGACGTACGGTAGGTACACATTGCACCTGGGTGCGTATATTGAGGTCGCTGATCAGCTGCCGCACGCTGTGAAATTCGAGGAAGTTCTTTTCTCCCCACACCATGATGTCCGGTTGTACGGCGTTAATGAGCTTAAGGTGTTGGGTTAGCCGGTAACTGCCCGCATCAAACTCAGCACAGGGGTGTGGTTGTTGCACCTGATACATGAGTTCAAATCCGCCTGGAAACATCTCATCTTCCCCGGGCACGTACAGCACATCCACGTGGTGTTTTTCTAAAAATGCGATGTCTTGGAATTCAGACGCCGTCACCACGTTACTATTGTTCTGATTCGGCTCGGGTACGATCGCCACCACAACAATGTCACTGACCGTTTTGGCCGCGTTCATGACCGCACCGTGGCCGTCATGGAAGTTGCCGCCTGTGCTCATCAAGCTCACGCATCGACGCGTGCCGCCGCGAAAACGGATGGCGTCGAGTTCGTGCGCAAGGTTGGCAGCGGAGCGAGCAATAATCATGGCCAGTTAAGTACTTGTAACCGTATCGAGTAAATAGATCGAAGAATTTCCTTCTACGCGACAGTGTAGCGCCAGATTTGGATGCGTGTTGTGTGTTTGCACCGGCTGCGAATTAAGGCGCGCAGAAACTGTGAACCAGTGCCCAAAAGGTGCAAGCGTACCTTACGAATAAGCCTCAAAAGCTCAGCGGCACCCTAAATCAATGTTGGGTTCGGATTGAAGAACTGCCGGGTACCTTCCATCTGGATCACTTGGTCCAACAGCGTTTCAAAATGGACATCATTGTTAGCAAAGTCGATTTCGGCGGCGTTCACTACCAACAGCGGTGCGGCATCGTAGTAGTAGAAAAATTCGGTGTAACTGTCCGCCAAGTTCTGTAGGTAGTCGAGTTGTATGTGTTGTTCAAACTCCAAGCCCCTGCCGCGGATACGATCTTCTAGTGTCTCCGCCGGTGCTTGCAAATAAATCACCAGGTCCGGGGTGGGGGGGTCGAGCTGCAGGCTGGTATGAATTTGCTCGTACAACTGAAACTCCGCCTCATCCAAGGTGAGTTGCGCAAACAAACGATCTTTCTCTATGAGAAAGTCGGATACTAAGGTTGGGCCTAGTAGATCGTTGCTCGGCATGTCCGTAACTTGGCGCGCCCGGTGTAACAGGAAAAACAGCTGTGTGGGTAGGGCATGACGGCTACCCTCTGCGTAGAACCTGTCCAAAAAAGGATTTTCGCTCACCGGCTCGAGCAACAATGGGTAGCGCAAAGTTTCCGCCAGCCGCGTGGCCAACGTGGTTTTACCCACGCCGATGGGTCCTTCGACGGCGACGTAGCGAGGTAAGTTTCGATGGTCCGCGGCGTGGGCAATTTTTCGAACTAACTGCGCTGAAGTGTCTGCACTCACCGCTGCCATATCAACCTTGGGCGTCCAGCGGGCTGGGCTGGCGGTTGCCACGGGACTTGCTGCGCCGCCGGCGTTTGCGCTTCGTGTTGCGTGGTAGGGCGTCGATCATGCCCTGCTGTTGGGTGCTGTCTAACTCCTGAATCTCCTCCCACCACTGTGCGCAAGTGGCCAGTTGTGGGTCGGCCGCACCGCGCAGGCGCAGAAAATCGAATGCGGCGCGAAAACGCTTATGCCCCAGAATACGTCTGATATTACGTGGCTGCCGGTTTACCAGGCGGGGTTGTAATTGCCACACCTCGCGGGCGAAAGTGCTGTAGCGTCGCGGTACGGCGATGTGTTGTTGTTGCACGGCCAGCGTGTCGGTGGCGATGTCGTACATCATTCCGGGTTTGTTGTCCGGGTTGTGCTGCTCACAGCGAGATTCAAAATCGGCCCACAGGATTACTGCCACCAGGAAGCCTGGTGTGACGGGCTGCTCTGCCGCCACGCGTTCGTCGGTGTTGCGCATGGCGTCGGTGACTAAACTACTGTCAGGATCGCAGCTTGGGAACAAGCTATAGACTAGAGGTGTATCACGCAGGTGCAGCCAGGCTTGTTCTGCATAACCGGAGAGAAAAAGCTTCAGAAACTCATCAAACAGTCGCGCGCTGGGAATTGCTTCAATACGATCGGCAACGTCGTCCACCAGCGCCACGATGCTGTCATCGATGCGGAAACCAAGTTTGGCGGCAAACCGGATAGCGCGCAAAAAACGTACCGGATCTTCGGCCAGGCGGCCTGCGGGATCGCCGATAAAGCGCAGGCGTTTATGTTGTAGATCATCGATGCCGCCGACATAGTCGATGATGGTGTGACTGTTCACGTCGTAATACAGGGCGTTGATGCTGAAGTCGCGCCGAAAGGCATCGTCAGCGAGGTCGCCGAACGCTTGATCACGGACAATCAGCCCGTGTTCATCAGTTTCGATATCGTCGTGTTGGGCTTGGCGGAAGGTAGAGACTTCAATGATGTCGCGTCCAAACCGCACGTGGGCAATCGGAAAGCGGCGTCCGATTAAACGTGAGCGTCGAAACAATTCGCGCACTTGCTCGGGAGTGGCGTTGGTGGCTACGTCAAAGTCTTTCGGCTTCGTGCCGCATAACAGGTCACGCACACAACCACCGACCAGGTAGGCATCAAAACCGGCCTCGGTCAACGTGTCGACCACAGTTAGCGCGTTTTGGTCCAGATCGTCGCTGTCGATGTTGTGATCATCAATGCGTACGGGTAGCTCTTGGTTCACAAAGACTCCAAACCTAGGATGCGTCTCTGCGGGGGCCGCGCTTGCGTGTCTTGCGACGCGGAATGTTGAGGCGCTGGCGGCGTTCCCACAGGCTCTTGCGGCTAATGCCGAGTTTCTCCGCCAACTCCGTCTCTGTTAGTTGATCTTGATGGTCCAATACAAAGCGCACAAAGTAGTCTTCTAACGAGGTCTGGTCACCTTCCATCACCACGTCTGCCTCGGCAGGGTGCTCAGGGTCCGGCTGGATCGCCAGTAGCGCGCGGGTGATCTCTGAGTTGTTGTCCGCCAAGATGACGGCGCGTTCGATGGCGTTTTCCAGCTCGCGTACGTTGCCCGGCCAATGATAGCGACGCATGGCATCGCTGGCTTCTGCGGAGAGTTTTAGGCCCTCCTTGTTGAGGCGCTCGCTGGTGCGTTCCAACAGCCAGGCGGCAATCTCCTCAACGTCTGCTGAGCGTTGCTTGAGCGGCAAGATCTCCAAACTGACTACGTTCAGCCGGTAAAACAGATCTTCCCGAAATTGCCCGCTTGCAACTAACGCGCTGAGATCTCGATGGGTTGCGGCGATGATGCGCACATTAGCGGGTGCGGTGGCGCTGCTGCCGACGCGTCGATTTTCCCCTCGTAGCACCCGTAACAGGCGAGCTTGAGCTGCGTTCGGTAGCTCTGCGATTTCATCGAGAAACAGAGTGCCGCCTTCGGCTGCTTCTATGAGGCCGCGGTGACCACCCGGAGAAGTTTCGAATGGCTCTAGGCCAAACAGCTCTGCTTCGATGAGGTTTTGCGGTACGGTGGCGCAGTTGATGGAAATGAGGGGCGCACTGGACCTTGCACTGGCAGCGTGCAGTGCTCGTGCCACCAACTCTTTGCCGGTCCCAGACTGACCCAGGATCAGCACCGTTGAATCGGTTGGGGCCACTTTGGCGATACTCTCTTTGAGGTGCCGCATCGGCTCGGATGAGCCGATCATGCGAAAGTGTTCGAGACTTTGTTTTTGCGCCAATGCGGTCTGGGCGGAGGCGCGTTCTACTGCCGCAACCAGCAAATCCGTGGATACCGGCGCCGCTAGGTAATCGGTGGCTCCCCGGCGAATGCAGGCCACCGCTGCCGGGATGCTAGCCTGTTCGGACAGCACTATCAGCGGGATGGTAGCGGCGTACTGGTTTAAATCCGGGTCAATCTGCGCATGATCGCAGATCAAACACGTGTAGTGCGATAGCTGATCCAACGCGGGCAGCGTTGCAGCGGTCTGCACTGCCATACCCTGTTTGCGCAGGGCTTCGGTCAGAGATGCGGTCCGCTCGGATTGCTCATCGATCAGCAGTACTTCTGTCATAATCCGGCATGTTAACAAAGGTCACCAAGGGCGTCAGGTCGACGCGTAGGTCGCAAGTTCTTGTGGTAATTGGTGGTTCGGCCACTCCTCTAAAGCCCATTCGAGCAAACCGGCCGGCTGCCAGTTTTCGTGTCGAGGGGGTTGCAGGCCCAAATATCTCAATGCGGTGCGAACGTTTTCTGCTGCGCGGGTGTCGTCAAGCGCCGGCGCGTGGGACTGTTTAGACAGCTTGGCGCCGTCAGCAAAACGCAGCAATGGAATGTGTGCATAGGTGGGTATCGATAGGCCTAGTTGCTGCATTACGTATATCTGTTGAGGTGTGACATGCAACAGATCCTGGCCACGCAGGACGTGAGTACTGTCGCTGCCATCGTCAATCGCGGTCGCGAACGTATACGCCCATAAGCCGTCTCTGCGTTTGACTACAAAGTCGCCAAATGCTTCGGCCTGATGGATCTGCTCTCCGACGATGGCGTCGGTATAGCGGATTGTGTGGTCAGACACACGCAAGCGAATGGCCGCGTCGTCCAACGGGGTCGTGTTGGCTCTGCACGTGCCAGGATAACGTTCATGTTTGGCTAGAGTCTTGCGTGAACAGGTGCAGTAGAACAGCTGCGATTGTAGTTGCTGCAGAGCCTGTGCATAGCGCTGCTGGTGGTCGCTTTGGTAGTCCACGTCAAGATCAGCCTCAAGGGCATGGTTATGCAGGCTGCTAAGGATGGCTGCCGTGGCGCTGGGGTCTTCCCTAGGCGGGTCAAGATTATCAATGCGCACGTACCACTGGCCGCCGCTAGCTTTGATATCGAGGTAACTGGCAATAGCAGTGATCAGCGACCCCATGTGGAGGGGGCCGGTGGGTGATGGTGCAAAGCGCCCGGTGAGCATCTGTTCTTTTGACCGGGCGGCTAGTTTACCGAGTTACTGGTGGAACCAGGGGTCGATGGGTTTCGGCGTTTTCCCATACCGCTGGCGTCAGCCGAGGATTTGTTTCTCTTTGATTTCGTCGAGGGCTTTGCAGTCCACACATTGTGTGGCGGTAGGTCGCGCTTCCAAACGACGCAACCCGATCTCGATGCCACAGGTGTCGCAATAGCCGTAGTCTTCAGCGTCCAGGCGATCGATGGTTTTGTCTATCTTTTTGATCAGCTTGCGTTCCCGGTCACGCGTGCGCAGCTCGATGCTGAATTCTTCTTCTTGGGTGGCGCGGTCTGCCGGATCCGGAAAGTTAGCAGCTTCGTCCTGCATGTGGTGTACCGTGCGGTCGACTTCTTCCATTAACTGTTGACGCCAGTTTTGTAGGATTTGCCGGAAGTGGGCCAACTGGCCCTCGTTCATGTACTGCTCGTTCTTTTTGGGCTCGTAGGGCGTAAAGTTGCGGAACTGAGAGTCGACCGCTTTTCTGACCGCGGGCTTCTTGGAGGCCTTGGTTGTCTTCTTTGTAGCTGGTTTTTTAGCCTTGGTTTTTGCCTTTGCTCTAGCCGCCATAATGCATCCTTAACGTGAGGCGAAATCCGTCCGGATCTGCGAAGGGCGCGTAAACTACCAGAAGGTTTGTTTAAACTCCATATCAAAGTGATGAACTTTTGGTGGAAACCTGCGCCTGGCTACATGCGCGATTTCTGCTGGTTTTGTAGGTACTGTGTGCGTCGCCGTCCAGGTGCGTCGTGATTAGGATTGAGTAGGAATATAGATGTTTGCCAATCGAGTCGATCAGATTCAACCGTTTCGGGTCATGGAAGTGTTAGAGCGCGCTGCCTACCACGAAGCCCTGGGCCGGCGCGTGGTCCATCTGGAGGTCGGCGAGCCGGATTTTGAAACGGCGGCACCGATCGTTGCCGCAGGTCAGCAAGCCTTGCGGGAAGGCAAAACGAAATACACCCCGGCCACGGGCATCCCGGAGCTGAGGCGCGCAATTGTCGGACACTACAAAAAGATGGGGGTAACGGTTAACGAGGAGCAAATTGTAGTCACCAGCGGCGCCAGCGGTGGCCTAACTCTGTTAGCCGCGCTATTGCTCAATCCTGGTGATGAACTGCTCATCACCGACCCAGGTTACCCCTGTAATGAAGTGTTTACCCGTTTGGCGGGCGGCGTGCCGGTGACCATGGCAGTGAACGCAAATCAGAAGTTCCAGCCAACTGCCGCAGGCGTGGAGATGCATTGGCAGCAACGCACCAAGGGAGTGTTGTTGGCGTCTCCCGCAAACCCCACGGGCACCATGTTGGCCGCAGACACCCTTGAGGAAATAGCTCGGTCGGTCAGGCAACGCGGCGGGTTTTTCATTTTGGATGAAATATATCAGGGGTTAACTATCGAGGCGCCTTATCAGACTGGTTTGCAGATTTCCCAAGACCTCTACGTGCTGAACAGTTTTTCGAAGTTTTTTGGCATGACCGGTTGGCGCTTGGGTTGGCTGGTGGTGCCGCAACCCGCCATCGAGGCGATCACTAAGCTTGCGCAAAACTTATTTATCTCACCCAGTACCCCCGCGCAGTACGCCGCGTTAGCAGCTTTTACTCCAGCTGCCATGGCCATCCATGACGCCCGCGCAGCCACATTTGTTGCGCGTGCCGAGTTGTTGGCCCAGGGCCTCCTCAAGCTTGGCTTCAGCATCCCGGTGCGTCCCGAGGGTGCGTTTTACTTGTATGTGGATGTGTCCCACACAGGGCTGGCCGCACGGGATTTCTGTTGGCGCTTGCTGGATGAATTCCAAGTGGCTACTACACCCGGTGAAGACTTTGGCCAGCATATGCACGAACGCTTTGTGCGCTTTGCCTACACCACGGATGAAGCATCCATCCAAGTGGGTTTGCAGCGTATTGAGCAGGCGTTACAAGCTTGGGGTGTGGTTTGAAGCTGCCGCGCTTGCAGCCAGGTACTTTGCGGCGTCGCTACAAGCGGTTTCTGGCGGACATCGAGCTGGCAGACGGCGACTTGCTGACCGTACATTGCCCCAATACCGGGGCGATGACGGGTTGTGCCGAACCAGGCAGCCCCTGCTGGTATTCACGCTCGGAAAACCCAGACCGCAAATACCCCCACACTTTGGAGGTGGTGCAAACACCGCAGGGTTATGTGAGCGTAAACACCGGTAGAGCAAATACTCTGGTGGGTGAAGCGATTCAAGCAGGGGTCATCGCAGAGTTGGGCGGTGCATTAGAGGTAAAGGCTGAGGCCAAGATCCCGGAAGGTAATGGCCGATTTGACTTCCGGGTGACGCTACCCACGACCACTGCTTGGGTGGAGGTAAAAAGCACAACACTGCTGTTAGACGATGGCGCGGGCGCATTTCCTGATGCGGTCAGCACGCGGGCGCTTAAGCACGTTGACGCACTGGTTAATCGAGTGCAAGCGGGTGAGCGTGGGGTACTGGTCTTTTGTGCGCAGCATTGTGGGATCCGCTCGGTGCGTGCGGCTCACGAGATTCATGCGGAGTACGCTTTTGCTTTGCGGGCAGCCATGCAGTTGGGGGTGGAAGTATTGGCCTACGGCTGCAGCACCGACTTGCGCGAGATGACGGTAGTTGGCCGTTTGCCGTTCTTGGGTGAAGAGAAATGGTCCGACTAACTGCCAGCCCAAGGCAAAAGTATTTTAAGAAAAGTATTCTAAGAATCGACTAACTAAACCGCGCTTTCAACGCCAGGTAGTCATCCTGTTGCCGCAAGCGTGCCCCATAGTGGGTTACTAATTCCGCAGCGCAATGATTGGCAAAGCGTGCGGCCTCCGCGGGTGTGGCTCCCTCGCAGCGTGCCGCCAGGCAGGCACCGGCATAAATGTCCCCGGCGCCGGTGGTGTCTACCGGTTTGACGGACACCCCCGCTGCTTCACTGATGCCGTCTGCGCTGATCGCCAACGATCCTTTCGCGCCCAAAGTGATGTATACCTCGCGGCCAATGTCCTTGAGTTCGGCAATGGCAACATCGAGGCGATCACTGTTCGCCCAGGCCAGCGCCTCTTCCTCATTGCAAAACAACTGATGCACACCATTGCCGAGCATGTTGGTTAAGCCGTCACGGCAGAATTCCACCATGGATACGTCGGACAAAGAAACTGCGACTTGCACACCATAGGCTTCGGACAGTTCCAGGCAATGGACCGAAGCTTCCGTCGCACTGGGTGATGCGCTCATATAACCTTCTACGTAGTAATGTTTTGACTGGCGCAGAGCTTCGTCGTTGACTTCCAGCTTCGACAACTCCACGGATATGCCCAGGTCCGTCATCATGGTTCGCTCCGCATCTTCGGTAATCAGCACCAGACAACGCCCGGAAGTGCCGCTAGCAAGCTGGGCGTTTGTATTGATACCGACACCGGACGCGGTGAGATCCTGGATAAAAAAATCGCCGGTGGCATCATTCGCCAGCTTACAGCTATAGAAGCCTCTTAATCCCAGCGCCTGCACCGCGTAAATGGTGTTGGCGGCCGAACCCCCGCTACAACTGTTTTTAGGTAGCTCCGCGACGGCTTCAGCGAGACTGTGCATCTGTTCTGAATCCACTAAGGTCATGTGCCCCTTGGCAATGCGATGGGTGTGCAGGAAACCGTCGTCGATGGTGACCTCAGTGTCGACCAGGGCGTTGCCTAGTCCAAATACGTCGTACATTAGAACTACCTACTAAACAAAGTGGGCAAGCTGGTTATGGCTTGCGAAAGGAGCTTAGAACTTGGAGCTTATAACTTGGAACTTATAGCTTGGCGAATACTCTATCGGCCGCATCCAACGTTGCTTGAATGGCGTCATCATCGTGGGTTGCAGAAACGAAGCCCGCTTCGAACGCCGAAGGCGCAAGATATACACCTTCATCCAACATGGCGTGGAAAAAGCGATTGAACTTATCCACGTTGGAGTTGGCGACGTGATCGAAGTTTTCCACTTTTTCCACATCAAAAAATACGCCAAACATGCCACAGACGTGATTGCTGGCAAGGGTTACACCGTGGGCTTTGGCGCGCGCGTTAAGACCTTCAACCAACGTCTGGGTGGTTTGCTCGATTTGGGTATATATCTCATCGGAGAGGTGATTGAGCATGGTGAGACCGGCAGCCACAGCCAATGGATTTCCTGACAGAGTGCCAGCCTGGTAGACGGGGCCTTCCGGTGCAATTTGCGCCATGATGTCCGCGCGTCCGCCGAAAGCACCTACCGGTAAACCGCCGCCAACCACCTTGCCCAGAGTGGTGAGGTCTGGGGTGATGTTGTAGCGCTCTTGAGCGCCGCCGCGTGCAACTCGAAACCCGCTCATGACTTCATCAAAGATCAGCACCGCGCCGTCTTTACGGGTGATCTCGCTGAGCCCCTCAAGAAAACCTGCCACGGGCGGAACACAGCCCATATTGCCAGCCACCGGTTCCACGATGACACAAGCGATCTCACCTGGGTATTGATCAAAAATGGCCTGTACCGCCTGCACGTTGTTGAACGGTGCATTCAGCGTGTTGGCGGCCACTACCTCCGGAACCCCGGGTGAATTTGGGATGCCGAGGGTAAGCACGCCGCTGCCGGCCTTGACCAACAAAGAGTCTGAGTGACCATGGTAGCAGCCCGTAAACTTAAGAATTTTGTCACGGCCGGTGAACCCTCGAGCGAGGCGGATGGCAGACATGGTGGCTTCGGTGCCGGAGTTGACCATACGCACTTTGTCGATGCTCGGCACCATGGCAATGATCTTTTCGGCAATCTCTATTTCACCTTCGGTCGGCGCCCCGAAACCCAATGCTCGCTGGGCTTGATTAACCACCGCGGCAACCGTAGGCGCGTGATTGTGGCCTAGAATCATCGGCCCCCAAGACTGCACATAATCCACGTAGCGATTACCGTCGACGTCAAATAGGTAAGGCCCCTCACCACGGTTGAAAAATACCGGGTCGCCGCCAACCCCTTTAAATGCGCGTACGGGTGAGTTGACGCCGCCGGGGATACTTAGCTGGGCTCGTTGGATGAGTTCGCTGGAGGTAGATCTGTTTGTCATTGGCCTGTTGTTTACCGTCGATTTTTTGCGTTGTTTTTACGTGTCTGTGGTTAGAGATCGCGCCCTAGCGAGACGCGTCAGAATGGTTTTACTACAACCAGAATAACCGCCGCAATTAACACCAGCGCAGGGAGTTCATTGAAGATGCGGAAAAATTTCTCGCTGTGGATCTGACGGTCTTCGGCGAACGCCTTCATGATCCGCAGGCAGTAATGGTGGTAGCCGACCAGTAAAATGACCAGCGTAACCTTGACCCAGATCCACACCTGGGTGGAGTAAGCTTGCCAGCTTTCAACCAGCAGCCAAATGCCAAACACTAGGGTCAAGATCATCGAAGGGTTCATGATGATTTTGTAGAGCTTGCGCTGCATGAGCTTAAATCGCTCCTTACCCTCCTGGTCGGTGGTGGTGCTGTGGTAGACAAACAGCCTCGGCATATAAAACAAACCTGCAAACCAGGTGACAACAAAGATGATGTGGAAGGCTTTAAGCCATAAGTACATGGTCATCAGTTTGTATTCCGATAGTTTTCAATATCTCGTTGGGTCACCACACCCACCACCGGGGTAATCATCGGCGCGGTGGTGCGCGTGACGCAACACGCCTCTGTGCCGGTTTTGTCAAACACCTCTTGAACCTGCAAAACGGTGGCTTCAGTGCCGATGGTGGATACGTCCATGCGTTGCCCAGGGATGCGCAACAGCCGAATGTCTTCTTCGTCGTCGAAGTCACGATCGGTCAAAAACGCGCCCAAATCGGCGGGGTTTAGTACCGCGCCGAGCATACTGTCTTCGTTATCAACTACAATCCAATTTGGTTTCTTTTCTAGGATCTCACGGGCTTTAGCCACGTTTACGGTGTGGGGTACGCGCACAAAGGAACGGTCCATGATGGCGGTCACACCGACCCGTTGCATATGTAAAGTGACGGGATTGGGCGGATATTGCAGTCCGAGTGTGTTTAACGTGGAGATGAACACGGAGCGCTGTTTGAAAACTTCGCTGGTGGTTAACGTTGCTACCACGATGATGACCATGGCAGGCAGGATCATGGCGGTATTGGCGGTCATTTCCATCACCGCCATAAGCGCGGCTAGTGGCGCCTGTAGCACCGCTGCCATCATCGCGGACATACCCAGCATGACATAGAAACCCAGCGAGATATCGGCGCCTTGCCATTGGATCAACAGGCTACCGAACAGCCCCCCAACTGCGGCACCCATAAACATCGTCGGACCGATCAACCCCACCGGCATACCTAGGCCGACGGCGGCAGCGGATGTGATCGCTTTACCCAGCAACAGGAACAGCAGCAATACAATGGAAACATTGGTGAGCATGATTTGGTTAACGGTGTCGTAACCCACCCCCATGACTTGGGGTAAGAAGATGGCCACAGTTGCGGTGATCATGCCGGCCAGTGTTAAGCGCATCCACACCGGCCGATCTGACAGACGCGCAAACGCCTGAATGAGCTGAATATAGCCGGCCGCTAAAGCGCCGATGATGACCCCGCCTAATATCAGATAAGGAATCTCGAACAACGAATGCATGTGCTGTGGAGCGACAATAAACGCAGGTTCGGCACCAAAGAAAAAGCGGGTAATTAGTGTTGAGGTCACCGCCGCAACGATGACGGGAATGAAGCTGGCAATGGTGTACTCCATCATCACCACTTCCATGGCGAAGATCACGCCAGCAATCGGCGTGTTGAAACTGCTGGCGATGGCCGCGGCAGTGCCGCAGGCCACCATCGTCCGCAAACTGTTGTTAGGTAATTTTGAAGCGCGGCCCAACAAACTGGCGGCAGTGGCGCCGAGATGGATGGCAGGTCCTTCACGGCCCCCAGATTGACCCGTGACTAAGGCCAGCGCGCCGCCGATAAACTGAATGACTGCGTTTTTAAGCGGTAAGTTACCCTGGTGTAAGCTTAGGCGTTCCATCACGTGCACCACGCCGACACGGCGTGCTGCCGGGCGGTAGCGGTTGAGCAGCAAACCGAGCACCAACGCGCCCCCCAACAGTAGCGCCACTCGAGTCAGGACAGGCAAACCTTCGAAGTTCTCAATACCACCCGGCAGCAGGCTTAAGGGTGTGTCGATGAGAAAGCGGAATGCCAATATAACAACAGCGGTAACAACGCCGGTGGCAATACCGAGGATGGCCATCTGCGGTTGTGCATCTACCGTTGCCAGGCGCCGCCGGAAGACCTCCAAGTTAATATTTGGCTTGAGTTTCGTAGCGGGCTCTTAACGACTGAT
The DNA here is from genome assembly GCA_028281005.1 of Pseudomonadales bacterium. Taxonomy (GTDB): domain Bacteria; phylum Pseudomonadota; class Gammaproteobacteria; order Pseudomonadales; family Azotimanducaceae; genus UBA4421. The sequence goes on from JANQKS010000075.1 coordinate 25,147, forward strand.
CAGACGCGCCTTAGTATACTGACTTATCCGTGCGTTTAGGGCGCCACTATTGACGTCGGTGAAGGTGGCGGTACGGAAGGGTGAAAAGCCAACATTATTCAACGCAGACATGCATAGGGTAAAGCAATCGTTAAGTTCTTAGGTGCTAAAGCCAACAGGGCGCCGACTAACCTTACCGTGGTGGAGCATAGGCCGTGGCGACGTCCGATCGCGCTGTTTGTTTCAGCCCTTGTGAGCCTGCTGTGCTTAGTGGTGGGTTACGGTTTGGGAAATCGCCACGTTATTGCTGATGCCATTACCCGCGCTGAGCTGTCCAACCAGGTGGATGCGTTGCGCCTGCAGCTGGCGGATGTTGAAGCAGAATTGGTTGACACGCGCTTAAACGAACAAGTGCAGCAAAGTGCCAATGATGCCTTACGCGTCGATCTCACAGACGCTCATCAGAGCATGGCGCGTCTGCAGGAAGAAGTGACCTTCTACAAAGGGCTAATGGCACCCAGCAGCCTGCGGCAAGGCTTGCAGGTGGCCGAACTGCAACTCGAACCGCTGCAGAGCGGGCGTGAAAAAGCCGAGTACACCTATCAATTGTTGCTTACACAAGTGGCTCTGCGGCGAAGTTTTATTTCAGGTGAAGTACGCATCGACGTGGTTGGCCACTTTAGCCAGGATAGTGAAATACGCGGTGGTCGGGACGGACAAGAGGACGGGCAAAAGAACCGGCAAAAGGACGGGCAAAAGACAGAGGCAGTGCTCTCCCTCACAGAATTGACGGACGCGACCACCTATCCTTTGAAGTTCCGGTTTCGCTACTTTCAGGATTTGGCGGGCCGCTTGACCCTGCCCGAAGATTTCCACCCGGAACGGGTTTTGGTATCGGCAAACCAAAGTGGGAAGGATCCCCTGCAGGTCACGTTCGCCTGGCCGGTATCCGCAGCCCAAGTTGAAACCCAAGAGGTGGCCAGCAGCGAATAGCGCTGGCCGAGTTGGCGTTGAACAGCAGCAAACACGCACATCGAGGTAACCACAGTGCCTAGGACCAAAATCGACAAGGGTGTGACCCTGATCGCCCCCCAGACTGAAGTGATTGGCGATATTCACTTTGAAAACCAGCTTTACGTGAGCGGCAAAGTGACCGGTAACGTTCACGCTGAAAGCGAAAAAGCCACCCTAGTGATCAGCGAAGAAGGGTGTGTCGCCGGAGAGGTGCGGGTGCCAAATATTGTGATCAACGGCACCGTGGAAGGGGATGTCTATGCCGGTCATAAGGTTGAACTGGCAGCTCAAGCTAAGGTCAAAGGTAACCTGTTCTACAAGCTGATCGAAATGCAGTTGGGTGCTCTGGTTGATGGCCAACTGGTCCACGAAGAGGCGCCAAACGCGCAGAATGTGCACCAATTGCCGATCGAAGGCGGCACTGCGCAAGGGGCGGCGGATGGTGAAGGGCGCAAGGAATAACGTTCTTGTTGGACCTGATTGTTGGCACTGAGGCACGCCTTGACCGGCTGATTCGGTCGGCCCCATAATATTCAGGTAGGACCTCGGACCATGGCAACGGCGACTCCGGGCAGGAGCCGCGACGCGGGATGGTGAAGAAGACGCGATACAGTGAATAAAAAGTGCAAGCAAATATAGACTTTTCAAAATCTGCTGCCGACAAAGTCAAGGCATTAATTGCTCAAGAAGGAGACGATGCACTGCGCCTGCGCGTTTTTGTCACCGGCGGCGGCTGCAACGGCTTCTCCTATGGTTTTACTTTTGACGATGATGTTGCCGATGATGATGCCGTGGTTGAGCAGGCCGGTGTATCCATGGTCGTAGATGCCATGAGTTACCCCTATTTGGAAGGTTCGCTGGTGGACTACATCGAAGACCTTAGCGGTTCTCAGTTTGTTGTGACCAATCCCAACGCAGCTTCCACTTGCGGCTGCGGGAATTCCTTCTCGATCTAACCCATATCTAATCCATATCTAATCTATAGTAGGTACACTCCCGCTTAAGCCGGGTAAATTCCCCCTAAAACACGATGGCCCATCGCGCCAGTCACCGCTGGTTCGTTGCCTGGCAAGCGCTGCAACGCCCGGTGCGCAAGCCAAGCAAACAAGGCCGCTTCAATTGAGTCACCGTCCACACCCACGTCTTCGCTGGTTTGCACCTGCGGTGCATTGCAACCCTCTCGAGGCGCCGTTAAGCGACGCAGCAGTTCACCATTTAGACGGCCACCGCCGCAAACGATAAGCTGGCTGGTTTGCGGAGCCCAGCGTTGGATGGCGAGGCGGTTACACGCTGCAGTGAGCTCACACAAGGTCGCCTGCACATCGTTAGGTGCTGCTTCGGGGGTTTTTAACAACGCCTCCAACCACGCCAAGTTAAAGTATTCGCGGCCAGTGCTTTTGGGTGGTTCGCTCGCGAAATAAGGGTCGTCTAGACAGGTTTGCACCAGTGAATTATCTACTTCCCCAGCCGCCGCCCAAATACCGTTTTCGTCATAAGGTTGTTGCAGGTGGCGCTGCGTCCAACTGTCCATCAGGCAGTTGCCGGGCCCTGTGTCGAATCCCGTTGTGGGTGAACCCAACACGGAGATGTTGCTGATACCGCCCACGTTCAGAACCACTACATGACCTTCGATATGGGAAAACAGCGCTTCATGAAAAGGGGGCGCCAACGGTGCACCATGTCCACCGGCGGCGAGATCTCGCCGCCGAAAGTCGGCCACCGTGGTAATGCCGGTGATTTCTGCGATGCGGTTCGGGTCGCCAATTTGAGTGGTAAAACTGCTTGGCTGCTGTGGACCGGGTGGCCGATGGCGCACGGTTTGACCATGGCTACCTATGGCGGTGATCTGTTTAGCGGGGGTTTCAACGCGCGCTAGAAACTCGAGCAACGCGTGGCCGATGAATTCACCCAAGGTGCTGTCACATTGACCCAACAAGTCGAGACTGTCCTGCGCGGGATCAGCTAGCTGCAACAAATTGGCTTGCAGGTCGGCGGGTAACGTAATGGTCTCAGCGTGGTGCACCAATAGCCGTTCGTGTGCTGCAACTTCCAGTAGCGCAACGTCCAAGCCGTCCACGCTGGTGCCGCTAATGCAGCCGAGATAAAGGTCAGGAGATTCGTTAGCCACGTAAGGAGGGTTTTAGCGCGCCAAGGCAACCGAAATTTGCGACTTGTAGTTGTCGAGCAAGGCCGCGTATTGCTGCGTGTGGGCTTTGAAGAAAGCCATCTCTTTTTGGGGAATGGGGGCTGCGTTGGGCAGCGAAACAGTTCGGGGATTTTTGTGCACGCCGTTGACCAAAAACTCGTAGTGCAAGTGAGGCGCTGTGGCCCAACCCGTGGCGCCGACGTAACCGATGATTTGACCCTGCTCGACGCGCTTGCCTGATTTGATGCCGCGTCCAAATTTAGACAGATGCAAGTACTTGGTCACAAACTGTTCGCCGTGCCGTATGACCACGTAGTTACCGTTGGCTTCGGTGCGTGAAGCAATGGTGACCTTGCCATCTCCGGCCGCCATGATCGGGGTGCCGGTGGGGGCGGCGTAATCGATGCCGCGATGGGGGCGAATGGTCTTAAACAGCGGGTGTACACGACGTAAATTGAAATTGGAGCTAATGCGCGAAAACTCCACCGGGGCACGCAGGAAAGCTTTACGCATGCTCTCACCATTCGGCGCAAAGTAGTCGGCTCTGCCATCGCCGCGGTCGTACTGAATGGCGCGGAACGCTTCACCCTGGTTGACAAATTCTGCAGCCAGAATGTTGCCGTGCCCGATAAACTCATCGTTGTGGTAGAGTTCTTCAAACACGACAAAAAAAGCATCGCCGGGGCGTATGTCCAGCACAAAGTCGATGTCCCACTGAAAAATCTGCGCCAGACGCATGGTGAGCGCATCCGACAGACCCGCACGTTGACTGGCGACAAATAAACTGTGGTCGATGATGCCGTGTTTATAAGCCAGCACCCGCGCGGGCTCGGCTGTGACTTGCGAACCGGAAAACTCGTCCCCATTGCGCTCAAATTCGAGGCGATCCAAAGGCCCGGTGGAATAGCTCAAGCGCATCAGTTGTTTGGCCTGATCCACATAGAACACAATTTCGTGTCCGGGAAAGATGTTCTTCAGCCGGGAACCCAGCGGTTTGCTGGTGGAGACCAGGTGTACATCCCGCGGACTCAGGCCGTTGCGCTTGAAGATTAACGCAAGGTTATCGCCTGGCTTCACCTTGGTTTTTATCTCCTGCCAGTTTTGCTCCGGGCGCGCTTGCGGTATTTCTTCAGGTGAAGGTGGTAGAGCGGCGTCGAGATCAAGCGGCGGTAACGCGGTGTCGTCGACGACGGGCAGGTCCAGCAAGACGGCTTCTGCGGTGAAGCGATCTTCTACGGTGTCGTCAGTGAACTTAGCAACCACAAACGAACACAGTCCAAAGCCCAGCGCGATGACAATAAAAAGATGTGTGCGGGGAAACTGCAACGCTTGAAAATACCTTTTCAAAACCGCAGCTTACGTCATGTTGCTGCGAGAGTTTGCGCAGAGTATACGAATTTGCTTTGTACGCGCTAGTGCTTTGTTTCGCAGTGTGGGCTTTGGCTTTTGCAATCTGAGTTGCGCGTCAAGCGGGTTCTGCTAAGGTGCGCCTCCTTCTATATATACCTAAACGTGAGAGCATGGCATCCGACCTGATACAGGAATTAGAGTGGCGCGGCCTCATCGCACAAGTATCCGATGCGCAAGGGTTGAGTGAACATCTGGCAGGTGGGTCGCGTACGCTCTACTGTGGCTTTGACCCGACAGCCCCGAGTCTCCACATCGGTAATCTAGTGTCGTTGTTGGTGCTGCGCCGCTTTCAGCTGCAGGGCCACCGGCCGGTGCTGTTAGTTGGGGGTGCAACCGGGCTCATTGGGGATCCTTCGTTTAAAGACAGTGAGCGACAGCTAAATAGCCGTGAGGTTGTAGCGGGTTGGGTGGATTCGATACGCACCCAGGCGCAGCGGTTTGTCGATTTTGAAGGCAACAATGCAGCAGTCGTCTGCAACAATATCGATTGGACAGAGAACCTTGACGTTCTGACGTTCTTGCGCGACATCGGCAAACACTTTTCGGTGAATGCCATGATTCAACGCGAGGCAGTAAAAGGCAGGCTGGAAAAAGCGGAGCAGGGGATTTCTTACACGGAATTCAGCTACATGCTGCTGCAAGCGATGGACTACCTGCGTCTTGCTGAGCGTTATGACTGTAGTCTGCAGATTGGCGGCAGCGATCAATGGGGCAACATTGTCTCGGGCATGGACTTGGTTCGCCGTCATGTGGGTAAAGAGGCTTACGCACTCACTACACCCCTGATCACCAAGGCGGACGGCACCAAGTTCGGTAAAACAGAAAGCGGGACCGTGTGGTTAAGCGCAGAGTTGACCTCTCCCTATGCGTTCTATCAGTTCTGGCTGAACAGCGCAGATGCCGATGTGCTGAACTACCTCAAAATATTTACCTTTCTCGACCAGCAAGAAATAGAGAGCTTGGAGCAGGAGTTGGCACAACACCCGGAAAAGCGCAGCGCCCAACGTCGCTTAGCTGAAGCGGTAACCGCTTTAGTGCATGGTGCAGACGCGGTTGATTCAGCCCAACGCATCAGCAGTGCTCTGTTCGGCGGGGATATTGGTTCGCTTACCGAGCAAGACCTCCAACAGCTGCGTTTAGACGGACTTGCCAGCACGGCGGTAGCACCGGGAGATGGATTGCTGAATGCCATGGTCAGCGGCGGCGTAGCGAAGTCCCTCGGCGAGGCGCGCAAGTTGGTGCAGGGTGGTGGCGTGCGCCTGAACGGCAATGTGGTGGAGGACGCAACACGAGAGCTTGATTTTGCCGAAGCCTTGTTCGGGCAATATTTCATTTTGAGGCGTGGGAAGAAGGTTTACCATCTACTCACGAAGGCTTGATTTCCGCAGGATTTGAAGGGTTCGAGACACGTGGCGAGAGCCTGCAAAACGGGTCGTTTTGGCGCCCAGAAAAAAAGATCAAAAAAAGTTGGATTATGTGTTGCGCAGTGAACCGGCCTCCGTATAATACGCCTCCCTTGCCGCGGGGCCCCAAGTCAAGCGGTCGTTCTTTAAAAAGATAAAAGTGAGTACTAGAGCGCTGCTCTTTGTAAAGCCACAGGCTGTATAGCACTCAGTCTGGGTAGCAGCGTGAAACTAGTACGACAAGCCATTCGTGTGGGAACACGTAATTCGTTTAGAGCAATGATTTCAGGCAATCAGATTTTTACCTCACGTAAGAGTCAAAAGCCTAACCTTATATAGTCAGTTGGTTCTTTAGGCTGGATACCTTCGGGTTGACACTTAAGGAAAAGAAGCTGACAAATTTCAAACTGAAGAGTTTGATCATGGCTCAGATTGAACGTTGGCGGCACGCCTTATACATGCAAGTCGAACGAGAAAGCACTTCGGTGTGAGTACAGTGGCGGACGGGTGAGTAACGCGTAGGAATCTACCTTCAGGTGGGGGACAACTCGGGGAAACTCGAGCTAATACCGCATAATATCTTTCCGAAAGGAGGGATCAAAGTGGGGGATCGCCTCACTCAATTGTTTTGATGATAAGAACAATTGAGTGAGGAGACCTCACGCCAGAAGAGGAGCCTGCGTTGGATTAGTTAGTTGGTGGGGTAAAGGCCTACCAAGGCGACGATCTATAGCTGGTCTGAGAGGACGATCAGCCACACTGGAACTGAGACACGGTCCAGACTCCTACGGGAGGCAGCAGTAGGGAATCTT
>JANQKS010000034.1 GCA_028281005.1 Pseudomonadales bacterium
CACAGGGCGGGTCTGTGGGGTCCTTGGGCGTTGTTGGCGCACCTTGATGGGGCCCAACCCCAGCGGCGGTACGCCGTCTAGCCCAAAAACCCCACAAACTCGCTGATCCTAAGTTTTCAAGTGGTTTGAGCACTAGCGGGTTCGACAGCTACGCTGTTACAGCAAAAAAAGGCGCAGACATGCAGTATCAAGCACCGGAAAGAGATGCACAGTTTCTACTATTTGACGTGTTCCGTGCCCAAGATGTTTGGGCGCAGATACCCGCGTTAAATGACTTCAGCGAAGATTTGATCAACGCTGTACTCAGCGAAGGCGCGCGTTTGACCGCCGAGGTGGTTGCGCCGACCAACCAAATTGGCGACCAGCAAGGTTGCGAGTGGCGCGATGGGGCGGTGACCACACCGCAAGAGTTTCAAGCGGCATTTGCGGAACTGGCCGCTGGGGGTTGGCTAGGGCTTGCGGGTAATCCGGAATTTGGTGGCCAAGGTATGCCTAAGATGTTGGCCAGTCTCATCGAAGAGATGTTGTGGGCCGCCAATACCAGCCTTTATCTGTATGGCACCCTGACCGTTGGCGCCAGCTTGTGTCTGGATGCACATGGCACGCCGGAGCAGAAAGCCACTTATCTGCCAAAGCTCTACAGCGGAGAGTGGACCGGCGCCATGGCATTAACCGAGTCCCATGCCGGTAGCGATCTGGGCATCATGCGCACCCGCGCGGAACCCCAAGCAGACGGCAGCTACAGCATCACCGGTACAAAAATATTTATCACCGGCGGCGAACACGATTTGGCCGAGAACATTGTGCATTTGACCTTGGCTAAATTGCCGGACGCACCGGCGGGTACCAAGGGTATATCGTTGTTTATTGTGCCGAAGTACCTCGTGAATGAAGACGGCAGCTTAGGCGAGCGCAACGGATGGGCCAGTGGTTCACTGGAACACAAGATGGGTATTCGCGGCAGCGCCACCTCGGTGATTAATTACGATGGCGCCACAGGTTTCTTGCTCGGCGAAGAAAACCAGGGGCTTGCGGCCATGTTCACCATGATGAACTACGAACGCTTGTCCGTTGGCATACAAGGCCTGGGATCGGGCGAAATGGCGTATCAACAGGCGGCGGCTTACGCCAAAGACCGCTTGCAGGGTCGTGCATCCACCGGTCCGCAAAACCCGGATGGTCCGGCAGACTCGCTGCTGGTGCACCCCGATGTGCGGCGTATGTTGCTGGCCCAGCGCGCCCTGAACGAGGCGGGCCGAGCGTTTGCGGTCTACGTGGGTATGCAGCTGGATCTGGCCAAGTACGCACAGGACGCCGAAGCGCAAACCCGCTCGGAACTCTTAACCCCGGTGGCCAAAGCATTTCTCACCGACAACGGTTTTCAAGGCGCAGTGCTGGCACAACAGGTATTTGGTGGCCATGGTTATATCCAGGAGTGGGGTGTCGAACAAGTTGTTAGGGATGCCCGTATAGGACAGATTTATGAGGGGACCAATGGCATTCAAGCCATGGACCTCATCAGCCGCAAAGTGTTACGGGATGGCGGCGTCAATCTGCGCCGTTTTGTGGATCTCATGGCACAGACGGAAGTAGCGCGAGAACACCAGGCTGACTTGAACGATGCACTGGATCGTTTAGTGCGGGTCACCGCCTATATTGTCGACCATGCGGCAGGTGATCCGCATCTGTCTGGCTCCGTGGCGACGGAGTATTTGGATCTGTTTGGCCTGACCATTTACGCTTGGCTGTGGGGGCGCATGGTCTCCGTCGCGCCGGCGGACGATTTTGGTGAAGCCAAACGCGCCACCGCCCGGTTTTTCTTCGCCCGTTTATTACCCCGGACTGATGGTTTGGAACGCAGCATCTGCAGCAGCGGAGATGCGGTGATGGCGCTACGCGGTGAGTCTTTTTAAGGCGCCGAATATTTACTCCGGACAGGGGTGAGCGGCCAGTGCCGTGTCACACACCTGCACCTTACGCAGAGTCTGGGCCCAGGCACCTAGCTCTGCGGCGTCTACTTCAGGCGTTGTGTCGCTGAGGTTGGCCGCAATCTCGGGCAATCGCCAGATGCGCGATACGGTATACAAAGATTCATTACCCTGAATAATTTTGACCATGGTGACCACGGGCCGACCGGTACTTTTGCTGCGCCCGCATTGCAGGATGTTCACCGCGGTGGGGTAGCCGTTTTCGAATCCGGCAAATACGGCGTTGTCGCGAAAGTGATCACACAAACCTTGTTGTTCTTCAGCAAGACCGGCCACGTAAATCAATGGATCAGGCAGATCCTTGCCGGATAGTGCCTCTACGGTGAGTTTTTGCGCCCAATTGTCGTCTGCACCCGGCGGATAATACTCCACCATATGCAGCTCCCCAACTTTACGGTCGATAATTTTTTGCCACTCGGCGGGTACCTCTGCCAGCAGTTTTTCGCTTTTCTCAGCTGGTTCGCCCGCACTGGACGCAGGGGGCGCTGTGTTCGCGCACGCGCCCAGCGGCCATGTAATCAGCATGGCTGTGAGCAAAAACGTAGTGCGCATCGTTCGCCGCATACTGGTTGGACTCACTACGACCTGGGAAATGCCCAAGGGTGTGAAGCGGACAAACCACCGTCCACTGGGACCGCCTGACCATTCACATAAGAGGCCCGTTCGCTCAGCAGAAAACACGCCATCTCCCCAATCTCTTGGGGGTGTCCGTAACGTTTGGTGGGGTTGATCTGCCCTATGCGGCCTTCGGTGCCGCGCTCACGAGCTGCGTCAAAAACAGGTTTGGTCATGCCGGTTTCTATGAGTCCTGGACAAATGGCGTTGATGCGTACTCCGGTACCATACAATTGATACGCCACCGTTTGTGCGATGCTGATCACACCGGCTTTGCTGGCGCTGTAGTCCACGCCGCCTGCGTTGGCGCGCAGACCCGCCACGGAAGCGGTGCACACAATGGCGCCGTTGCCTTGCTCCACAAACAGCGGCACGGTGTGTTTAACCGCCAAAAACACACCAATCGTATTAACACCCAATGTCCGTTGCCAATCTTCGACGCTGAGCTCCAGCATAGGTTTGCCGCCGCCGCCGACCCCGGCGTTGGCGTAGATACCGTGCACAGATCCATATTCCGCAACACAAGCGGCGACGTAATCGGCCACTTGCTTTTCATCGCTCACATCCGCCTGCACAGCCACTGCTCGCCCGCCTGCGGCGTTGATATGCGCAGCGGTTTGGTCCACGGCATCGCTGAGGTCCACACACAGCACATTGGCGCCATAGCTGGCTGCGAGTTCACTGGTGGCGCGGCCAATACCGCTGCCGGCGCCGGTGATGATGATGTTCTTATCTTGCAGCATCTTGCGGGCGCCTCGTTTAGTGGATTGCGACAGGGTTGATGACCGCTTGTACCGCCCCGACAAAACGCGGCTGGCCCAACACAAACAGAAACTCTGCCACACCATCCGCTGCCAGCGCCCGGGTATCCATGTTTTCCAGGATGTAGATACCGTTTTTAGCCAGTAGCTCTGGGTGCACCGGAAATGCTTGTTGTGGATCTTCCGATGGCAGGACTTCCAAGGCCCAGTTGTCAGCACCGACCGCCACTACATCCAGACTGGCTAGATATTTGGCCCCTTCCAGACCAAGACCGGGTTGGCCGGCCATGAAGCGTTGCGGATCAGATTCCATGACATTGAGCCAGCCGGTGTGTAGCAACACGACATCCCCTGATTCAATTTGGACGTTGGCCGCCTTCGCCGCAGCCTTTATTTCAGCGCTGTTAATGGCGGTCCCTTCTTTAAGGATGTCCTCGCCTTTCAGTTTAGCGATGTCTAACAGCACGCCTCGGCTGACGATAGGCGGTAATTTATCGATGGACAGCTTCGTCAGTCCCTTCGGGGTGACAAAGTCGCTGGCCTTGTTGCCGTTGTAATAGACGTGGTTCACCCCCATGTGTCCGAGGCCGTCAATCTGGCTGCCAATACCCATCCACAAGTACATCAGATCGTCATTGCCGGTGGCTTTGTTGATACCCAGCGGGGTACCGGTGCCATCATCAAGTTGCAGGATGGTCATCGAGTAGGAGCGTGGCGGATAAGCGGGTGAGGTAGGCCCAGTTTCCACACCCAGGGCGTAGGTTTTACCCGTCTTCACCAAACCGGCAGCCTGTTTAACTTTGTCCGGCGTCAAGTTATTAATGGCGCCTAAGGTATCTTCAGGCCCGTATTTGGACGGATACCAGCTCTCTTCGGCTTGAAGCGGCTGGATCGCGGCAAAGCTGACAATTACACAGGCGCTAACGAAATGTTTAAGTGATTTCTGCATGGTTTCCCCTCCCCGCATCTGGCCAATCGGCCGTCAAAATAGTTTGCTGTGTGGCACGCCGAGTATAACCTGCTAGGGAGCTTCTGAGACTTATTCAGAGGCTCCCTAGCCTGGAAGAATCGTAAATGGCCTCAGTAGAGCATTTAGTCCAGGTTGGACAGTTGGTCGGCCAGGTCTTTGTAGATACCGCCGAAGGCGCCGTTGCTCATGATCACCACGTGGCATTTTTTTCTACCGGCAGCTTGATTACCGCCGTCGTGCTGGGCGAGCTTCACAACTTCGGCAATCACGGCGGCGTGTTTGTCCACCATCTGTGCGGGAATGACACAGTGCTGCACCACCTCGCTCAAATCCCATTTGATGTTTTCGCCGCGGTACCACAGCACACGATCCGCAGCGGCACAGCAGGTGGTGAGTTCATGGCGCAGAGAACCCAAAGACATGGTATGGGTGCGGGGCTCTATGATGGCAAAGATGTCGTCACTGCCGACGCGTTTGCGCAAGCCCTCTAAGGTAGTGCGAATGGCCGTTGGGTGATGGGCGAAGTCGTCGTACACCGTCAGTTTGTCGTTGTCGAACAAGACTTCTAAGCGGCGTTTTACCCCCTCAAAGCGATTTAACGCGGCAATCGATTGCGCAACCGGCACACCGGCGTGGCGTGCGGCGGCAATGGCATTGAGACCGTTCAGCTGATTGTGTTTGCCGAGCAAACCCCAGTCGATATGCCCCAGCACGTCATCGCCCAGCATCACATCAAAGCTGGCGTCGTCGCCGCGGTGTTGGCCCGTGTGCCAGTGTTCGCCATTGTCTTGTTCGATCTGTTTCTTGATTGGCGCATCCCCGACCCGGGCAACCGGGCTCCAACAACCCATGTTTAATACTTCATTAAGCCGTTCGTCGTTGCTTGGGGCGAGGATTAACCCCCCGGCGGGTACGGTGCGTAGCAAATTGTGAAACTGCAGCTGGATTGCTTGGACGTCGTCGAAGATATCGGCGTGGTCAAATTCGAGATTGTTTAACACCAAGGTGCGCGGGCGGTAATGCACAAATTTTGAGCGCCGGTCGAAGTAGCTGGTGTCGTACTCATCCGCCTCCACAACAAAAAACGGTGTTTGTCCCAAACGTGCAGATTGGGCAAAGTTTTTCGGCGCACCGCCAATGAGATAACCCGGCTCGAGCCCCGCTTGATCCAGGATCCAAGCCAACATGCTGGCGGTGGTGGTTTTACCATGGGTCCCGGCCGCGGCCAGTACCCAGCGGTCGCGTAGCACGGTTTCCCCTAGCCATTGTGCACCGGAGGTATACGGCAACCCGCGTTCGAGAATGTACTCCACCGCTTCGTGTCCGCGTGGCAGGCCGGCATTGCCAATGACGACGAGGTCCGGCGCCGGCTCCAACTGGGTGGGATTAAACCCTTCAAACACGGTGATGCCGGCGGTGTCGAGCTGGTCGCTCATGGGTGGGTAAAGGGCCTGGTCGCTGCCGCTGACGTTAAACCCCATCTGCTGCGCCAGCTGCGCCAGGCTACCCATGAGGGTGCCGCCAATGCCGAGAAAGTAAATGTGCTTCAAGTTGCTATCGCTGTCTGTGTGATGGCCACGGAAAAGATCACCACAAACAACGCGATGGCGATGCCAAAACCGATGTGGATATCCATTGCCCGGTGAAAGATGAAACCATAAACCATGAGACTCCACAGCGTTAACAAGGTGATGGCAAATACCGCCGCAGTTTCATTAATCTGCGTTGTGGTGAGAAACGCAATGCTGGTCAGCGCGGTCAAGATGATATCGCTCCCAAACATGGCGGTCAGTGTCTGTTGCACACGATTGTTTAAGCTCATGAGCGCCATGACAAACCACACCAACGCACCGGTGCCGGCCAAGCTGACTATGGACAAAGTCCCGGCGCGCAAAAGATCAATTTCTTCGCCCCCCAGCAACAATTGCACAACAATATTGACGACAGCATTCAAGACGATGACTGCGACGGTGAAGGTAGTGTTTGCGGGGACGGTGTCCGGCCCGGTCTGAAACAGGCAGATGCGCCAAAACAACAGGAAGATGGATTTCATGCGATTAGAGTTATTCGAATCATTAAATTGTCGCACAAATGCCGGTGTTCACGGACAATAACGACGTATTTTTGTCTTGCAGTAAAACCCGAAACAAAGCAACTGGAGCCTCGTTCGATATGGCAAAAGCCAATGCATTCTACGCACAATCCGGTGGTGTGACCGCAGTCATCAACGCCTCAGCTTGTGGGGTGATCGAAACCGCCCGCCAACACAAGGCCCACATCGGAAAGCTTTATGCAGGACGCAACGGCATTTTGGGTGCGCTCAATGAAGAGCTCATCGACACCTCAAAAGAATCGGCCAATGCCATTGCCGGGTTGCGGCAGACGCCGAGCGGTGCGTTTGGGTCTTGCCGTTATAAACTGAAGTCGCTGGAGGAAAACGCCCGCGAGTATCAGCGTCTGATAGAGGTCTTCAAAGCACACAATATCCGTTATTTCTTCTACAACGGCGGCGGTGATTCCCAGGACACTGCGAACAAAGTGTCCCAGCTCGGCCATGCCATGGGCTACAACCTCAACTGTATCGGCATCCCCAAAACCGTGGATAACGACTTACCCTACACCGACTGCTGCCCGGGTTTTGGCTCGGTGGCTAAATACGTTGCGGTGTCGACCCGCGAAGCGGCGTTGGACGTGGCGTCGATGTGCGAAACCTCAACCAAGGTGTTTGTACTGGAAGTGATGGGCCGGCATGCCGGTTGGATTGCGGCGGCGGGTGCGTTGGCACAGAAGCACGCCGACGACGCGCCGCACATCATCTTGTTACCCGAGGTGCCCTTTGTACAAACCAAGTTCTTGAAGAAAGTACGCGCAACGGTCAACAAAAACGGCTACTGCGTCATTGTGGTCTCTGAGGGGGCGCAATACAAAGACGGTACCTTCCTGGCGGATGCGGGTGGCAAAGATGCTTTTGGCCATACCCAGTTGGGAGGGGTCGCTCCCATGGTGGCGGAGTTGATCAAGTCTAAACTGGGTTATAAATACCACTGGGCGGTGGCCGATTATCTGCAGCGCGCGGCGCGGCACATCGCTTCTGCCACGGATGTGGAGCAAGCCTATGCCCTTGGCAAAGCGGCGGTGGAAATGGCGGTGGCGGGCAAAACCGCGGTAATGCCTACCATCGTGCGTACCAAGGACAAACCTTATCGCTGGAGAATTGGTGAGGCGAAGCTTGCACGGGTCGCCAACGTCGAACGCAAAATGCCGAAAAACTTCATTTCCAAAGATGGTTTTGGGGTGACGGCGGCGGCCAAGCGTTACCTGGCGCCGCTGATTGAAGGGGAAGATTATCCGGCCTACAAAGATGGTTTGCCCCAGTACGTCACGCTGAAAAACCAGTTGGCGGCCAAAAAGCTGCCCACCAAGTGGTAAGCGCAACCTAAATCATGGCGGCACTCGGGCCTGCTTACGGTGTGATGGATGACTCGGCCTTTGTCCCTCGCTACCGTGCGCAATGTCACTGTGGTGCCGTGTGTTATGAAGTCTGTGCGGACCCGCTGGATGCGAAGTACTGCCACTGCCGTGATTGCCAGTTGTTGCACGGCGCGCCCATGCAATGGGCTGCCATCTTTCACAAAGCGGATGTTCGATTTGTGCGCGGTGTCGAACATTTGCGCTTCTACAACGCCCAGCGGCAGGCTTACCAACCCTTAGACGGACGTGAGCTCCCGGTAAAGGTGTCCTGTGGCATATGCGGGAGCTTGCTGGCGGATGAGGGGCGGCGTATGTGGTTGGCTTTTCCGACCTTGTTTGAATTTCCTTCGGTGCGAGATATGCCGGCGGTGTTTATGCCGAGCTGCCATCTTTTTTACGGCCAGCGGGTGCGCGATGTGGAGGACGGTCTGCCAAAGTGGGCGGGTCATAAAGGAAAATCACCGCTGTTGGACCTACCTTAATTGCCTTAACTACCTTAATGCGCCTTTGCGTGTTTGAGACCTCTGCTTGGGCAGGCGTGCGCCGCTATTCCGCGGGAGCCGGCTCGTTAAGATGGATGAACATCTCGTTCAACACCGGTTGAATGGTCTCCAAGCCGATGCGGGATAAATGGTTATCGTCGAAGTAAAGGGGCATGCCATCGTCGCTCACCAAGGTGCATGAGGCAGTGGAGCAAAGCGCGGGAGCCACCGGTTGATAACGCACAGCGGGCGCCAGCTGTGAACTTAGCGCACGTATCGTCTCGTCAACATATTGCTGACGCTCGGCGAAGTTCGCCAGCGGCAACGCTAGGTCGGCGCCTGCACCCCACCATTTGGCTTTGGCCAGTTTGATGGGGACTTCTACGCCTGCCTCCGGCACCGCGCCGATGATCACCACCTCGCGGCCCAGATCGACCAGGCTTTGTACGGTCCGGGTGAGTGCCGTCGAGAACATGGCCCGGTTTTCTGCCGGGGTCGCCGCGGTTCCGGCGGCATCTGCCAACCACAAAATTTCGCTGCTTTCTTCGCCAAACGGAGTTGCCTCGGCATACCGCGGCCAACGCGCCATCAGTACAATGGTTTGCAGCTGCGGCAGTTGTTCGATCATATCCAGCGTAGCCTGATTGTAGGCACGGCAATCCGTGCGGCCGCGAGCCGGTCGATATACGCCCAATAGTGGCGCACAGCCGTTGGTGGCGGCGAGCAAACCGTTGCGGCCCGTAGCTGCAGCGGCTTGGCCAATGGCCATCATGCTCATCATGGCGTGTGAATCGCCCCATAGAAGGAACGTTGGATCGACATCCGCCATGTTAACCCGGCACAGCAGTTGCGGGTCGATGTCTACGCCTTCACAACGCTCTCGCTGGGCCGGTCGTTCTTCTGCTACGGCGGCCACTTGGGCAACCGCATCCGGTAAGCGCTGCGGGAACCCTTCGGTTTGATCAAACAACAAACCCGTGAGTACAGCGACGCCGATCACGGCCATTGAGCCGCGAAAGACCTGTTTGCGATTTAGCCAACCATGGCGGCCGCGGAATGGCTGCTCGATAAATTTCCAAGAGGCGATGGCCAACACAATCGCCAACGCAACGATGACGGCCGCTTCAAGCGGCTGCAGAGACCGCACCAAAGCATGTCGGGCGTACACCAACAGTGGCCAGTGCCATAGATACAGCGAGTAGGAAATTAACCCGACAAATACGATGGGCCGCCAACTTAAGAGCCGGCCAACTACCGTTGCATGGGCTTGTTGTGCACACAGGATCACCAGCGCCGTACCCAGACAGGGCAGCAGCGCCGCAGCGCCGGGAAACGGTGTGGCACTGGAGAAACCAAACACCGCCCAGAGTATTAACAAGACCCCCAATGCCGCGCCGAACTCGTTTAAGGCAGGACGGGAGATTTTCCAGTTGCCAATGGCCAGTAACGAACCGGTCATCAGCTCCCAGGTGCGGCTGGGTAATAGATAAAAAGCACCGTCCGGGTCTGCTTCGATCCACACTACGCTGGTGATAAATGAGACCAACCAAAGACCTACCACCCACTGCAAATAATGGCTGCGGGCATAGCGGGTGATGAGCAGCAGAAACCCCGGAAACAGTAAGTAATACTGTTCTTCGATGGCCAGTGACCACGTATGTAGCAGCGGTTTGAGCTCAGCAGGGCCAGCGAAATAGCCGGCTTCACTAAAAAACAGAAAGTTGGACGTAAACAACGCGGTGGTGGCGGCGCTTTCGCCGAAGTCTTCGAGCTCGGTGGGCATCAGCAGAAATACCCCGGCGACGCTGGCGGCGCCGATGACTGCAAATAGCGCCGGGAACAAACGCCTTGCGCGCCGTTCGTAAAAACGCGCCAAACTGAATTCACCCGCGCCTATTTCGCGTACCAGAATAGCGGTGATCAAATAGCCGGAGATGACAAAAAATACGTCCACACCAACAAAGCCGCCGGAGAAGGGTGCAAACCCCGCGTGGTAAAACACCACGGGCAGCACCGCCAAGGCGCGCAGACCGTCAATTTCAGGCCGATAGGCGGCTGCGCTATCGCTGTGGGCGACAGTGTTCAAGCAATCATTCCGGTGATGGGTGGCGGAATACTACCCGCCTTCGGCTTGTTGTTGTAAGCCTTTCAGCACCTTGGCGCCGATGGGTAGCAGACGCAGCAAATTGAATTGGCTGTAGCGCCGGTCGATGTCCATCACTTGCTGGGAAATGAGGGCTCGTTGTTCCCGCACCAGGGCAGCCTGGACTTGATCGCTTGGATTCAATGCCGCTAATTGCTCCGCTTGCGCCAACAGCGCACCCGCCCGGTCCAGGTCGCGCTTGAGACTAGGACTGCGGTTGTCGAGGTGCGCGAGCGTTTGGTGCAACAGGTCCGCGTAGAATTGCGCCGTCGGGTCTTCAAGCAATGCTGCTTGGGCAGGGCAATTGTATAAATCGGCGTGGTGTTGGGCGGGAGTGCACGCCTCTGCGTTGAAGGCTTGCCAGGCGTCCGCAGCGGTCTCGGTACTGATGCCACTTAACAGGCTGCGGGACAAAGTCAGTCCAAGGTGAGGTGGTGCAGCCGTTTGTGCACTCTGGTCGGTGCGCGTTTCTATTGCGGGCGTTTCTATTACGGGTGTTGCAATTGCGGGCGTTGCAATGGCTGCATTTAGAGGATCAGGCAATGGCTGGGGGACAGGTGGTTGTTCGCTTGCCTGCGCTATTTCCGGGAGTTCGTGCAGCAGTGGGTTGGCTGCCTGCTCAGCATTGGGGGTTGGCAAGTTTGTTGGCGCTGCGCGCACCCATTCGAAGGTGGCTGAGATAACTGGCGCCTCATCCGCGGGTGACTGATCTTTACCTGTGAGCAATACCAACGCGATCGCATGCAGCAACACGCTGCAAAGCCCGGCCAGCAGGAGTCGGTGCAAAGCAAAACCGCTGCGCCGCATGTCTGTATCCCTCCCCGAACTTAAGTCGAACAGTTTAGGGAACCTCTGAATAAGTCTCAAAAGCTCAGAGGCACTGGCGCGTGGGCTGGCAAGGCGGCGCTCGCAGGAAATGTAGGCACCTTTTCAAGAGCGCCAACGCAGCCCAGCGCACGCGCCAGTGCCTCCCAGCGGGCGCG
>JANQKS010000035.1 GCA_028281005.1 Pseudomonadales bacterium
TTGCTCGTCGCAATATCCAGATATTACTCCTCACTCTTCCTTGCCAGCCCAAAGCTGGCGAACTCTGATCCTAAGTTTTCAAGTGGTTTGAGCACTAGGGTGCCTTACATGGACACCGCCTGTTTGCCAAGTGAAATCCCTGTCGAGAAACAGTCGATTGCAGTCTTACATCCGGCCTATTTGTGGAGTCTGATCTCCTCGCCTCTATGGACTTCGCCGACATGGACCTGAAATACGTTCTTTGCCAAGCCCAGTCCGATCAGGCTAATCTTATTCATGGATGCCGTCCTCTCTAGTTGATGTTGAACATCTCAACTATGGCACATCGATGCCGATTCAGAGATGCCGATTCAAAGATGCAGATTCAAAGAGGGCGGTGTCCATTCCATCTGAATAAGTCTCCAAAGCTCAGAGGCACCTTAGCAGGTGGATGAGCCTAATCACGCACGGCAGGGGGTTAATATGCTGCGATTGATCATCATTCTGAGCGTCACTGTACTGCACTGGTTGCCAACTGCCAGCGCAGCGGAGATCGTCAAGGCCGAGCTTGAGTCGGCGCTGGTGCCAAGTCCGGTTGAATACGCGGTGGTGGCACCCAAGGGTTTTCGCGACTTGGATGATCTGCCGTTGGTCATCAACCTGCATGGCGGCGGCGGCAGCCGTGATGTGCTGCTCAGGCAAGCACCATCCTGGCAGCAATGGTGGGACAGCGAAGCCATCCCACCCGCTGTAGTGGTGATGCCATCGGTCACTGCGCGGGGGTTCTACATGAACTTCAAAGATGGCAGTGAGTTGTGGGAAGACTTCATCGTCGACGAACTCCTGCCACATGTGCGCAAGACCTATCCGGCCACATCGGACCCCAAACGCACCTTTATTACCGGCATCTCCATGGGCGGCATGGGTTCGCTACGTATCGCTTTTCGTTATCCCGACAAATTTGGTGGCGTAGCGGCGCTTGAACCCGGCATTGAGCCGTTGTTGAAATTTTCCGACATGCAACCCAAACACCGTTTCTGGCGCAGCGACGAACTCTTTCAACGCGCGTACGGGAAACCCGTTGATGAATCCTATTGGGCCAACAACAACCCCGCCAGCATGGCGGTGAAGTACGCCGACAAAATCCGTGCATCCGGATTACAAATCTACGTCGAAGCTGGCGATGAAGATCAATTCTGGCTGTATGAAGGCGCTGAGTTTCTGCACCGCGTCTTATGGGACCAACGCATCAGGCACGAATACCACCTGGTACGCGGTGCGGACCACGTCGGCCCCTCCATGGCGGAACGTTTGGATGAAGCCGTGTGGTTTCTGTTTCGCTACGCCAACCCTTGGCCGGTGACCCCACGTATGCAGGCGGTCGATCGCATGCTGGACCCTTTAAAAAAGCGCATCGACGGGGTTGATCACTACAACGAAGCGCCCTAGGCCCTTCCTACCAAAAAAATCAATACACCTAACTTAACCACTACCAGCGTTAAGCAGCTTGTTTGCCGGGATCAAACACGATCACCGGCGTAGGCGGCGTGCGAAACGCCTGCAATAGCTGCTGCTGTTGCCGCTCCGCCTTTTCTATCGCCGCGGCTTTGACGTAACCAAAGCCACGCACCTGCAAGGGCAAACGCGCCAACGCCACCGCTATGCTCAAGTTTTGTAGGGTGAGTGCCGGTAGGATCTCTTCCAGCAGCGCCTCAAATCGAGCCAACAACTGCACGGCTTGGCGCCGCTCCGCGGTATAGGCAAATGGATCCAACCGCGTATTACGCATAAACCGCATCGACTTCAGGACTCGAAAGACCACTTTGACCCAAGGGCCAAAACGGCGTTTGCGGGTGCCCAGCGCCGGGGGTGCAAGCAAATACTTCACTTTGGCGGCGGCGCCAAACTGTGCGTGCAACTGCTGGTTGAAAGACTTATCCAGCAGCAAGCGCGCCACCTCGTACTCGTCTTTTACCGCCAGTAGCCGGTAGTAGCTTTCGGCGACTGCCCGGGTGAGCTGCTCACTACCCGGCCGCAGGGTTTGTTCTGCATGTGCAACACGCGCCAACAGTTGGCGGTAGCGCTGCGCCAGGGCCTCATCTTGATACACCGCCAGGGCTGCAGCGCGCTGAGGCAATAGTTCTTGCAACGTCTGCGGGGCTGCTTCGCTTGAATCGGGTGCTTTGTCCGGCACTAGGCTGGGGTCGGCAACCGCCGCGCGGCCTAAATGAAACGCCAACAGGTTACGTTCTACCGCCACGCCGTTGAGTTCAATGGCACGCTCCACGGCAGGCAGCGTCAGCGGTATGCCACCCAACTGATAGGCATAACCCAGCAACATGATATTGGCCTGTTGCGCATCACCGAGGCAGGCTTCAATGGTCTCTTCTGCCGCCAGGCTGGCAACATGCCGGGTCACGCGCTTCAGCCGGGCAATACGTTGGCCCGCCTGGGTTTGCTGACCGTGGCCCAAAACAAAGTCTGCGGTGGGCATGACGTGGCTATTCAACGCCACTTGTGTGTTTGCGTGCAGCAGCTCAAGTGCTTCGTTACTCGCCGCGGCTACCAAATCACAGGCCACCAGTACATCGGCGCCGGCATTGGGGATACGCGGCGTATGGAGCTGTTCGCTGGCCTCGGCAATACGTACATGGGAAAAGACCGCACCGCCTTTCTGCGCCAAACCGGTCATGTCTAAAGTGCGCACAGCCTTGCCATCCATCCTGGCACCTGCGGCCAACAAGGCGCTCAAGGTGACTATGCCAGTACCACCTACACCGGCCACCAATATATCTGCGTGCTGCCGCGGCTGCGGCGTCGGTAGAGCCTTTCGCAAGCTGTCTAGATCAGCGGTGGCAGACATTGGCCCGCGCGGTTCACCTTGCACTTCCACAAAGGCGGGGCAGAATCCCTCGGCACAGCTCAGGTCTTTGTTACACAGCGTCTGGTTGATACGGCGCTTAACGCCCAAGTCGGTTTCCACGGGTTCCACCGCCACACAGTTTGATTGCACGGAGCAATCACCACAACCTTCACAAACCGCCTGATTGATCATCAAACGCGGTTTGGTATCCGCCTCCTGTCCGCGTTTGCGCCGCCGGCGTAGTTCGGTGGCACAGGTTTGTTGGTAAACGATGACACTCACACCGACGTGCTCGCGCAACGTGCGCTGTACCTGATCGAGTTCCCGCCGGTGATGCACCGACAAACCCGGCACCTTAAATTCCGCAGTTTCCGCCAGCGCTTCGGGCGCATCGCCGACCAAGGCGATGCGCCCCACACCCTCGGCACGTAACTGTTGAACCAAACTTTGTATCGTCAAAGCGCCGTCGACCGGCTGCCCGCCGGTCATAGCGACGGCTTCGTTAAACAGAATCTTGTAGGTGATGTTGACGTCCGCAGCGACCGCCTGGCGAATGGCCAACACACCGGAGTGGAAATAGGTGCCGTCACCCAAGTTGGCGAATATGTGCGGCTCCTCGGTAAACGGCGCTTCGCCCAGCCAGGTCACACCTTCGCCGCCCATCTGCGTGCAGCTGTCGGTGTTGCGGTCCATCCACTGCACCATGTAGTGACAACCGATGCCAGCGGTGGCGCGGCTACCTTCGGGCACCCGGGTTGAAGTGTTGTGCGGGCACCCTGCGCAGAATAACGGTGTGCGCTCTTGTTTGGCTGGCGCATTTACATTCGCTGTTTGCGCTTCAGAAGCCGTTACCCGTTGCAGCCAGGCAGCTGGCGCAAGCTGCAACACTTGCGCCAACACGCGGGCAATCTTTGCTACGTCTAAAATTCCGGCGCTCGGCAGTCGACGCTGCCCGGTGCTGTCGTATTTACCGCTCACCGGCGGGGCCGCTGCCATGCCGTAGAGTATTTCTTTAACCTGCGGCTCCACAAAGGCGCGCTTCTCTTCCACCACCCACAGCTGATCCACAGCATCTGCAAAGTTGCGCAACAGCTCTGGGTCTAACGGCCAGGTCATACCCAGCTTAAGAATCTCCACACCTGCGGTCCGGATCTCATCCAAGTTGTGATAACCGAGTTGGCTGAACGCTTCGCGCACATCACGATACGCCTTACCCGCGGCGATGATTCCCAAGGTTTGGCGCTGTTTATCGTTGGTCCTCTCAGCGTCGCGCTGTGCGGCTGCCGGCGCCCGCGTAAGCCATTGATTGAGACCGGCGCGCCGAGCAAATTCCAGCGCTGCAGGCAGTTTCTGTTCCAGTAAACGCTGCTCCTGGGCAGTTGGGGTATCCTCCCGACGAATGTGTACATCCGAAGTTGCAGCGGCGGCTACCTGGAAGCGGGGTAAGCCCACTTCAATGGTCGCCGCACTGTCCATGTGATCGGCAATGGCTTTTAAACCCACCCACAAACCGCTATGACGAGACAGCTCCCAACCCAGCACGGCGTAGTCGTGCACTTCCTGCACATCCGCGGGTGCCAACACCGGTAACATCATATCTTGCAGGGCAAACTCGCTTTGCGTGGCCAGACTTGAAGATTTTGCCGCCGGGTCATCCCCCACCACCAACAGCACGCCGCCGTGGGCACTGGTACCCCACGCATTGGCGTGACGTATGGCATCACAAGAGCGGTCCAAGCCGGGTGTTTTGCCATACCAAAGACCAAAAACGCCATCCACCTTGGCGCCAGCGTGAAGACCCACTTGCTGACTCCCCCACACAGCAGTGGCGGCTAAATCTTCATTCACCCCCGGTTGAAAGTGGATATTGCGCGCTAGTAATTGGGTTTGTTGCTGCCATAAGGTTTTGTCTAACCCGCCCAGGGGTGAGCCTCGATAGCCGGACACGAAGCCCCCCGTCTGCAAGCCACGGGCAGCGTCCAATTGCGCACGGGTGTGTAAGGCGCGCACCAAGGCCTGGATCCCACTGATCAGCACGACACCATCAGCTTGGGTGTACTTCTGTTCTAGCGTGAACGGTGTGAGGGGTGTGAGGGGAGAGAAAGATAAAGGTGCGGCCGGGTGGTGCATGTCTGACTCCGCAAGGACATATAAACGATGCCTCATGCTAAGGCCGCAGCCATAGGATTAGGTTGCAAAAATAACATCATTGAGCAGATAATTAGTACTTTAATATCGCTTAAGTCCATATATTAGGATGAAATCTCTAGATTCTTTCGATATCAAGATACTTCGGGAATTGCAGAAGGATGCGGAGATATCCATGCAAGACTTAGGAGATCGGGTTGGTCTGTCCCACACACCCTGCTGGCGCCGGGTGAAACGTATGGAAGAAGACGGTGTCATCCGCGGCAAAGTGACGCTGTTAGACGCGGATGCTTTGCACCTCAGCGTCAACGTCTTTGTCCAGGTTACGCTCAAAAATCACCGCGAGAACGGGCTCACTCTGTTTGAAGAAGCGGTGCAGGACATCCCGGAGATCGTGGAGTGTTACACAGTGTCCGGTGACAGAGACTTTCTGTTACGCGTGGTCGTCTCCGATGTCACCGCCTACGAACATCTGTTGAAACACACGTTGATCAACTTACCCGGTGTCGACAACTTGAGCAGTACATTTGCCCTGCGTCAGGTAAAGTACACCACCGAGTATCCGCTGGCGGCGCTACCAACAGACTGACAAGAAGAGAGGGGGGACAACATGGCAACAGTGACCAGTCACGGCACGGATATCTACTACGAAAGTTATGGTGAAAGTGATATTGATGGTGCGCCAGCCATTATTTTTGCCCATGGCATGGGCGGTAACGCTGCCATCTGGTTTTATCAGGTCGCCGAATTTTCCAAACGTCACCGCGTTATCACCTTTGATCACCGCTACTTCGCCAGATCAGCCTGTCCGGCCGGCGAGTTTGATCCGGCCAGGTTTCCGGATGATGTGATGGCCATTATGGATGCGGAGGGGATTGAGCAGGCGGTATTTGTGTGCCAATCCATGGGCGGATGGACCGGCAGTCAGATGGCCATCCAGCATCCGGAGCGTGTGCTGGCGCTCCTGATGAGTCACACCCCCGGGGTGTTTGAGCACAAAAGCGCGGTGCGCGATTTAAGCAGTGTGGCCGATCAGATCAGCAAACCCTTCACCGAAATTGGCAGCCCCGCTTTGGCCGCGGATTTTCCGGAGAAAAACCGCGCCGGCGCTCTGTTGTATGCACAAATCAGCAGCTTTAACGGGATTGACCCAAACGTGATCACCCGCAGCATTGGCACAAGTGGTCTAGGCGTTAACACCGATACCCTCACCGACTATCAAATCCCTACGGTATTTGTGTGCGCAGACCATGACATCTTGTTCCCGCCCGCCTACCTTGAAGCACTGGCCGCATCCTTGCCGGGGGCCAACTATGTAAACCTTGGCGATGCCGGACACAGCAGCTACTTCGAGTTACCGGATGCGTTCAACGCCGTGTTACAAGGGATGATCGACGCACTGTAAAGCCGCCTGTTTTCCGTACACCCGTGAATTTAAAACGATAGAGAGGCGGCGTCATAGCAAACCCTAACGCACCCATTGGTCTGCATTTCCCCAGGTGGAGATTGGCAGTGATTTCAATATCATCCGCGACTTCGCCCGGCCGGCCATCATGCGCGCCGCGCGTATCGGTGACGGCTGGCAGGCGATGATGCCCAAACCGGATGCCGCAGCCGCGCAAACCATCGCCGACTTTAAAGCGGCGGCAGAAGCCGCCGGCCGCGATCCCGATCAGGTGGGCGTAGAGACCACCATTTTTGCCGCCGGTGACAACCCGGAAGCGTGGGTCGAAGACGCACAACAGTGGCTTCAGATCGGCGCTACACAAATTGTGTTCCGGCCCCAGGGGGACTTCCCCTACATCCAGAAAGCAGTGGCAGGCTTCGCGCCGCTCATGCGGGACATCTAACGCGGTTTAACAAACCGATAGTGGGCCACCTGCCATTCGCTGCCACGGTCGTAGGCAAACATTTCTTCGCACGCCATAAAAAACATACGCCAACGCTGTTGCCATACGCTCCATTGCGCTTCGCCATAGGTATCGCGCAACGGTTTGGAAACATGCTCAGCGTGCTGGTCCATGTTTTCCAGCCAGTCCCGCGCGGTGCGCTCATAGTGTGTACCGTCGTGGAGCCAGCGGTCTTCCAGGCTGAGGTCGTCCTGAAAGGATAGGAGCGTATCCGCCGCCGGCATCAGCCCGCCGGTGAAGAAATACCGCGCCATCCAGTTACTTTCCCCTTCCGGCTCGAAAGGATATATCAACTCCTTGTGGCAGAAGATGTGAGTAAACAGCACCCCACCCGGCTTCAGCCAGCTGCTGATGCGCGCCAACAGCACCGCATAGTTGCGCACATGCTCAAACATCTCCACGGAAATCACTTTGTCGAAACTGCCTTCAGGCAAGCTCAGTTCGTTTACATCCGCGGTCAGCACCTTCAAATTGTGCAGACCCAGGGCGTCTATGCGGCTCTGAATGTACTCACGCTGTGTGTTGGAGTTCGAAACCGCAGTGATGGAGAGGCTGGGGTTACGCTCCGCCATCCACAGCGAAAAACTGCCCCAGCCACAACCGAGATCAAGCACATGATCGCCATCCTCGATGCCCATGCGCTGCCCATAAAGCTCCAGCGTGTGAATCTCAGCTTGCGCCAAGCTCGCGGCAGGGTCCGGATAGACGCAGGCTGAGTACTTTAAGCGTGGGCCCAACACCAATTGAAAAAACTCAGTAGGCACTTCGTAATGTTGTTCGTTCGCCTCTTCCGTGTGCAGCGCCACCACGCTGTCGCGCAGCGCTTGCGTACGCACTTCTTTGATGTCGGCGGGCTGGCGGCGCTCTTCTCTCAGACGCTGTTTAACCAACTGTCGGATCCCGACGCGGATGAGTGAATCCGGAACCCAACCCGATTCCGCAAGAGCAATTATGGATGCCATGTTAAGAACTCCGTGAGGTGTATGTTGCCGCGAGCGGACGCGGCTGGTTCGCAAACACCATGTGTACGTCACTAATGGTGCGTTCCAAAAAGCCCCCTTCGCAGTATGAGAAGTAGAATTGCCACAGACGCTGAAAGCGGCGGTCGAAACCTAATTCCAGCAGCTGTTCCGCCACTGCCGAAAAATTCTCCGACCAGCAGCGCAACGTTTTAGCGTAGTCCAAGCCGATATCGTCCAACCGCACCAACTTCATCGAGGAGGTGCGGGTAGCCGCGGTGACAAGCCTTGTTACCGAGGGTATAAAACTACCCGGGAAAATGTGTTTCTTGATGAAATCCACTTCCTTCAATGCTTCCAGGTAGCGTTGGTCATCGATGGTGATGGCCTGCATGACAAATCGCCCGCCCGGGCGCAGCAGCGTTTCTACCTGGCTGAAATAGCCGTCGACAAACTGGTCACCGACCGCTTCCACCATTTCCACCGACACCACCTTGTCGTATTCGCCGGTGAGATCGCGATAGTCTTTGAGCAGCAACTCTACTTTGTCCTGCAAGCCGGCCGCCGCAATGCGCGCCTTGGCCTCTGCATACTGCTGCTTGGAAATGGTGGTGGTGGTGACCTGGACGTCATAGTGTTGTGCGGCGTAGACCGCCAGTCCACCCCAGCCGGTACCAATCTCCAGCAAGTGATCACCCGGCTGAAGCTCCAACAACTCACATAACCTGGCCAGCTTGGCTTCACTGGCCTGATCTAAATCCCAATCGCTTTGTGCAAACACCGCGCTGGAATACATCATGCGTTGATCCAGCCAGAGGCGGAAAAAGTTGTTGCTCAAATCGTAATGGGCAGCGATGTTGCGCTGGCTACCTTTGCGCGTATTGGCATTACGCCAGTGTTGCAGCTTTTCCATCCCGTGTTTCAGCGACCGAGAGAAAGCGTTGTCCAAACCCTCCAGCGCCGACCGATTGGCCACCATCAGCCGAACTAACAAGGTTAAATCCGGTGTATCCCAGTCGCCGTCTGCATAAGCCTCACCGGCACCCACGGTACCGCCAAGTAACAAGCGCATGTAAAAACGCGAATCCTCCACCCGCACCACCGCAGGTGTGGCCGCGGGATCGCCGAAGCGCATCACTTGACCGGCTTCGATGACGTGTAAGGCGCCGTGCTCAATCGCCTGCATGCTGTTCAGCACCACACGCCGCGCGGTTCGGTGCAGCCACGGTGATTTGAGATTTGCCGCCTCAGCGGATCGATGAGCTGTCTGGGTGAGCATAAAATTGCGCTCCTTTCAGTTTTAGTCGTGCAGCCTGGTAGTAGATGCGCGCCAGGGTCCGCAGGTTTTGCAAGGGGTAGGTCAAACGAAGTTTTAGCCCGAGCCATTTTGAAGTTGGCTGCGGTTTGAGATTTAGCGTCGCGAAAAACACCCGCTGTGACTGTTTAAACAGGTGCATATCGATATCGATCCGCTCCGCCGCCACCCGAAAACGCCAGTTGTAACGCAAACCCATCGGCATAAACGGAGACACGTGAAAAGTCTTGTCAAACGTCCAACTGTCACTGCCTTCACTACCTTCCTGCGCCAAAACATAGCAGTGGTCTTCATCCCAGGGGGTGTTGGTGATGTGCGCTACGATCCAACAAATTTGTTGTTCGCTGGTAACAAAATAGAAAGACACCGGATTGAAAGACCGCCCCACCATGCTGGGCTGAGTGAGCAGCCATATTGAATACGTGTCCCGCTGCAGGGGTGTATCAATCAAGGCTTCCAAACGCTCCCAGCTTAAATACTTGGACCAACGGGGACGCAGCCATCGGCTCAGCGTGCCAGCTTGACTGCGCCCGCTAGGCAAAGACGCTAACGCCATCCACACCGGGTACGTAAAGCCATGCTGCACATCAAAGTTGCGCCGATGCACAACGGTGCCTGCGAGCACCGCCTCGCGCAGCAGTTCTGGCGATGCTCCTCCGGATGCAGGTGCTTCAAGCGGCACGCGACACCTCCCTTTGCAGCAGCGCATCCGCGGCGCGCAGGCCGCTCACGAAGCCATCCTCGTGAAAGCCTTTCCCCCAATAAGCCCCGGCAAACTGTGTGCGCTCGGTGGCAATCTCTGCGCCGCGTTGCTGAGCCGCAAACGAGGCACGGGTAAAGTGTGGATGTTGGTAGAAGCCTTGCCACCGCACTGTCCGTGGCACCCGCTGGGGATTGAGCGTGACAAAAAACTGCTCGTCGCACGGCAGATTTTGTAGCTTGTTCATCCAATAGGTGATGGTGTAGGCGCCGTCCGCCTCACGCACCACGTTCCAACTCGACCAGCATCGACGGTTGCGCGGCATAAACGAAACGTCTTCATGCAAATACACATGATTGTCCTGGTAGGGGATAGCCCCCAACACGTCATGCTCCGCTGCCGTGGCATCCGCCAGTAATCCCAGCGCCTGATCAGAATGACAAGCCAGGACCACCCCATCATAACGCGCATTACCCGTGGCCAGCTGCAGCTCCACACCGGTTGCGGTGCGATGAATTGCGGCCACATCTGCCCGTAGCTGTACGCCGCCTGCAAATTGTTGTTGAAAAGCGCCCAGATAGGCCGAGGAGCCACCGCACACCACACGCCACTGCGGGCGGTCGGTTATGTTGAGCATCTTGTGATGACGCATAAATGCCACGACGTGGCGCAAGGCGAGCTGCAGACTTTCCTGCGCCGGCTGCGACCACAGCGCAGCGCACATCGGCGCCATGTGACTGTGCACAAAGGCAGCGCCATAGTTGTGCGCCTCAAGGTAAGCACCTAACGTGGTGTCCTCAATGTCGCCGGCGTCCAACTTTCGGTAAAACCGCAGTAAATCTCGCCACATTTGCCAGTAGGCCGGCCGCACCAGCTGCCCGTAATTCGCCAAGATTGCGCGCAAGTTGGTGGTGCCGTACTCCAAGTGGGCAATGTCATCGCGCACCGCAAAACTCATGTCAGACGCTTGCGAGGCCACCCCAAGCTCGTTTAACCAAGCGCTGAAATGGGGATAGTTGTAGTTGTTAAAGACGATGAAGCCGGTGTCCACTTCAACCGTGGTGTCCTGACCACCCGCAATGGGTAGAGTGTGCGTGTGGGTGTGGCCTCCGAGGCGATCACCTTTCTCATACAGATCCACGGTACAGCCCGCCTGCTGCAGCCGCCAGGCCGCCGCAATACCGGAAATTCCGGCGCCAACCACTGCCACTTTGAGCCCGCTGCTCACGATAAATCCTGCAACACCCGCGGCGGCGGTTCGCGAACGTCCCATATCAGACCCACGCTGGCCATCCCGCGCAACACGTAGTAGGACAAGTCAATTTGCCACCAGCGGAAACCCTGACGTGTCGACCCGCAATAATGGTGGTGATTGTTGTGCCAACCTTCACCCAGGGTAAGCAGCGCCAAGATGAGAGAATTGCGGCTGTCGTCTTCCGTGTCGTAGGTTCGGCGACCCCACCGATGCGCCAACGAGTTTATGCACAGCGTAATGTGCAGCAGCACCAGGGTGGACACTAAGAACCCCCAGAACAGCATTTGCAGCGCGGTGGTACCGGCCTGGGGGAACACTGTCTCCATCAGCAATCCAAATAGGTACACCAACACCGCCAGTCCCGCCGGGGAGGCGACGTCAAAGCGGTCAAGCCAAACCAGTTCGGGATATTTGGCTAAATCTCTCACCTGCCGGGTTTGGGTGGCAAAGTGTTTGTCGCACAAGATCCAGCCCATGTGGGACCACCAAAACCCCTTACGCGAGTTGTGGGGATCGCTTACCTCATCTGTGTGCCGATGGTGCTGACGGTGATGCGCCGCCCACCATAGAGGACCCCGCTGACCCGAAGACGCCGCCACCGATGCCCAGAAAAACTGATGGGCACGTGAGGTTTTGAACGACTTATGTGAAAAGTAACGGTGGTAAAACCCGGTAATCGCAAACATGCGCAACAGATACAAGAACAGTGCAACCGCTATATCCACCAGGGCGATGTCAAAAATAAACACACCCACCAGCGCAGTCACGTGCAGCGCTATGATCGGCACCACACGCAGCCATGCGATGTTTTCGTCTTCACTTTGCGGTTGAATACGGTAGGAATCTACCCACGATATGACTTGCGACCACATGACCTAGCGCTGATTACCAAACTTGGATTGCACGATGCCATATTCCTTTGCGCTCCGTGAAGCGCATGTCAACACAGGCAATGCCGCATTCACCGGCAGTTCACACGTTGTTGATCGACGGGCCACTATCCTACAGCGCATCTTTCCTCACGCTTTAATTTAAGGAGTAAAGCCAGTGCGGCAATTGGTCTGGTTTCGAAACGATTTGCGGGTGGCAGACCACCCGGCATTGCACGCAGCCACCGGCAACGGCCAAACAATCGCTTGCTACTGTATTTGCACCGCCCAGTGGCGCAGCCACGACATGGGGGATCGGCGTATTGCCTTCCAACAACGCGCGTTGCGGGCGTTAAGTGCGGAGCTCGCTGAACTCAACATTCCCCTTCTCATCCTGCATACGCCGACATTTGCCGATGTATCAGCCGCGCTGTTAGCCCTGTGCAATCAGCATGAAGTTGCTAACGTCCACTTTAATGACGAGTATCCGCTCAACGAACGCCGGCGCGACCTGGCGGTTGAACAAGACTTAACCGCGGCGGGGATCCCAGTGCAGCGTTATACCGCCGACACTCTGTTTGCGCCCGGTACTTTACTTACCAGTGGCAACAAACCGTACACGGTGTTTTCGCCATTTTTTAAGCAATGGCGCAATCGCCTCGAGCAACACATGGGGCAACCGCTGCCTGCACCTCAGACGCAAAGTCCCAGCAACATTTCTTCAGACCCAATCCCCGAATCTTGGGATGGCGTATGCGCCGACCTGGCGGCCGAGCAGTGGCCGGCGGATGAAGCGACGGCACAACGCACGTTGTTTAACTTTGCCGATGAGCGTATGGCCAACTACGGTACGCGACGCGACATTCCGTCCGAGCCCGGCACCAGCGGCTTGTCCGCTCATCTCGCCATCGGCACCGTCTCAGCACGGACCTGTGTCGCCACCGCACTGAAACTGAAAGCTGGCCACGCGGACAGTGACAGCGGTGCGGAAAAGTGGATCGCGGAACTGGCCTGGCGGGACTTCTACCGCCATATCGTCGCGCTGTTTGATCATGTCAATTACGGCTTTTCCTTCAAACGAGACTACGACCGGCTGCAATGGCGTGTTGCGCCGGATGAGCTTGAGGCTTGGCAACGTGGAGAAACAGGTTATCCCCTGGTGGACGCCGGCATGCGTCAGCTGCGCGAAATCGGCTGGATGCACAACCGCGTGCGTATGGTCACCGCGATGTTCCTGACTAAACATCTGCTGATCGATTGGCGTGAAGGTGAGCGTTACTTCATGCAGCAGCTGGTGGACGGAGACTTCCCTTCCAACAACGGTGGCTGGCAGTGGAGCGCCTCGGTGGGTACGGATGCAGCGCCCTACTTCCGCATATTTAACCCGGCCAGCCAAGGTGAACGTTTTGACCCCAAGGGTATTTATGTTAAACGTTGGGTAGCTGAACTTGACGCAGTTTCGGCACGGCAATTGTTTAAGGCGCCGTTGTCTACACCCGCCGCAAGCCAAGGTGATCTGTTGGCCGAAGAAGTCACTTATCCCGCTCCCATTGTGGACCATAAAGCCGCACGCGAACGCGCGCTGGCTTTTTTCAAAGGTGATGACTAGAACATTTCGCGGGTTCGAACTAAGACATCGCGGCGCGAAGTCACGTAGCCGCTAGGCGCTCACGCAGCTCAAACTTTTTGACTTTACCCATGGCGTTACGCGGCAGCACATCGTAGATGCGCACCTGGCGCGGGTGTTTATAGCGCGCCAACCGTTCTTCGAATCTTTCAAGCAGGGCCGTCTCGGGGATTGCCATACCCTCCTTAAACACCACGCAGGCCACCGGCGACTCACCCCACCTTGGATCCGGGCGGCCAACCACGGCATATTCCGCCAATTCCGGCATATCGGCGAGGACGTTTTCCAACTCCGCAGGGTAGATGTTCTCTCCGCCGGAGATGATGACGTCTTTTTTCCGGTCATCTACATAATAAAAGCCTTCGGCATCGGTATGACCAAGATCACCGGTAAGAAACCACTCCCCGTCGAAAGAGGCCGCCGTTAACTCCGGTTCGGCAAAATATTCACTCAACAGATTGGGTCCGCGCAGCTGTATTTCACCGACTTCGCCAGGCGCCGCCACACTGCCGTCGTTCTTAATGATGCGCGCTTCACAATGCATGGCCGATTTACCCGCGGCACCCAGCTTGGTTTGAGTGTCCGCAATGGGTAGGCAAATGGCCGTGGGCGCGCTTTCGGTCATGCCGTAGATTTGCGTCGCAGGCACACCCCGGTCGTGCCAGGCATTGAGCAAAACATCCGGCACCGTCGAGGAGCCGGTGCCGACCATCCGTAAACAGGAAATATCGGTGTTATTCCACAATGGATGTTCCACCAAGGCCTGAATGACCGCAGGGACCGCCAGGAACATCGTCGGCCGCAGCGTTTGGATAGCTTGCAAAGTGACGCCGGGGTCAAATTTACGCAGCAGGGTGACCCGTGCGCCTACGTAAAACGCCGGTGTGGTTTGGATGTTTAAGCCACCGGAGTGAAATAGCGGCAGAACACCCAACACGTGGTCCAACGCGCGCATCTCTTGCGCGTGAATGGCGTTCAAAGCGTTGTAAAACAGCGCCCGTTGTCGATGCACCACACCCTTAGGATTCCCCGTTGTGCCAGAGGTGTAGATCAACAACACCTCGTCATCAAGCCCACCACGGTCCGCAAAAGGCTGTGCATCCACCTGAGCCAGGGTGTCGAGGTATTCGCCCTCGAGATCTATCGCCTGCAGGCCGGCAAGATCCTCCGCCAATTGCCGCGCGGTGTCCGCAAATTCTTGTTCATAAAACAGATGTGACGCACCCGCGTGATCCAGGATCCAACGGTGTTCTCCCAGCGCCAGTCGATTATTGAGGGGCATCAGTGAACAGTTGACCCGGGCGCAGGCAAACAACAGCAGTATCAATTCACAGGAGTTAAAACCTAACACCGCAACGTGATCACCCGCTTTTACACCAAACTGCTCGACCAGCAGGTGACAACGTCGCGTTACCGCGTCATCCATCTGCGCGTAGGTATAACTCTGGTCATCCAACGCCAGGGCTTGTCGATTTCCTGCCCAATTGGCGTTGTAACGAATCCAGTCCCCGAGTCCGTTCACGGATAGTGTTCCGGGTGTTTAAGACTTTCCGCACCCAGCCGCTCAATACATATGTCAGGCGTCCAGGGCAGCATCAGCGAGCCGCAGCGCGAATCGCGATACATTTGCTCTAAGCGTAGGTTTTTAAACAGAGAGCGGCCACCGCAAACGCGAATCGCTTCACGGCACAGGTCATTGGCAAATTCCATGACCGTGTATTGCGCCGCATAAGCCCGCAAGCGCGCCTGAGGGGTAGGCTGGTAGCCTGCATCCTTGATGGCCCGTTCAAACAACGCTTCTGCCTGCTCCAGTTTGATGCGCATCTGCGCCACCGCCACCTGTTTAATTGGATTGTCGCGACTGCTGCTTGCCGGCGGTCCACCTGGAACCTGTCCATTTAAGTACTGACAAGTGAACGCAAACGCAGCACGTGCAATTCCCATATAGGTGGGACACAAGGTCATAAACATATGCGGCCAATCACGCGCCGCCTGGTAATACATGCCGGTGGGTAACATTTCCTGCTCCGCCGGGACAAACACATCGGTAAAGCGCAAGTTTTTCGACACGGTGCCGCGCATACCCAGCACATCCCAATCGCCAAACACCTCAAAACCAGGCGCATCCGCGGGAATCGCTAAGTACATAGTATTGGTGGCGGATGGCTCAGCATCCCCCGCCAAGGTACACAACA
Organism: Pseudomonadales bacterium; assembly: GCA_028281005.1. Classification (GTDB taxonomy): domain Bacteria; phylum Pseudomonadota; class Gammaproteobacteria; order Pseudomonadales; family Azotimanducaceae; genus UBA4421. The sequence continues at coordinate 15,821 of JANQKS010000035.1, forward strand.
CACCGTAAAAATTTGCGCTGCCTGCCAGGGAAGCAAAGTGTTTTTGGCCGTTTACCAGGTAGCCGCCTTCTACGGGTGTGGCGGTGGTGCCAAACGGCGCCTTGCCTGCAGCGGCCGCGCTGTTGGGTTCCGAAAAAGGTTGAGCAAACAACAGATCTTCCGCAATAACGCGCTCATAAATGGCGGCACGCCGTTGGTGGTGTTGTTCGCGCTGATCCGCTGACATCGGCAATTGATCCGCCACCTGGCCGGACCACATCATGGTGGCGGTATGCATGTTAAATGTCAGCGCGGTAGTCCCGCACCAATAGCCAAGCTCCGCTGCGATGCGCGCATAGCTGGCGTAGTCCACACCCATACCGCCGTAGCGCTGCGGAATCACCAACGCTAAAAACCCGGCTTGCGCCAGATCCTGATAGTTCTCCGTAGGGAACATACCCTGGCGATCATTGGCCGCCACACGGTCTAAGAATTTGTCACGGCCTAACTCTCTGGCAATGCCGATGAGTTCTTGTTCTTGTGGTTTATCCATCCTCTTCCTAATCCGATCCCGATGCTGCTGACGGTTCAAGAAAGTCCGCCAGCGCAGCCGTAAACAGCTGCGCACACTCTACATAAGCCAAGTGCCCCGCCGCGGGTAAACACTCGTATTGAGCGCCGGGTATTTGCTGGGCCATTTGCGCCAGGGCTTTAGCGGGTGCGGTTTTGTCAAACTCCGCCGCCAAACACAGGGTTGGCACGGTGATGTTAGGCAGCTTGTCAAAACAATCAAAGGTCACCAGGCATTCAATCACCTGGCGGTAAACGTCTGCGGGCAGCGGCGCCATGGTGGCGATCGCCTCATCAATCGCTACACCTTTACTGGCATCGTGAAACATGCCGGCAATCAAATCGCGGGCAAAATCTGCCGGAGCCAGACCTTGCTCCAGAGGCGCTAAACGCGCTGCCAGAAATTCCTGGTTCCATTCGCTCCCCGGCTTGCCGAAGCGCGCTGTGGTCTGCGCCAATATCAGTTTTTCGCAGCGTCCGCCTTGCGCATACCAAGCTTGCGCCACCATGCCGCCGAGACTGTGGCCAATGACCGCCAAAGGTTGCGCCTGCAGGTGGGAGAGCAGGTTATCCACACACCGCGCCAGCACTGTAAAGTCCATCTGTTCGACGGGAGGTGAGCCGCCATAACCCGGCACGTCCCAAGCAACACAGCGATAACGTGGCGACAACACCGCCAGCTGGTGATCAAAAGAATGTCGATTACCGCCCAAGCCATGCAGAAACAGCAGCAACGGCCCACTGCCCTGCTCCTTATAGGTCGGTAAATAGGGAGAGCTTGGCGAACTGTCAGTCACGCAAGCTCACCTTGTAGCTCCCCCGCCGCTACCACGGCCCGCCCATCCAAGCTGACCGTACAACCGCGCATGGGTAAATCGAAGTGCCCCAAGGTATGCCGACCGGCCACTTCATTGGCCCCGGTGGAGTAAAGGAAATTGCCGCCAAACGCGCGCAGCTCGGTCCCGTTAAAATCGTTTTTGTCGTACATGGTCATGGCGTCCCAGCGCGCACCTTTGTTCATGCCCCAACCCAGATGGCTAACCGCATACGCCTCTCGATCACCCCAGGCGGCAAAGTAACTGCGCATCAGATCCGCATCCACCCCATCGCCGACAATATCGGTAACGTAATCATCGGTGATGGTGAGGGTAATCGGCGCATCTGCGTACCGTTTGAAGGTGAGGTTTACATCGCCGCGATCCAACACCAGGGTGCCGTTAACACTGCCCGCAACAGGGAAACACAAACACAAACCGCCCGGCCAGTGGCTGATTAAGCCTGGGCGTGACACGTACCCCCAACCGCCGCCGACCACAGCACCCTCTAACGACACCGCCAGGTTAGTACCGGCGTCCGACATCACTTGCATCTGCTTGGCACCGCGCAACATTTTCATGCCTGCCTTCACCTGGGTTTCCAGTTCTGGCGTCGGTTCGACCCGCTCGAGGGCTTCCGGATGCTCATTGGACACCATCAGCACCCGCGCGCCGCCTTTTAGAATTTGCGGGAGCTCCGGTGCGTGCAACATCCCTTCCACCGTGCAGTCGACGACAAAACCTGCGCTGGCTAAGGCGTTTATGACGGAACTGTTGTGCTGGATGACATCGGTTGCACCGGTCGAACGAACCGGCACCGGTGCGGCTTGGGGCGGTGTGGGCACCACCACGTGGTAAGGTTTGGCGCCCAGGCGCAACAGCGCCAGCTCCGCCAGTTGGCGATTAATGGAACGCGACTGGGTTTCGGAGATAATGGCGGCTTCTTCACCCGCTTGTACGTTACAACGCTCAAACACACGCGCAAAACAGTCGATCCATTTCCCTTCTATACGCTCCTGCAGCACAACTACCCTCCCACTGAAAACATCTGAAAAAAGGACGCGTATCATAGCAGTCCACCGTGCCGATTTGCCCTGCGGCCTGGGTCACTTCTACTCAAAATTTGTGCTGCGCGGCACTCAGGCTGACGCTGGTTTTCTTCTATACTGTAACTGTGGCTTTCCCTATGGCGCACCGGCGCTAGCTCGAACCAACACCGGGGCTGAACCACTTGAGGAGAACAGCATGAACATCACCGCCGACCAAGCCGCCCAGGCAAACGCCACTGCCTTGGAAGACATTGACGTCAGCCGACCGGAACTTTTTGGTGATGACACGTGGCGCCCGTGGTTTGCGCGTTTACGCAAAGAAGCCCCCGTCCACTATCTGGCAGACAGTGTCAATGGTTCGTTCTGGTCGGTCACCTCACATGACCTGATAAAACAGGTGGATTCCAACAACACGGTGTTCTCCTCGGAGAAGAAAGGTATCGCCATCGTTGATCCCGTTCCCGTAGAAGGTCAGATTCAAGGCCGCAATTTCATTTCCATGGATGAACCGGAACACGCTAAGCAACGCAGCGCAGTGACGCCGGTGGTGGCGCCTAGAAATCTGGCCGAACTGGAACCCCTAATCCGCGAACGCGCCGTCGACATTCTGGAAAACCTGCCAGTCGGTGAAACCTTCAACTGGGTGCAGGAAGTATCGGTGGAGCTCACCGCACGTATGCTCGCTACGCTGTTTGACTTTCCTTATGAAGAGCGCCGCAAACTGATCCATTGGTCAGACATCACCACCAACATCCCTCAGGTCACCGGCGACGACAGCATCGACATGCAGGGGCGTTACGACGAGCTGATGGAGTGCGCGGGTGCGTTCTACCAACTGTGGATGTCAAAACTGGGGCAACCGGCCTCGTTTGATCTGATTTCTTTGCTGCAGAACAACCCTGAAACAGCAAACATGAACGAAGACCCGGAACTGTTCCTCGGTAATTTGCTGCTGTTGATTGTGGGCGGCAACGATACCACCCGCAACAGCATCAGCGGCGGCATACTGGCGCTAAATCAGTACCCGGACGAATATCAGAAGCTGCGGGACAACCCTAAGCTCATCCCCAACATGGTGTCGGAGATGGTGCGCTGGCAAACGCCGGTCATACACATGCGCCGCACCGCCTTGCAAGATGTAGAACTGGGCGGCCAACAGATCAAAGAAGGTGACAAGGTGGTCATGTGGTATCTCTCGGGCAATCGCGACGAAAACATCTTCCCCGACGCAGACCGCCTGATTATCGACCGGCCTAACGCGCGTGCGCACGTCTCATTCGGTTTCGGTGTACACCGCTGTATGGGCAACCGCCTGGCTGAAATGCAACTGCGAGTACTGTGGGAAGAAATTATGCAGCGCTTTCACACGGTTGAGGTGGCCGGCGATATAGAGCGTCTACCCAACAACTTCATCCGCGGCATCAAAGAAGTACCGGTACGTTTACACCCGCTCTAGGTTAGGCGCACCGTAACTGCAAACGGCAGCCTCTAGTCGTTTCTAACCAGCCCGTTTCTAACCAGCACCGCGCAACAAGCGCCCCGGCATGGCACCGGTGTGCTCACCGAACTCGTAGGTGACCTCACCACCACACAACGTATAGGCATAGCCTTCGGCTTTTTGCAGCAGGCGTTTACCACCGGCCGGCAGGTCGTAGGCCATTTCCGGCTGCTGTAGCTTGAGCGCTTCAAAGTCGATCACGTTGAGGTCTGCCTTAAAACCCGGCGCCACCACGCCGCGATCGTGAAGGCCGTACAAGCGCGCAGTGTCCTGGCTGAGTTTATGCACCACAAAGGGTAATGACATGCGCGGGCCGCGCCGCCGGTCTCGGGCAAAATAGCTCAACATATAGGTGGACACACTGGCATCGACCAGCACGCCGCAGTGAGCGCCGCCGTCCGACAGGCCAAACACGCTATAAGGATCCTCTATGACGCGTCGCTGCCCCTCGAGGTCATCGGTATAACCACGGAAGAACACCAACAGCGGTGTGCCCGCAGCCATGGCATCCATCATCACTTCCAGCGGATCAACACCCTGCGCTGCGGCTAAACCGGCAATGGAATCTGCCCTGGTAGGCTCGTAGGAGAGTTGTTCATCCATAACATAGATGTGTTCGTAGTCATTCATAAAACGCTGGGCATCACGATTGCGCGGCAGCATTTTCTCTTCGTTGAGCACGCGGGCCCGAAAGGCCGGTTCCAGTAAAGCCGCGCGACGCTGCGCCAGCGGCTGGTCTTGGATTTCCCGATAGGCGGGATGCTGGCGCATGGGATTGATGGTGCCTTCCAACGTCATGAGGATCGAAGCCGGACGTGCTCCCACTTGGGGCCGCAACGTCAAGTTGTCCTGGGCCAGACGTTCCGCTAACGACCATATTTTACCGCGCCCGGTGGTCGCCAACGCGGTGATCGGGCGTTTAGTGGTACGCACAATGTGTTCTATCCACGACAGTTCTGCGTCGTCTTCCAAATGATCCGAGATGATTTCGATGGTGCCGTGCTGCAACCCGGCAAACGCGTCACCAATTTTGCACATCTCTTCCGCGGACGCGTTGGTGCCCGGGACCAGATTTCCGGCTTTATCGACATGGCCATAAAAACGCGAAGTGGAAAACCCCAGGGCACCCGCCTGCAAGCCTTCTCGGGTGAGGTCGCGCATGTGTTCCATATCCGTCGGAGTGGCATCGTCATAACAACGATCCCCCATCACGTAGTGGCGGATCGCCACGTGGGGGACCTGCGCCCCCACGTCCATGACATAAGGTGTGTCGATGGCATCAAGATATTCCGGAAAGCTCTCCCAACCCCAGGAGATGCCTTCATGCAGAGCGGTGCCGGGGATGTCTTCGACACTTTCCATCAGTGCGACCAATTCATCTTCGGTACCCGGGCGGACCGGCGCAAAACCCACACCGCAGTTACCCATGACAATGGAGGTGACACCATGCCAACAGCTCGGTGTCACTTGTTTGTCCCAACAAACTTGGCCGTCGTAGTGGGTATGGATGTCAACAAAACCAGGGGTGACTAACTTGCCATCCGCGTCGATGGTGCGCTTCGCCGTGCCCAGATCATGACCAACCGCGGCAATTTTGCCGTCTTGAATCGCCACATCGGCGTCAAACGGATCAGCGTTGGTGCCATCCACCACGCGGCCATGCTTTATCAAAACGTCGTACATGCTAACCTTCCCCTGCATAGAATGTGGCAAGGTGGAGATCTTACTATATGCAAAGTCCCTCAGGAAAACGGCTGACCGCGGCGGATCCGCAATTTCGCGACGACCCCCATGCGGCTTACGACATCTTGCGTACAAGCCCAACACCTGTGGCCATCGAAGACTATGGCTGCGCCTTTGTCACCCGCCACCAGCAAGTGCTGCAAGGGTTAAAAGAGCGCAGCTTCAGCGTCGATGCACGCAATGCCGCGGAGCTTTCATATATGCGGCGGGTGGCGGGTACCGGCGTCAAAGAGAGCCAAGGTGACGCCGCTTATGAACCGCCGCTGGTATTGTTGGATGACCCGGCGCACCGCCACATTCGCGGATTGGTCAGCAAAGCTTTTAACCCCAACACCATCGAAGCCATGCGTCCACGCGTGGAACACATTACCGCCGACCTGCTCGACGCCATCGAGGGCCGCTCACAGATCGACTTCATCGCTGATTTTGCGGGTCCGCTGCCAACCATGGTTATTCTCGACATGATGGGATTGCCGCTGACGCACAGCGCTAATTTTAAGCGCTGGTCTGAGGAAATTCTGTGGGGGTACGACCCCCAACGAGATCGCGCCACCCAAACCCGTTTACGTGAAGCCTACATCGGTATGGCGGCCGTGTTTCGTCAGGCCCTGGAGGACCGCCGCGTAAATCCAGGTGACGATTTGATATCCGCCCTGGTACAGGCACGCGAAGCGGATGCCAGCCTCAGTGAGTTACAGATCATCAGCTTGTGTACACAATTGATGGTAGCCGGCAACGTCACCACCACGGACCTCATGGGTAACGGTTTGTTTGCGTTGCTGCAGCACGCGCAGCAACTCAACTGGCTGCTGCAAAACCCCCAGGCCATTAGCGGCGCCGTAGAAGAAATGTTGCGCTTTGACTGCCCGATTACGGAGACCGCGCGCATCGCCCGCGAAGACATCGAGTTTGCCGGTTGCCCGGTCCACAGCGGCGACACAATGACGCTGTCGCTGGCCGCTGCCAATCGCGACCCAGAGGTGTTCCCTGAGCCGCACGTGTTTGACGTGCAACGCAAAGCGGACACCCACCTCGGCTTCGGCAGCGGCATTCACCTCTGCCTGGGCGCGCCGCTGGCACGTATGGAGACTCAAATTGGCATAGGCAGCTTCTTGGCCCGCTTTGGCGAGGGCTTGCAGCTGCAGGCTGATACGGCGCCGCGACGGCGCGCATTGCCGTTTTTCCGTGGTTTCGACACGTTGCCGCTTACGCTGGCCAGTGCATAACGCAAAGCCCACTTTCTAAGTCGCTTAGTATTTCAGTAAAAGCTCCAGCCAAGGATTCAGCATGGACAAAATTCCCACCACGGCGCCCGGCCAAACCCGACGTCAATGGCTTTCCTCAACGGCGTTGGTAGTGGCGGCCGGCGGTGTATCAGCATGCGCCGTCGACGGCCAGCCGGCAAGCAGGCAACCTAGCTCACTTACCGGGCCGGAGACAGCCGCTTGTTTTTCAGGCGATAGCCCAGCTGCAACCTTACCCAGCTTCAACCACCCACGCTGCGCACCGCCCCAGACCGTCACAATAGCGTCTGAAGCGGAACGTTTCGCTGTTTGGAATCAAACCTTGCGTGAGCGGGCGGCCGGCCGCGAAAGCGCATTTGTGGACCTCGACGCGGTAGACCACAATCTCAACCTAGTGACTGCCACACTCGGCGCCAACATCGGCTTACGCCTGGTGGCCAAAAGCCTACCCAGCGTACAACTGCTGGAATACATGATGCTGCACGTCTGCACCAATCGTGTCATGGCATTTTCCGAAGGTATGGTGCGTGACTTACTGTGCCGCTTCGGCAGCAGTGTCGACATCTTGCTTGGCAGGCCTGCAGCCGTACAGGCCGCGGCTCGAACCTTCGCCACGCTGGACCAAGTAGGCGACCCCAGCGGCGAGCAATCAAGCAGTACTTCTAACCCAGCCGGTCGCGTACGTTGGCTTGTTGATACGTTGGAACGCACGCAAGAATATGCCGCTTTGGCCAGCAGCCGCGATGAACCTATCTCGGTGGCGGTGGAAATTGACGTTGGGTTGCGTCGCGGCGGCGCGCAAACCCCAGCGCAGTTGTTGGCAATGCTGGAGGTCATACATTCCACACCCCACTTACGGCTTGGCGGCTTTATGGGGTACGAAGGGCATATCCCCTTTGCGGCGTTAGGTAATTCCACCCCAGACGAAGAGTTTAAGGCGGTACAGCAGCGCTACGCGGACCTCGTGGCCAGCGGCCGAGCCGCCTACCCTGACCTGTTTGAAGCGGACCTGGTGTTCAATAGCGGCGGCAGCCGCACTTATCACTACTACACGGACGATGCAGACACGCCGGTTAACGAAGTAGCCATGGGGTCTGCCTTTTTCTACCCCAGCAACTTCCACAACATACCCGAGCAAAAGCTCCGCGGCGCCAGCTATTTCGCCACCCCTGTCCTCAAACGCACGGACCCGGCACAGACGCCGTTTGACCCCAACTTCCTGCCGAACATGGCGCAAACGGACGCCAACCTGACCGTTGCTTACTTCATGACCGGCGGTGACTTCCCGGGTGCACCCGTGTATCCAGTAGGCCTTACGGCCAACCCATTAACCGCACCGGCGGACCCCAGCCAACCTCGAGGCGTGTTGAACCTGCTGCCAAACCAGGGCGCCTGGCTCGGCGCCCCAAGCCTGCCCCTGGCAGTGGGTGACTTTATCTTTTATCAGCCTTGGGAAGGGGATGCCATACGTTGGCTGCGCTACCTGGATGTGTTTCGCGGCGGCGCGCTGATCGATCAATGGCCAACGTTTCAACCCGGTATATCAATGAGTTAGCTGTATCCATCGCTACACGTACACCTAAAACAGCAGGTATGATTGCAGCAACGGATTAAGACTAGGTTGGGAGACCCCGATGTACGACTACGATCTGATAGTAAAAAACGGCCTTATTGTCGATGGCAGCGGCAAGCCGGCCCGCCAAGGTGACATCGCCGTTAAAGACGGCCGCATTGTTTCCATGGCACCGGCCGCGGACGCCACTGCCGCGCGCACCATCGATGCCAACGGCAAAATAGTGACCCCCGGTTTTGTGGACGTGCACACCCACTATGACGGCCAAGCCACTTGGGATGAGCATCTGGCACCGTCGTCCAATCTCGGCACCACCACCGTGGTGATGGGCAACTGTGGGGTTGGCTTCGCGCCGTGCCGCAGCGCAGACCACGATGTGCTGGTGCAACTAATGGAAGGGGTGGAAGAAATCCCCGGCACTGCGCTGGTGGAAGGTATCCCGTGGAATTGGGAGTCGTTCCCCGAGTACCTCGATGCCATCGATGCCCGGCACCACGACATCGACGTGGCGGTATTGATGCCCCACGGCCCGCTGCGGGTGTTTGTCATGGGTGAACGCGGCGTAAATCGCGAGCCAGCCACCGCAGAAGATATAGAAGCCATGCAGCATTATATCCGTGAAGCGCTGGACGCAGGTGCGGTGGGTTTTTCAACCTCTCGTACGCTGGTGCACCGCAGCAGCAGCGGTGAGTACATTCCCACCTATCGGGCCGCCACCGAAGAGTTAAAACAGCTGGGCGAAGCTTTGTCCGGTGACGCCGGCCACGTCTTCCAATTGATCTCCGACTGGGAAGACGCGGAAGACGAATTCGACATTTTGCGAGAAACCAGCCGCAGAACCGGCGCCAAGGGTACGTTTACCTTGCTCGACTTAAAAACCACCGGCGCCACCGGCCTGCCGCTGTGGGAAGAACATTTGCAACGCATTGAAGATGCACAAGCCAACGGCTTAGACATTCGCGGCCAAGTCTTGTCGCGTCCCGTGGGTATGCTGATGGGCCATCCCGCCTCGATGAGCAGCTTTTCACGCCGGCCAACCTTTGTGGAGCTAGAGCAACTGCCTGACGCTGAGCGCTTCGCCGAGATGGCGAAACCCGAGGTGAAAGCCAAAATCTTGAGCGAAGAGAACGTTAACCCGCACATGTTTGTGCGCATTTTCGAACAGCGCTTCGACACCATGTATCCGTTGGAAGAACCCATCAACTACTTGCCGGCGAAAGAAGATTCCGTGGCGGCCCAGGCGGCGGCTGCGGGGCAGGATGCCGAAGAGTGGTTATACGACTACTTCCTGGGCAACGAGGGCAAAAACCTCATCTACATCCCCGCCGCAAATTTCTCCGAACACATACCGGACATGCTGAGCCATCCGAACACCGTGGTCGCCCTTGGCGACGGCGGTGCGCACGTTGGCTCAATTTGTGACACCAGCGCCAACGTGTATGTGCTCACCAAGTGGGTCAAAGAAAAGCAGGCGATTGAGCTGCCGGCGGCGATCCACATGCTCACCCGGCAACCCGCGGAGCTGTACTCCCTGCTTGATCGCGGCTTGCTGGCGGAGGGTATGGTGGCGGACTTAAACGTGATTGATTTCGACAGTTTGGCGTTACGAACGCCACACATCGTGGCCGACCTGCCTGCCGGTGGCAGCCGCTTCCTGCAGGGTGCCGACGGGCTTGAACTGACCATTAAATCCGGTGAAGTGATCTACGAAAATGGCGCGCTCACCGACGCTTTGCCCGGGCAGTTGCTGCGCGGCGCCCAGGCGGATCCGCGCGCCAGCGCCTAACTGGCAAGCGCATCTCGATAGGGTTGCGCATGCCACATCGGCCAGCGCCGCTGGGTGCGGCTGATGGTCTCAGCGTTCCAGAAGTCATGGCCCGGAGCCGGTACTCCCAGGCAGCTCAGTTGTTGTGGGGTGCAATGCTCAAAGAAAATGTGCCATGGCTTCTGAAAACTCACCGGCCAAGCGCTCCAGCCGATCATGTCGTTACCGGCGGCTTTAAAGCTGGCGGTAAGGGTGTAACGTACACCACCCGGGCGGGTGAGATTGGTGCCGCGGTGATAGACGTCGATGCCATAAGCAAAAACAGACCCGGCGGGGCCAGCGCCTGAACGCTCAACCGATTTCAGCGGCGCCTGCACCTCTTCCGGGCCAAACGGATCGCGCTCTTCGCCACACACTCTGTTGCTGTCACTCACCGGCACATAGTGTATCGCACCCAGGTCGTCTGCCACGTCGGTGAGATAAATCATGCAATTGATGGTCCGTTGGCTCACACGCTCTGCGGGCACCGTGAGCGTGTGGTTCTTAAAATCGCAGTGAAACAACTGGTCAAAGTCCGCCTCCCCGGTGAACTTAGCCCAGGAATGGCTCTGATATAGGTGCACGTCTTCGGTACCCAACGCGGTTTGGGCCAGCTCAATCAGCGCCGGGTGCAGCGCCAATAGATTTAACGCCGGGGAACAATCAAACGGCATATCGTCAAAGTTACGAAATTGGTCGCGAGAGAACACCCCAACGGCATCCCCCTGTTTTTGGTCTACAGCCGCAGCTGCGGGGTCGCGGCGATCACCGTACAGGCTATCCATGTCCGCCCGGCAGGGCGCAATTTCGTCTGCGGTGAAAAAACGCTCAAGCAACACCCCACCTTCGGTACGCCACCGTTCTAGTGCTGCGCTGTTAAATCGCGCCGAAATTGCTCGTTTTCCCATAAATTTTCCTACATTAAGCCGCATGGCCACATCCGCGCAATCAGCATAGAATGTAGCCGAGTTGATTGCTAAATAAACATGAGAATGAAGACCATGTCCAAGCTTGCGTACACTATCGCTATTACGCTGCTGCTGAGTATGAGCGCAGCGGCCAGCGCGGAGATTAAACGCACCGCCTCAGGCAAACCCGATCTCTCCGGCACCTATGACACCGGCATCCTCACGCCCACCGAGCGTCCGGAGTGGTTGGGTGAAACCGAGTATCTATACCCCTGGGTCGCCAATTTTCTCAACTGGGCGTATCAAAAAGCCCAGGACTGGTTTGTTTATGCAGATAGTGACCCCGACCGTGAGGCGCCTCCGGCAGGCGGTGATGGCACCAACGCAGCAGGTGCTGGCGGTGTAGGCGGCTACAACGCTTTCTGGATTGATCTGGGTGACGGTCTCGGCGAAATCGACGGCAAAGTGCCCACTTCTATCCTCTACGACCCGCCCAACGGCCGTTATCCAGAGCCGCAGCCGGGTTTTGCGGAACGGATGGGCGCGTACTACGCCAGTTTTATCCATGAAAACACCGGCACGGCGACTTGGTTGGAGCACGAAGGCCCGGGGCCGTTTGACGGCCCTGAATCTCTGGCGCCGTCGGAACGTTGCCTCATTTCTTTCGCTTCTACCGTGCCAACCCTGCCGAGTTTGTACAACAACTACAAGCGCATCATTCAGACTGAAGATTACGTCATGATTTTCAACGAAATGGTGCACGACGCTCGTATCGTACGCATCGATTCCGAACATGGCCCAGCGGTCAACAAAAAATGGTTAGGAGACTCCATCGGCTACTGGGAAGGTGATGTGTTGGTGGTTGAAACCAAACACTTCAATGACATCAACGGGCTGCCCGGTGCGGATGAAAACCTGCACGTTGTTGAACGCTTTAGCCGCATGGAGAACGGTGACCTGTATTATGATTTTTCCGTCACCAATGACACCGCGTGGACAGCACCTTTCAGCGGGCGTTATGCGTGGCAATCTAAACCTGACTCAAAACTCTACGAATACGCGTGCCATGAAGGGAATTACTCCATGGGCGGTATTTTGCGCGGCGCACGCCTGTTGGAAAGTGAGTGGCACGAGCAACAAGCCACCAACGCCATGGACGTGGCAGCAGGAAGCGCCTCAGGCGAATAACCCCACCCAAAGAGCACCAACTTAGTGCTCAGGTTGGCAGCGAGCGCGCCGTTTTGGTGCGCTCGTTCAGCAATCGACCCGGTGAGCACCCTGTAAACTGACCCGGTCTGTTCCCGACCGACTCTTGGTCCGCTTTTTGCACCCCTCTCGGGTATGACAACAACCAATTGGCTCATTGCCACCGATCTCGATGGCACCTTGCTGGATGACTCCTACCCTTACCTGGATGCAGCCCGCGTGGTGGATGAAATCCAGCAGAATCACCCTTCCACGGTGGCGCTGGCATCCAGCAAAACCCTGACGGAGATGCTGGAGCTGGCTCAATGCGCCGGCCACCGACCATTTCTGATCTTCGAAAACGGCGGTGGAGTATCGTGGCCACAGGGCGTCCTGCGTCAACCGGGTGAGCGCCGCGTGAACGGTTACGAAGTGACCTTGCTCGGCGGCGACATCGCCGATGTGCTCAGCGCCTTGATTCAGGCTCGGGCCCAACACGGCTTTCAGTTTGAACGTTTTTCCGAACTCAGCGACCAACGCATAGCCGACATCACCCATTTGCCGCTCGACAACGTGGCACCGGCGCGCCAGCGGCTCACTTCTGAACCGGTGCTGTGGCAAGACACACCCGAACGGCAACAAACCTTTGTCGAAGCGATGGCCGCAGCCAACCTCACCGTCACCCAAGGCGGCCGTTTCCTTCATGTTGGGCGCGGTGCTAACAAAGCCCGCGCGGTCAAATACCTGCGCCGCAAGATCTGCTACGAACGCGGCGAACGGCCACGCGTGCTCGCCTGCGGAGATGCGCCGAACGATCTGGAGATGATCAACAGCGCAGACCTTGCGTTGTTGTTTCCAGGACGGGATGGCCGCTACCTCCACGCAACGGACAACAAACATGCCCACGCCCCCAAGGCTGGGCCCAGTCATTGGCTGCAAGGTGTACAACACATCTTCGCCATTGCGTAACCAGCGCCACTAAGCGTCTGAGAGGAGCGTTAAACCATGAGCGACTTTTTCCAAAACGGCATTATCACCACCCTGCACCGCCTACGTGAACGGCCCCTGAACGAACTCGAAGCAGAACTAGAAAACTTCGCCAAAGAACGTCCAATTGCGCTGGTATTACCCTGCCTATATTCCGAACTGGAGCGCCCGGCGTTGGCCAAAATAGTTCGGGAACTAAGCAAGGTACGCTACATCTCTGACATTGTGATCGGCTTGGACCAGGCCACCGAAGCCCAATACCACCACGCGTTGGAATACTTTTCGGTATTACCACAACGCCATCACGTCCTGTGGAACGACGGCCCCCGCCTGCAGGCGGTGAACAGCAAACTGGCGGCGGAACACCTTGCACCCACCGAACGCGGCAAAGGCAGCAACGTCTGGTACTGCCTGGGTTATGTGCAGGCACTTGGCAACATCGAGGCTGTCGCCTTACACGATTGCGACATCACCACCTACGAACGCGGGTTGTTGGCCAGGCTGTGTTATCCGGTGGCAAACCCCAATTTCAACTACCAATTCTGTAAAGGCTACTACGCTCGCGTCACCGATGAAAAACTCAACGGTAGGGTTAGCCGCCTGTTGGTCTCACCGCTGATCCGCGCGATGAAAAAGCTGGCCCCGGGTGAGCCCTATCTGGACTACTTAGACAGCTTTCGTTATCCGCTGGCGGGTGAGTTTGGCATGCGTACCAGCGTGCTCAGCGACCTGCGAATCCCCTCCGACTGGGCTTTAGAGATTGGCTTGCTTTCCGAAATGTATCGCAACTATGCCACTAACCGCTTGTGTCAGGTGGAAATCGCCGATACCTACGATCACAAACATCAGGACTTGTCCGCTGACGACAGCAGCAAAGGGTTGTCACGCATGAGTTCGGATATTGCCCGCGGCTTGTTCCGCAAACTGGCCACTTTTGGCGTGGTATTTGACCCCGGCACGGTGCGCACGGTCAAAGCCTGCTACTACCGGATTGCCTTGGATCTGATCGAATCTTACGACAGCGATGCACAAATGAACGGGCTGACGTTAGACCGACACTCGGAAGAAAAGGCCGTGGAGTTATTTGCCAGCAATGTGCTGAAAGCAGGGTCCGCGTTCCTCGACGGCGGTGAAGAAACCCCCTTTATGCCGACCTGGAATCGCGCAACGGGTGCTTATCCGGAAGTGTTCGGCGAGATGTTGGCGGCGGTTAACTTGGATCGCGGCGACGCTAAATCGGTAGCTCCAGCCACAGCACCTGATACGGCGCTAGCGCCAATTCGTCTGCAAGCGTAATGGTCGTTTGCGACAGCTGATCGAGGTAAGTCCCCGGCTCTAGCCCCAATTCTTTGAGCGCTACCGGTTGGGCCTGATCTACCAAGGAGCTGACAATTAACAACACTTGTTGCGTGTTCGAGCGACGCATGGCAAATACGCTGGGCGGCGTGGGGATCACTTCCTGGGCGGCATGTGGTTGCAAAGCCGCTTGCTGGTTGCGGCGTTCAATGAGATCTAACAGCGCTTGAAAGACACGCGTATGCATGGAATCTGGGTCTTTAAGTTCCTCATGCAGTTCGTGCCATTGCCAACGGCTGCGATTGATCGAGCGCGTGCGACCGGTTTGTTCCACCAGCTTGATATCGTTTAACGTCCCCAACAGGCTATGAATGTACAGAGCCGGCATACCGCGGAAGCTGACCAACACCGCATGCGCGGCCACGTAGGCGTTGAGCCCCGGCTCACCGCCAAACGCAGACATCAGAGAGATGTTGATTTCATACGGCCGCTGTTCGTTGCCGCCGGCGTCTCGCAACATTACAAACCCCCCGCGCTCATGCATCTTGTCCACCAGGCGGGTAATGGCATCCTGAGGCATGAGGCCTTCCAGCGGACGCAAGCCAATGCCGTCATGCGAAGCGATGAAATTCAAAAACTTGGTGCCGCTCGGCGGTGGCGACAAACGCAGGGCCCAATTGGTCAGGTAGGTGCCGTCGCCAAATACAAAGCTGTAGAGCAACAGCGGTGCCAAGCTGAACTGATAAACGATGTGGGCTTCGTCTCCCTCACCAAAATAGCTAACGTTTTCTTCGTGCGGGACATTGGTTTCGGTGATGAGGCGCGCATGGGGGCATACCTCATCCACAATCACGCGCAACAGCTTCACCAGGGCGTGAGTTTCCGGCAGGCTCATGCAGTTGGTGCCCAGGCGTTTCCACAGGAACGCCACCGCGTCCAAGCGAATGAGCTTAGCACCACGCTCGATGTACAACATAAGAATGTCGACAAACTCCAGCAGTACCTGAGGGTTCGAGAAATCCAGATCAATCTGGTCTTCGCTGAAGGTGTTCCACACGTGGCGAATACCCCCGTAAGTATGTACCGCGGAAATCAGCGGGCTGCTGCGCGGACGCACCACCTGGGAGACGTCAGACTCTTCGGGCAAAGTAATAAAATAGTGGCGGCCGGGTTCGCGGCCGTTTACAAAATCGGCAAACCACAAGCTCTCACGCGAACAGTGATTGATGACCAAGTCAAACATCAGGTCGTAGTTGTCCGCCAAATCCTCCACATCCTGCCAAGCACCAACATGGTGGTCGACCATGCGGTAGTCAATGACCGCAAATCCGTCGTCCGAGGAGGAGGGGAAAAACGGCAGCAGGTGGACGCGCCCAAAAGTCTCACCCACGTGCACGTTCAGAAACCGCCGCAGGGTTTGCAGCGGCGCCTCACCTTCGGTGGAGACACTGTCGGCATAACTGATGATCATGCAATGATTGCGCGGCGCCGCCCCGGGGATGGGTTGGTCAGGCAGGCGCGACCAAATGCGCTCCAAAGTGGTCTGGGCGACGCCAGGTTCATACAAGGTGCACAACAGCTGCAGCGCTATGTCTTTGTTGGTGGCGGCAATATTCATAGTTTGCTTCGGATACTTCGTTGTTCTTTGAATTCTTACATGACGGTCTTTAAGCAGGTTTCATGCCAGCCGGGGTGGAATTATGCTTTTAGTTGATTGGATCATTGTCGCACTTTACCTGACCGGCATGCTTGCCCTGGCCGCACTGGTCGGTCGACGGCAAAACAACCGCAAAGACTACTACCTCGGCGGCAACCAAATGTCGCCGTTGAGTTTAGCCACGTCTACCATCGCCACGCAGTGTTCTACCAACAGCTTACTGGGTGCACCCGCGTTTGTGGGGTTTGTTGCCGGTGGCGGATTGATCTGGCTGCAGTATGAATTAGCGGTACCCATCGCCATGCTGTTGCTGGTGTATCTACTGGGTACCATGCGGCGTTCAGGGCATGTGTCGGCATACGCGTTCCTCGAGGAACGCTTAGGTACCTCCGCACGTTTGCTCGCCAGCACCACGTTTTTAGTCTTTCGCGGGGTTGCCACCGGCGTCACGGTTTACGGCGTCGCCGTGGTTGTGACTTTGCTGGTCGATGTCAGCTACACCCAAGCGGTATTGCTGCTGATGGGGGTGACCATCGTCTACGACGTCTTAGGCGGCATGCGTGCGGTGGTCATCAGTGACGTCATCCAGATGCTACTGATCATTGCGGCCACGTTGTTCAGTCTGTGGCTGTTGACCGACGCGGTAGGCGGCTGGGGCCAAGTCATTGCCGCCCATGCAGACACAGGCCGTCTAAACGCCCTGGAGTTCAGCAGCGGTTTTGCAGGGCAAGGCAACTATGGCTTTTGGCCGATGCTGATCGGTGGCTGTTTCCTCTACATGGCCTATTACGGCTGCGATCAAAGCCAGGCGCAAAGGGTGCTGGCCAGCCGCTCGCCGCAAGACGCCGAGCGGGTGTTGTTTTATAACGGCCTGCTGCGCTTCCCCATGGTGTTGCTGTACTGCCTGCTGGGTATGGCACTGGCGGCGTTTGCGCTCATTGAACCGGCGTTTTTGGGCACCCTACCCCTCAGCAGCCAGGGTACACCCAATTACAACTTGGTCTACCCGCTCTACGTACTGCAAAACTTTCCACCCGCCATGGTGGGTTTGGTGATGGTTGGCATCTTTGCCGCGGCCATGTCCTCCATCGACTCCGCTCTGAACTCTTTGTCCGCCGCAACCATGGAGGATTACGTCCAACCTTATACCCAGCAGTCGGAACGCAGCGCCTTCGTCACCGGCAAGGTGGTCACCCTCGGGTGGGGACTGTTTGCCATTGCCTTCAGCTACCAGGTAGAAGCCATTGCGCCCACCGTGCTGGAGGCCATCAACAAAATAGGCTCCGTCGCCAACGGCCCGTTGCTGGCCTTGTTTGCGGTGGCCCTGCTATGCCCGCGCGTGGGTCAACGTCGAGCCATGCTAGGCTTTGCAGCGGGGCTAACCCTGAACCTCTGCCTGTGGCTATTTGTGCCAAGTGTGTCCTGGTTGTGGTGGAACGTCGCCGGAGCCTTGGTCAGCTTTGCCGTCACCCTGCTCGGACGCGCGCCGCAGTTTCAGCGACCCGACGTCCTGCCGAGCCCGGTAACGCGCTGGGCGATGCTGGTCATGAGTGGGCTGATCCTCACGGTCTGTATCTTATTTGGTGTGCGGCCGTAATCGTGCAGACCTACAACGGCCGCGCCCAGATATTACGGTAGCGCACCGGATTCGAATGGTCTTGGAGTTTTATGGGCGCAGCGCCGTGTGGCTGGTATTGCGGCGCCCCAATAAATGCAGTGGGACCTTGCACAGCAACGTGGTTGTGCACCAACATGCCGTTGTGTAACACCGTCAAAGTTGCCGGCCGCAGCACGCGGCCGTTATCGCCAAACAGCGGCGCGTTGAAGATGATGTCGTAGCTTTGCCATTCACCGGGAGGGCGGGCTGCATTGACCAATGGGATGTGTTGTTTGTAGACACTGGCGGCCTGTCCATTTGCGTACGTGGGGTTGTTATAGGAGTCCAGTACCTGGACTTCGTATCGTTCCATGAGAAACACGCCGCTGTTCCCGCGCCCCTGGCCTTCGCCTTCGATATGCCTGGGCGCAGCCCATTCAATGTGCAGCTGTACATCGGTGAATGTAGCCTTGGTGCGAATATCGCCTGCGCCTGGAGACACCACCAATTCCCCTTCGACAACCTGCCATCCGGCGCTATCGCCTTTCATCGATTCCCAAGCATCCAGATTCTGTCCATCAAACAGGATGATGGCGTCCGCCCGGGGGGCACCGTGTTCGGTTCCAGGCTGTACCACGGGCGGCAGCGGTTGCCACAGCTCCGTAACCGCTGCCCGTGCGTACACTTGTTCCCGCGACAACTCTGCTGTAACAGCTACAACAGGCCAACCAACACCGACAATCATCACCAGAATCAATACTGTCGCTTGACTAGGGAGCCTCTGCATAAGTCTCAAAAGCTCAGAGGCACTGGCGCGTGGGCTGGCAAGGCGGCGCTCGCAGGAAATGTAGGCACCTTTTCAAGAGCGCCAACGCAGCCCAGC
>JANQKS010000005.1 GCA_028281005.1 Pseudomonadales bacterium
CCTTGGGCGTTGTTGGCGCACCTTGATGGGGCCCAACCCCACCGGCGGTACGCCGTCTAGCCCAAAAACCCCACAAACCCGCTGATCCTAAGTTTTCAAGGGGTTTGAGCACTAGTGGTTTGAGCACTAGTTGGTATTTGCCACCGTCGCTTGCTCTTCCTTAACCTGAAGTAGCAACACCGCGCCGATAATCATCAGCAGCGCGAGTGACGCAAAGCCAATACGCTGGGATTCAAAAATGTCGGTGGCGGTAGCCACCATCAGCGGCGCTAAGAAAGCGGTGACCGTGGCGGACAGCGCAAACAAGCCAAAAAACTGCGTGGCCATTTCAGGTGGGGAGATGCGCGCCATCAACGTGCGCGACGCGGACAAACCCGTCACAAAAAACATCGCAAACACTTGATTGGTGCAAAAGTAGAACAGCTCTGCAC
This sequence comes from Pseudomonadales bacterium, assembly GCA_028281005.1. Classification (GTDB taxonomy): domain Bacteria; phylum Pseudomonadota; class Gammaproteobacteria; order Pseudomonadales; family Azotimanducaceae; genus UBA4421. Next base: position 432 of record JANQKS010000005.1, read on the forward strand.
CGGTGGCGAAGTAGGGGAAGTCCCACACGGGTTCGGTGCCGACGTGGATAAAGTAAAGGATGGTGTCCGGTTGCACCGACACAAGCGTCAGCAACACCAGTGAACTGGTGCCGATGGCAATCTGCAGTGCCCGCATGGAGCCCACTTTGTCGTCTAAACGACCGCCGACGTAAGCGCCGAACATCGCCGAGGCGCTGGTGCACAAACCAAAAATCAGCAAGGTGGTGGTGTCCCAGCCGAAGGTGCCGGAAGCGTATACGCCGCCAAAGGTCAGTACGCCCACCATGCCGTCGATGAAAAACATCCGCGCCAGCAGATACTTTGCAATGTTGGCGTAGTGCCGGACATGTTTGATGGTCTGAATCACGTCCTGCATACCTTCCTTGGCCACCTGCCACATTGGGGAGGGAGAGGCTTTGCCGTCGGGTGTGAACAAGATCAGCGGCAGCGTCAGCAGCAACATCCAGATACCCGCAATTGGCCCCACGATGCGGTTGTGCTCATGTGCTGCCTGGTCGATGCCAAACAGCGGCGCATCTGGCAGGAACGCCCAGGGCTGTGTGCCGGGCATGGAAAACGCCAACAGCACAAACAGCATTAACAACAGCCCGCCGGTGTTGCCTAACGAAAACGCCACTCCGGAGATCAGCCCCACGCGATTGACCGGTGCGATGGAAGGCAACATGGCGTTGTGAAACACCTCGGAGACGGTAAAACAGACTTTGATGGTGAACAAAACGGCCAACGTGAGCGCAAGGCTGAGTCCTTGATTGTCCGGCTCAACAAACCATAGACACATCGCTCCCATGGTCATGAGCGCCACGGTGCCGAGTATCCAAGGTTTACGCCGCCCATCTTTGTCGGCAATGGCGCCTAAAAACGGCGCGGTTAGCGCCAGCACAAACCCCGCTGCGGCGGTGATGTAACCGATGAGCGCCTGACCCCGCACAGGATCACCCACCACCGTATTGCTGAAATACGGGTAGAAGATGTAGATGATCACCATGATGTAGTACGGATCGCGTGCAGCTTGGCCGAAGGTCCAACTGAAATAACCCAGCGGATTGGCCGCAGGTGTCCCGGCCAAGGATAGGCTGGTGGCGCTCACATAAAATCTCCTCCCACTACAGAGGCAGATACTAACCCGTTTTACAGCGGCTTACGAAACACCATGAAGTGTTGTTGGGGCAGGAAGTCTTCGGTAGTCACCCATTCCAAACCGATGGCCATCATTTCTTCCTTGGCTTGCGCTTCACTCATTTTGTGTAGGCGTTTGATGGGGACACGCGGATCTTCGCTGCGGTATTCGATCAGTACCAGCTGCCCACCGGGTTTGAGCGCTTGTACAATGTTTTGCCCCATTTCCAGGGGATGAGAGAACTCGTGGTAGGCGTCTACGATAAAAGCAAGGTCCACGCCGTTTGCGGGAAGGTTAGGGTTAGTCACGCTACCCATCACCGCTTCTACGTTTTCTATACCGAGCTGCTCGCTGCGTTGCTCGATGATGGCCAGCATTTCCGGCTGTATGTCCACCGCCAACACTTTACCTTCGGGGACTTTACGTGCCACCGGCATGCTGAAATAGCCGGTGCCGGCGCCAATGTCCGCCACCACAAAGTTGTCGGCTAACGGCAAGTTGTTGATCAGAAGATCGGTACGTTCTTGGCGCTCGCGCTCAGGGCGTTCCAACCATCCTGTCCCGAGGTGGCCCATCACATGGGAGATCTCGCGGCCCATATAAACCTTGCCGATGCCGTCACGATTAGGTTGGGTAAACGTATACGGTCCCCCAACATTGGGTTCTTCGGCGCTGCAAGCTGTGCTGAGGCTGATTAACAGAGTGGCAAACAGAGCTTTGGTGAGCGACGGCACGGGTACCTCCAACAAAAAGCGGCAGCCTAGCTTGAAGCGCATGAAAGTTTCGTCAAGGCGGCGCGGTTATAAACCCGGACCAGGCTGCATCGGGCTGCCGTCGTAGAAACGATTGAAGCGGAAACGGCTGAGATCATGCGCTGCGGGACGACCCATCACCATGTCCGCCATCACGCGGCCGGCACCGGGACCAATGCCAAACCCATGTCCGCTGAACCCAGTGGCCAGAAACAGCCCTGGATAGGCGGAGACTTCATCCATGACCGGCACCACATCCGGCGTGACATCAATCATGCCTGCCCAGGCTTCGTCGAATGGGACTTGCCCCAGGGAAGGTACGCGTTTTTCCAGCCCCGCCCGCATGGCGTTCAAAGCCTTCAACGAGGGTTCGGGATTAAGCACCCGTTGTTGTTCAAAAGGAGTGACTTGATCCGCTTGCCAGCGCCTGGTGGGTAACAAACGGGTGACCAGGTCGTCGCCAAAGCGCAGGCGAATGAAGCGTACGCTGGCTTTAAGTGCGGGTAGATACTTAAACAAGTAACGAAAACTATCGGCGCTGATGAAATGTTCGTTAGTGCTGCTGGACGCGACGGTATAACCGCCGTCTTGGCGCCGACGGATGGCCACTTCGCCGAGGGTTGCGTTACCGGCGTAGATGTCCGGCGCGGGTGCTGTGCGTGCGACCGTGGCCCGCACCGTCAGCTGGGGTAAATTGATTCCCAAATTGGCCATAAACAGCGTTGACCAGGCTCCTCCGGCGCATACCGCCGCTTGGGGTAAACATGCCACCGGCCCACTGACCTGGCTTGTCGCCCACAAGTTGATCCACTTCCGCGCCGGACAGCATGCGGGTATCCAATTGATGTTGGGTCGCTACGTCCAGCCAACGTTCGTATTCAGCCAGTTGTTGATCCGTGGTGGCGGTATACAGCACGCCCTGGCGGGTAAAGCCGATGTTTTCATCCAGCTCATTGGCGATGGTTTGCCACTGATTGATGCTGTCGATGACGATGGGTAACTCCGCTGGGTCCCGGGCTTGTTGGCGAATCCAACCCCAGTTGCGGCTCGACTGTTCACCGGCCACACGACCTTTATCACATACCAGCACGGAGACACCGTGCTTGGCCAGGTACCAGGCGGTGCTGATGCCAACTACGCCGCCGCCGATCACCACCACGTCCACGTCGGTAGGCAGCGGGTCGTTAAAGCGGATGGGTGTTTGTTCGCTGTAAATCACGCTTAGCTCCTTGCGTGGATGGCGCGCGCTGCCGGATTGTTATACTCAACGTCTCATACAGCAAGCGGGGACCGGCGTGCGGCGAAGTTCGAACCGAGCGGCAACGTTGTTATTTGTATTGATGGGCCTGTGGCTGAGTGCCAGCGCAAATGCGGTGGTCTCTACCGCGGGTCCGTACGAGGTGGAGACCCAGCTGGCGGCGTGGATGGATACCAGCCGCGACCGAGAAGTACCGTACAAGGCCTATATTCCCAAGGGGTTGGATGGACCGGCTCCGGTGTTGGTGTTCTCCCACGGCTATGGGGGTTCGCGAGAGGCGGCCACGTATCTTGGCGAGCACATGGCCAGTCACGGCTTTGTCTCTTTCCATCTGCAGCATCCTGGATCGGACAGCAGCATTTGGCAAGGCAGCCGCAACCCGCTGCGCACCATAGCGCAGACGCCCATTACCGCTGAGATGACGCTGAACCGCTTTGCCGATTTGCCGTTTGCTTTAGATCAGATCGCAGCCGCCAACCGGCAAGGCCCATGGGCGGGTTTATTGGATGTAGACACCCTCGGCATGTGGGGCCACTCGTTTGGCGGTGTGTCGACCATGGCCGCGGCGGGTCAACGTTTTCAAGGGGGTTATAACCCGGAACCCCGTCTACGTGCGGCAGCGGTGTTTAGCCCCAATGCGCCCCGGGGGATTTCCGCGCAGTCCGCCTATGCGGACATCACCATTCCTATGTTGTATGTGAGCGGCACCCAAGACGTGGTGGCGGCATTCCGGCAAACGGTGGCCCACCGCAGGGTCGCGTTTGAACACTCGGTCAACGCCACCCGTTATCTGTTTATGGCGGATGGCGCCAACCACTCTGCGTTTTCGGGCACACGGCAGCAGGAACCTGCCGCCAACGCCCAGGCACGGGAGGCGGTGAAGGCATTAGGTTTGGCGTTTTGGCGCGCACATTTGCAGGCAGACGCCGAGGCACAGCAATGGCTACGCCAAGCTGCTGCGGGGGTTGTGTCGGGTGAATTTGAGGTCTGCGAAATTGAAAGGCAGAGCGCACCATCAAGTGCGCGGCTGAACGCGGATCAAGCGGTACGCCTGCGCCAGCCTCTGCTGGAAGCCATCCAAAGAGGCGAGTTGTCCGGTGGTTCTCTGTTGGTGCAGTTGCGCGGCGAAACGGTCTTCGAAGAAAGTCATGGCGTGGCTGATCTGGACAGTGGCCGCGCGTTTAGCACCGATGAAGTGGCCATGATCGCGTCGTCCACCAAACCGCTCACGGGGGCAGTGTTTGCCATGTTGCACGTGCGCGGTGTGCTGTCTTTGGATGAGCCGCTAGACGTGTATTTGCCGCAATGGGGCGAGGCGAAGTTGGAGGACGGCAGCGCGGTACGCGCGCCCACTTTACGTGAGCTGTTGTCCCACACCAGTGGCATGCCGTCGCCGCAGGCCTGGGGTGGTGTGATCCGTGCACTGCTGGCAGAGCACGACGCGCCGGCCAATGCAGATTTATCCGCGCATATGCTCAAGCGCGGTCTCGCTTTTGCGCCAGGGACGGAATACCAATATGGCGGTGTTGGCATGTCGGTAGCGGCACACGCCGCGGAGGTAGCGTGGCAGCGGCAATACGATGAGACCCTCACCTATGCCCAAATCATGCGGCGTCTGTTGTTAGACCCGCTCGAAATGCACAACACGACGTTTTACCCCAGCGTGGAGGTGATTGCTGGTATGCCGATGCGATACCGCCGCGGCCAGCAAGGGTTAGAACCCATACCCAAACCCCAGCCGCAGCCGCCGGGTACCATGGCCAACGCCGGCGGAGGTTTGGTCTCAACCGCGGCTGATCTTGTTGCCTTTTATGAGATGGTGCGGCGCGGCGGATTAGGCCCAAACGGCCGGGTTATGGAACCGGAGGCGATTGCCTTAATGTCCGACAGGCAAGTGGGTGCGCTTGGCTTCAACCTGCCTTATGCGGATTATGGTTACGGTCTGGGCGCTATGTTGGGGTTTGCTGCCGACGGGGCGCTCATTCACCTGGGTCATGGCGGTGCTTTTGGGACGGACGCCCATCTACGCCTGGACCAGCAACGGGTGGTGGTATTGATTGTGCAGACGCCGGGTGCGCAGTTGCGCCGTTTTCAGGCGGAGTTACGCGCAGCCTTGGACAAAGTATTTGTTCCGGAGAACCTGCTGGACTAGTCTAAAATTCCAGGCGTAGAAGGGCTTACATGTTTTACCTGGTTTCTATTGCTGTGCTGCTTGCCGCGGCACCCTCGCTTACGCAGGCAAAAGCGCCTGCTCAGGCACACAACGGCGCACAGTGTACGCCCGGACATGCATTTGCACCCACGGAACTGGCCGAGTTGGACTTTCTCGACGTGCAGAAGCGTGGCCAGTCACCGCCGCTCAGCGGGTCTCATGTGTTACGCAGCGTCAGCTTCGTGCGCCAGAATATATTTCCGGACCGCCACCATTGGCTGGCCAAGCAAGCCAATCGATTTAACACGCTGACCCGCGAGCGCGCGTTGCGTGAGGCCTTTCCAATCGATGTGGGCGAGTCTCTGGATGACAACACCCGCCGCGAAGCTGAACGCATCATGCGCAACAAACCGTTTCTGTATGACGCTCTCGTGATGGTGCGCCAGGTATGTGCCGATGGGGTCGACCTGGATGTAGTGGTACGCGATGTCTGGACCTTAACGCCAGGTATCGGTGTCAGCCGCTCTGGCGGTGATAACGAAACCAGCGTGAGTCTCTCGGATGTCAATGTTTTGGGCAGCGGCAAAGCCATCAGTTTTGAGTATTTTGACGACCGTGATCGCTCCGGTACGTTTATCAACTACAGCGACCCCAACTTGTTTGGCACGCGGTGGACGGGTGAGTTGGTTGCCGCGGACAATGATGACGGCGAGCGTTATGGCTTGTCTGTCACGCGGCCTTTTTACGCGCTCGATACCCCGTATGCACTAGGATTTTCAGCCGACCACTTTGTGCGGGAAGAAGACTTGGAGTTTTTGGGTGACGACAGCTTTGAGTTGGATGTGGAAACTGATGAAGCCCACCTGTTTTTCGCCAGGTCAGACGGTCGCCGTAAAGGCTGGGTGGACCGCTACTATGTGGGCATTCGCTACTTAGACGAAGAGATTTTTTTCCCAACCGACTTTCCCGGCGCTGGGCAATTATCGCGGAAATTTGTCTACCCCTATATAGGTTGGCAAACCATTCAAGACAAATACGTGGAGCTCACAGATGTAAATCGCGTCGGCATCATCGAAGATTTGAAACTGGGATGGAGTGCCTATGCGGAGCTTGGCTGGTCCTCAGATAGTTTCGGCGGAGATGGAGATTTTTTGCTGTCGCGGGGGACTGTTCTCTATCGGGACTATCTAGGGGAGCGTCAGCTGCTGACTGTGCAAGGTTCGTTAAGCGGCAGGTACAACCTTGATGATAACGTGGCGGATGATGTTCAGCTAAGCGCTGAAGTTGCTCACCTGTGGCAGCAAGCTGAAAAATGGCGTTTTCTCACCAGCGCGCGTTATGTGCACACCAAAAACTTACCCGAAGACAAACAACTTACGTTAGGGGGAGATAGCGGTTTGCGCGGCTATCCCACGCGTTATCAGCCCGGGGATCGCAGTGTGCTATTTACCCTGGAACAACGTTACTACTCCAACGCCTACCCGTTCGGGTTGCTGCGGGTCGGTTACGCGGGATTCTTAGACGTGGGCCGAGCGTGGTTTCATGACGACGCGCCGGACTGGGTACCGGACCGGGACGGGGACCATTTCGGTACGCTGAGTAACGTTGGCGTCGGTTTACGTTTGGAGTCGATTCGCACCCGCCGCGACCGGGTGTTGCATTTGGACATTGCCAAACCTCTGCAGGACGGCCCGGGCGTGGACAACTGGGAAATCACCTTATCGGGCAAAGCGCGTTTCTAACTCCGCTTAACCCCGCTCCCGTCGCACCGCAAAACTGATCGAAAAGCCGGTCTGCCGCCACAATAACCAAGTCAGCAGGGGAAAAGCGCTTAATGCACTGGCGCAGTTCCATTCAGATATGTTTTGCAGAAAATCATCGTCTTCAAAAAAGTTGGCGGCGGTTGCAAATACCAAGCCGGTCACCAGCATGAAGATCGCCAGGCCATACTTCCAGGTGACAATGTTTGAGCCAATGTTGCTCTGCATGATGCGCCGGGCAAATAACAACTGCGCTAAGTAGGTAAAACCGAAGTACACCACCGTGCCGTAACGCCTGAGCGCGCGGTAGGTGTCGCCATCCGAGCCTAGAAAGGTGACATACAGCACTAGAAAGGCAGTGCCAATCATGCCGAGAGTAAATATGACCTGGTCCATGCGGCTGGGTTGCGCCACCAATTCGAGCCATTTCAGGCACAACACCCAATAGATAAAGGTAAAACCAGCCACCGGCAGCATGGTCGCTTTGAAGACAAAAAAGCCCCAGCCGTGGCGACCGCTGGCGCTGATGCTGTCGCATCCGGTGAGGTGGGGCACACACCAATCGACGTAGCCGCCGTTGGCGGAGAGCAAGTAGGAGCCCAACACGCCGATCCAAGCCAGCAGCCAGGCAGCGATGGCGACGTTACGCAGGTCTAACAACATGGTTGATGAATCTAAAGCGCGGGTGATTTCTGTCAATTCGATATATGTGCAGGCGTCGTTTCGGTTTTTTGAACCAACCTGCGTGTTTGCGTGACCTATGGCTACATGATCTTAAGGAACAAAACCTATGCGAACTCTTACACTCTCAGTCTCTCTTAGTTTAGCACTGTCAGCGGTCGCCGCCGGTGCTGACCCGGCGCCCCAGTATGGTTGGTCAACGTCTGGTGACGATACCGTGCGCTGTATGGCGATCGGTTGTGCGCCGGGCGATTACGAACGCTACCCGGAATATGCGCCCCAACCCATCGAGGACCCTGCTTGGGGTCAACCCGCGGCACCGCAGCCTTATATCCCAGTGATCGAAGACGGCTACGGTCAGCCGCGCGAACAGGCGGATTACGGTCACGATGTTGGTGACCTGCTACGCCACCTGCAACCCCATCCGATACCGGAGCTGGGTGAAACGCGCGAATACGGTGGCGCTCCCGAGCTGGGCGGAACCCATGAGTATGGTGGCATCCACGAGCTTGGCGAAACCCCGGAACTGGCTGCGCCGCAGCCGGCGTTGACGGAAGAAGATGCTCGCGAGGACTTCTATCGGGCGTTGCGTGAACATGCCGGTGGCAAAGGTAGCATTGAAGAAGTCGAAGAGGCTTATCAGCAGCTGCAACAGATTCGATAGAGTCTGCAACCATCCGCCCTCGAAAAAACCGAGGGCGGATTTTGTTGTGTGGAGAGTCTGAGAGTCGTAAGTCAAACTTATATGGTGTAAAACTATGCTACTCAACGACTGTGGGAGAGAGGTCGCAAAGTGGCTTACGAAATAAAACGCTTTCCGTATGACGGTACCATCGACGCCGATGGGCATGTATTGGAACCGGCGGATCTGTGGGAAAACTATCTGTCGGAAAAATACGTATCGCGCGCCATGCGCATTGGTGTGGATGACGACGGCTTCGAATACCTGGAAATCGATGGCCAGCCTTCGCGGCGTTCCCGCAAAGGCTCATTGGGGTTGTTGGGCGCCATGGGTGAAGAAAACCAAAAACCCAGTCCGGAGCGGCGGTACTCGGACAGTATGCCGTTTGGCGCCTGTGATGTAGCGGAGCGAATATCGCTGCTGGATCAAGAAAACCTGGAAAAATCGGTGTTGTATCCCACGCTGGGTTTGCTGTGGGAGTGGGAGCTGATGGATGCGGAACTCAGTCTCGCCTATTGCACGGCCTACAACCGCTGGATTGCAGATTTCTGCCGCGACAGCGGTGGCCGTTTGGTACCCATTGCGCATCTGACATTGCTAGACCCGCAAGGCTCCGCTGCCGAGCTGGAACGTGCAGTGAAAGACGGCTGCAAAGGGGCGTGGGTGAATCCCTTTAACCACCATCGCGTACCTCATGGCGCGCCGGAGCATGATGTGTTGTATGCCAAGTGCCAGGAGTTGGATGTGCCGATTGCTATCCATCCGACGTTTACACCTCACGACAAGCCCGCTGAGGGGATATTTGATCTACCCCCACAAGGGGTGCTGTACGCCTCAATGATGTGGCTGCGCTCCATCGTGCAGCAGGCGTTTATTTCGTACATCTCCATGGGCACGTTGGATCGTTTTCCTACGCTTAAGCTGGGCATTTTGGAGGCAGGGTCCGGCTGGGTGGGTGCGATGCTTGACCGGCTGGATGCGGTGGATGATGCCTTACATGCGCGACGGGTCCAGCTTAGTGCGACCGAGTATTTTCAGCGGCAGTGTTTTGTTTCCGGTGATCCGGATGAAACTGTCTCGCCGTACACGATCGACAAGGTTGGAGCACACTGTTTTATGTGGGCGACGGATTATCCACATCCCGATCATCCCCACACCTGGGTGGACGATCTCACCGCCTTTGTAGCGCCGCTGTCGGAAGATACACGCGCCAAGGTGTTGGGTGACAACGTACGGCGCATCTATAATCTAGGGTAACCCAGGCCTTGTTCACTGTCGCCTTGCTTCAGTCTTAGCGTCGCCAGCTGAGGTGTAATTCTCGCTGTATGGCTTCGGCGATGTCATCCCCGCACGCCGCTACGATTTCCGATTGAGCGCGGCCGGTTTGAAAATCGGCAGCAGAAAAGTGTTGTTCGCCGTGCCCATTGCTTAGGTAGACAATCCCGTCAACGTCAATTTCAACCTGATAGTTGGGTGTTTGCCAGCGGCTGGTGCGCAGAATGCCATTAATGAGCGTAAAGTCGTTTTCTAGCGCCGGTGACATTGGCGTGATAACTAAACTGTCACGAACAGCCGACGCTTCGATTGGAATTGCTGCGATGGGTACCGAGGAAACAGCGGCGGCAGCGGCAACACCTTTGACAAACGACCGCCTTGAGATCAACGATGTCACGCTTGTTGGTTCCAGCTGAGTACGTATTCTGTACTTGCCGTCTCTGACACCAAACGCATGGTATTAGCCAATATCGACACCCGCTCGAGGGGTGGACTTGCGTCATTGGCTTGCCCCGCCGGTTTTTCCGTTCGCACACCGGTGATTTTGCCTTGCAGTAGTATTAACCGACCCGCCTGTACCCAGGCACCATCCAAATTGCGTACAAACCAACGCAAACTTGCGTCCACAATCTGGCTTTCAGCGCATGCTTGCCAGATGGCTGGACTGATGCCATCGACACCTTTCACCACGGTCACTGGTGAGACGTTCAGATGTGCACTCGACAACCCGGATTGCCGTTCAATGGGTTTTTCGAGGTCGTGATAGAAGGACAAGATCTCGGTATGGTCGGCGAGGTCAACACCACCCATCTCGCTGTATTGCGATTGCCCGGAGAGGTCGTTTCCGTCGATACGTATATGCATGAAAGTAGGCATTTGCGTTTTCTCCTTGTTAGATCTTTAACTTAAGGTTGGCTACAGCCGATCATCGCTGTGACCTCTGCTTTAACAATCTGGCATTGGCTGCTGCCAAAATGTTGCTGGGCCTGATCAATGGCCATGCAACAAGAAATTGCCAGATTGTTTTGTGTTTGCGTGATATGTGCTGCCACTGCGGCTTGGCTATAACCGCTGGCCGCGGCGCAACTGTTCACCTGTGCCGCCGTGAGGGTACAACGCCCCGGTGCGGTCACCGCGCTAAAGCCGCTTGATGGGGCGCTCGGCACAATGACCATGCCGCCAGACCCAGACCCAGACCCAGACCCAGACCCAGACCCAGAGCCGGGAGTAGGATCGGGTTGCGGGTCAGGCTGTGGTTCCGGATCCGGTTGTGGATCTGGCTGGGGCTCTGGATCCGGTTGAGGCTCGGGGTCGGGTTTTGGATCCGGCTTCGTCGCAGGCGTAAGTGCATAACTATGGATGACTTTCCACCTGGCGCGGCCGTCATCAGAGTAATTCCAATACACGCGATTGCGTGAAACGTGTGCGCGTATCACGTCCGCACGTCCGTCTCCTTCTAAGTCGGCAAAGCGCAGGCTGGACAGAGGATTATTTGAACGCGCAAGGTTGCGCCAACCTGAAGTGCCACCCGAGGAGTACATCCACTGGCCGCGGTTGCTGGTGAAGATGTCGGTTTTTCCGTCACCGTCAAAGTCAGCCGCACGTAGATTAGTCACGGAGTTACCCAGGCGGGCTAAGTTGCGCCAGCCATTGCGGGACTTTGGACTGTACTGCCACTGGCCGTTGGGGCCGACACGAAACACATCGGTTGTACCGTCGCCGTCAAAATCACCGAACAGATACTGGTTCACGTTGCCGCCTAGGCGCGCAAGGTTTTGCCAGGAACTCCGCGCGCCGGATGAATACTGCCAGTAGCCGCGGCTGATGTGGAAAACGTCCGTGCGACCGTCGCCATTGAAGTCGCCAAAGCGCAGGTTGCTCAGACCAACACCTGAGCTTGCCATCGGGGTATAAGGGCCCCTGCCGCCGGACGACGTATACCATCGTCGGTTGCCGGCGCGTCGGAATACATCTGTTTTTCCATCACCGTCAAAGTCACCAAAGGCGAATTCGGTCGGCGAAACTTTGGACTGGTTAATGCGAATCCATGGATTGGCACCGCCTCGTGCGATTTGCCACTGTGGCGTGCCGCCAAGCCGTGCTACAGCAAAAAAATCAGCTTTGCCGTCACCGTCAAAGTCTCCCACTGGTGCGTAGGTGCGCTGCGGATCGTGAGTAAAGGGTGCGGTAAACGCGCGGTGATCAATCTGCGGCCGTCGGGTTTTGACGCGCGGTTTTGGTGTGATCGCAGGCCGTTGCAAGGGCACGGTCGTGCGCGG
>JANQKS010000081.1 GCA_028281005.1 Pseudomonadales bacterium
CTGAAACATGGCTTGATAAACCTCACAACTGATCGGCACAGGCCAGGCGCATTCGATGTGGCACAATCACCCAAGTTCTACCGCGCAGACTCCTAGGGATCCTTTTGTTGTGCCATTTTGTTGCGCCATTCTCTAGCGGACGCCTCAGGGTCTTGCTGTGAAGTACAGGCCAACGTAATGAGTTGCTCAATGATGAGCTTCTTTACAAAGGGTGCGCGGGACTGATGCTGCCGCCCGTGCCCGATGAAAACCGTATGCCCTTCGATGCTGGCGGAGATGGTCAACGCCAAATCTTCGATGGCTTGGTTGCTTAAGTCCGGGCGCAGTTGGTGCAGAATGTCGATCAACACCGAGCGGTATAACCCGTAGATCCGCTCCATTTGTTCTGCTGCCCAGGGATCGCGTAACGCCATGACCCACATCTCGGGAAAAAAATGGGTGGTTTCGACTTGGGCTAGGTCATCAAAGACATATTCCGTCACCGCACGTAGCTGCGCCTCGGGCGAATCCGCTTGTAGTTCCCTCAGGCGCTCAAATTCTTGCATGAAGCCAGTCAGCACATAGCTGAACAAATCTTCCATGAGGTCTTGCTTGGAGGCGAAGTAGTAGCTGAGGTTACCCGGCGACATGTCTAGTTCCCGGGCAATGCGGCGCATGGTGAGGGAGGCAAGGCCATGGTCGATGATAATACGCCGCGCGACATCGAGAATTTTGGCGGCGGTGGCTTGCCCTTTGGCGTACGCGGCCGTGCCGGGCCGTTGCCGTTGCAATTTAACGGATGTCTGTTTCAAGAGCCCCTAACCTCTTACACCCCGGTACGCACACTCTCCCCGCTGCGCTGGATGTCTATTGCAGACTTAGTACGCTCGTACTATATTCATTCTCTATCCTTGGTGCCAGCACCAATTTGGTTCTACACCGGGGATTCACTCGAAGCTGGGGGTCGCGCTGGCGCAGCTCAAGACCACTTAAGCTTGGGGCCAAATAGGGGGCAAATAGGGATCAATTGGGGATCGAAAAGGGGGGAAGACGCATGCTGGGAAGCTCAGGCGTAAATAAACTGGCGCGCTTAACCACCAGCGCTGTCGCCGTGGCTGCGATGATGGGCGGTGCTTTGCCTGCCATTGCAGAGTTAAAGCCGGAACCCATTCCAAATGTCGAGAAGCTCAAGGTGCCGTATCCGGCCAGTTATGCAGTGGTGCATGACTTTGCGTTCGGCGGGTTGATCGATTCAAAGTTTGGCTTGGTGGACACCGCCACGCGCCGCTTCAAAGGCATGATGAGTGCCGGTCAGTTTGCCACCATCGATTGGTCGATGCCGCGCCAGAAGTTTTATGTGGGAGAGACCGTACACACTCGCGGTAGCCGCGGCATCCGTCAGGATCTAGTGACCGTATACGACTTCGAAAATCTCAGTGTGCTCAAGGAAATTGAGCTACCGCCAAAGCGTATGAACGTGGTGGTCAATAAATCCGCCACCGCCGTCACACCTGACGATCAATTTATGTTGGTCTACAACATGAATCCGGCGACCTCTGTGACGGTTATCGATTTGGACAGCGAAGAGGTGGTCAGCGAGATACAGACGCCTGGCTGTATGTTGTTGTATCCGCAGAGCCGGGGTGGGTTTTTTACCCTGTGCGGCAACGGCGGTCTGGTCTCCATCGGTATGGATGACACGGGCAATGAAACCAGCCGCTGGGCGTCCGAGCCGTTCAACGACATCGACAATGACCCGTTGTCCGAAAAAGCAGCGCTCATCAACGATGTTTGGTACTTCATCACCTATAAAGGTGAAGTTCAGCCCATAGATGTCAGCGGTGTGCAACCGCAAATTCTACCGCGTTGGTGGCTGGCCAGTGCAGCAGAGCGTGCCAACAATTGGCGGCCGGCGGGTTGGCATGGCAAGGCACCGCACGACAGTGGTTTGCTGTGGGTGGCGATGACACCCGACGGTTACAACGGCAGCCACAAAGACCCGGCCTCACATGTGTGGCTATACGATGTGGGAAGTCGCGAGCGCAAAACCGAGATCGAACTGAAAGTGCCGGCGCTCAGCATAACGGCCAGCGACGGTGAGCAGCCGAAGTTGCTGGTGGTGAATATCGAAGGCAGCCTGGATGTGTATGACGGCTTGTCTGGGGACTACATTCATAGCATTAATGCGTTGGGTGACACCCCGTACATCGTGCACGCCATAGATTAAGCCAGGGAGAAGCGTGATGAGTTTGTTTGACCGTATCAGTACTTTAACCGAACACGCCACCCGCGGTATTGCGCGCCGCAGTTCCCGCCGGGGGTTTTTGGGTGTGTTAGGTGCCGCGTTAGCAGGGACAGCCTCAATACCGTTGTTGCCGGTGGCACGGGCCAGCTCTGCCGGTGCCGGCAGCGATGCCGCTCCGCAAACCACCGGCAACCCTGGGGATCCCGGCGATCCCACCACCTGCGATTACTGGCGTTACTGCGGCATTGATGGGTTTCTGTGCAGCTGCTGCGGGGGTACACAAAACTCCTGCCCACCGGGTACAGAGATGTCGCCGTTGACCTGGGTTGGCACCTGCCGTAATCCGGCAGACGGCCTCAATTATGTGATTTCTTATAACGACTGCTGCGGCAAGAGCAGCTGCGGACGCTGCATCTGCAATCGCAACGAAGACGACCGCCCGGTGTATCGACCGGCAGCGAATAACGACATCGACTGGTGTATCGGCACAACGTCGAACGTGTACAACTGCTCCACGGCAGTCATTTTAGGGTTGGCAACGGAATGAATACCGGTATCACGATGATCATGCGAAAAATCATGCAAAAAATAGCTTGGCTCAGCTTGCTGAGTCTGACGGCCACCACCGCGGCGGCGGAGTTTGAGCCGGAGGCGGTTGGCAAAGTTGAGACGCTGCCCGCCACCTATCCAGATCACTGGGTGATGGTGCACGACTTCTCCTTTTTTCACATGATGGAAGGTGAAATCATTATCACCGATCCTCTGGCGGAGCATTTGGGTAGCCAATACAAAGGCATGATCCCGGCCAGTTTTACCGCCGCGTACGCGCGCTCCAAAAAGCGCAACGAACACTATGTGGCTGAGTCGTTTTTTGCCCGTGGCACCCGTGGCGGAGAACGCACGGATGTGTTGACCATTTGGGATCCGGCCACGCTTGAAGTCAGTGGGGAAGTGATCATTCCGCCGAAGCGCATCACCGGCATGCCCAAAACCACCATGATTGGTCTCATCGGTGATGATCGCTTTTTAGGCGTGTATAACTTCACGCCCGGACAGTCGGTAAGCATAGTGGATTTAGAAAAGCGCACGTTTGTAGGAGAGATCCCCACCGCGGGTTGTGCTTTTTTGATCCCCAACGGCAAACGTAGTTTTACCTCTATCTGCTCAAACGGCTCGATGCTGACCAGTCACCTCGATCGCGAAGGTAAGTTGGCAGGCACCACAAAAACGCCGGTGCTGTTTGATCCGGACAATGACCCGATATTTGAAGCCCCGGCAACCGCGGACGGCGTGGCTTACTTTCCCACCTTCTGGGGTAACGTCATGCCGGTCGATGTCAGCGGCAAAGACATCGAGGTGCAGGGCACCTGGTCGTTGCTTGGCGACGGCGACGAAGGCTGGCGCCCTGGCGGTATACGTCCGGCGGTGGCGGACGCCGACGGTATGGGTTATTTCCTCATGCACCCGGAGGGTGGTGAAGGGTCCCATAAAAACCCGGGTAGTGAAGTGTGGGTCTACGATCTGGCCGCGGGTAAGCGGCTGGCCAAAATTGAATTGGAGAACTGGGGTCTGACCGTGGCGACATCGGGCCGCGGTGATGATCGGCTGATGTTTGTCACCAACGTCGACATGGGCGTGGACGTTTACCGCCTATCGACAAATGAATTTGTACACACACTAAATCTGGGCGGCACCACGCCGTTCATGGTTCACGGCGCGGAATAAGTCTCGTGGACGCGGCTCTTTTGCTCCTTACGCTGCATTGGCTGTTAGGTGGTATTTTTGTCGTGGCGTTTTTGCATAAAGCGCGGGCTTGGCCACGGTTCAAAGCCGCTTTGGCCGCCTACCAGTTATTGCCCGAGGCCTTGGTGCCCGCTGCCGGCGTGGGACTGGGCGCAGCAGAGGCAGCAACCCTGTTGTTGTTGTTAACCTGGCAATCAGCGGGGGTCTTGTTAGCGATGGTGTTGTTGGTGGTGTACGCCAGCGTCATTGCCATCAGTGTGGTGCGCGGGCGAACCCACATTGACTGTGGCTGTGGTGATGAACCCACACCGGTCTCTTGGGCATTGGTCATGCGCAATGTCTGCCTGATTGTCTTAGCCGTGTGGGCGTGGCAGTTGCATGCAGCGGGTGCGTTGGCCACCTCAGTAGGATGGATGGTCGGGCTGATCTCGCTCGGTTTGGGATTGTTGGCGTTTGCGATCTACCAAGCCATCGAACAGTTGTTTGCCAACCGTGGGCGCCATCAGCGTCTGTGGCAGGGGGTGTCTTAAACGATGGAATTGTTAACCACGGCAGTGGTGGTTTTGTGGGTATTGGTGATCGCCCTGGTGGTTGTGGTCATCGCGTTAGCCCGCCAAGTGGGCGTTTTGTACGAGCGTGTTGCCCCGGCAGGTGCGCTGATGATTAATCAGCAGCTTAAGGTGGGAGATGCAGCACCGCGTATCGCCATACAGACCTTGACCGGCAATACGTTTGAGGTCGGTGATGTTAATGGTGCCCGGCAGCTCCTGTTTTTCCTCACGCCGGATTGCCCCATTTGCAAAAGTCTGCTGCCGGTATTGAAGACTTTTCAGCGTGCGGAGAAAGGCACGCACATCGTGTTGATGAGCGATGGGGATACCCCTGCGGAGCACGAAACATACGTGCAAGAACAAGAACTGACGCAATTTGACTACGCCATTTCTGAGGTGGTCGGGCGCAGTTATGGGGTCAGCAAACTACCATATGCGGTGCTGATAGATGATCGCGGCGTAATATCATCGTTGGGGATTGTAAACTCCAGAGAACACCTGGAGAGTTTATTTGAAGCTGATCGCCTCGGTGTCGCTTCAATACAAGATTATCTGAACCCGGAACAAGCCGAAGGTGAGCAAGGGGCTCTGTATCACAACGCAGCGGACAAAAGCTGAAGCAGGAACGCAATCGAACAAGTAGCGAGCAAAACATGAACACAACGGATAACTTGATGGACAAACTGGTAGAGCGGTTCAGCCGCGGAGTTGCGCGGCGCACCTCCCGTCGTGGGTTGTTCGGTTTGTTGGGCGCTGGGGTGGTGGGTGCTGCATCTATGCCACTGTTACCCGTGGCGCGTGCTGCAGGCGGTGCGCAACCCAAGGCGGCAGACGTACCGGACAGTGGTGACGATTTGTCGTGTGACTATTGGCGCTACTGTGCCATTGACGGCTTTTTGTGCACCTGCTGCGGAGGCTCGGTGAACACCTGTCCGCCGGGCACGGAGATGTCACCCATTACCTGGATTGGCACCTGTACCAATCCCGTTGACGGTAAAAACTACGTGATCTCGTATAACGATTGCTGCGGTAAGTCTGGCTGTGGCAATTGCCTGTGCAACACCAATCAGGGTGATCGGCCCATGTACAACCCCCCAAAAAGCAACGACATCAACTGGTGTTTGGGGACAGAAAGCACCATCTACAACTGCTCTACCGCCATTGTGGTGGGGGTCGCTGTCGAGTAAGCATGACACGTTTGGTTCTGCTTGGCTTTGTATTCAGCTTGTTCGGCGCCAACGGCGCGTTTGCCGATGCCGCTGATTTATCCGCCGACACAGAGCTAGCGGGGGTGGCTCACCCAGCCCGTGCGAGGGTGGATTACATGCTCAATTGCCAGGGATGCCATGGCCCGGATGGGGTGGGTACCGACGATGGCGTGGTACCGGCGATGAAGAACTTTGTCGGCAAGTTTTTGGCGGTCCCCGGCGGACGGGAATTTTTGGTGCAGGTCCCCGGCTCTGCCAATGCCGCGTTGACGGACGAGCGGCTCGCCGAGGTGCTGAATTGGATGTTGCCAAATATTTCTCCACGAGAGATACCGGCAGATTTCTCCCCCTATACCAGCGCCGAGGTGGCCAGCTTGCGGCAAACGCCATTGGCCGATGTGGAGGGGGTCCGCGCCAAACTTGTTGCGGATATGGAAAACCAGCTGTAGAGCGCCTGGCATGACGCTGCGACGGACTTCCGGTCACCCGTACATCGACACCATCCAAACTTACTATCGTGGCTGTAACACCCATGATATCGATGTGATGGTGTCGACTTTCACCGATGATGTGGTGCACTACTTTGTCGATCATAGCGCAGTGCGCGGCGCGCATGCACTGGCTAACTATTGGGCAAAGGTAGCTCCCCGTACTCAAGCCAATTGGCAATTGGATCACGCGGTAGTGCAGGAACCGGAAGCGGTGATCGAGTGGAGTATGGCCTGGGTTCCTGCACAAACCGGTGTTGAAGAGATTCTACGCGGCAGCGAGTGGTACCTGTTTCGCGACGGACGCATCGCCGAAATTCGTTCCTATCACAACAATTTCTATCTGCAGGACAGAAGGAATCGCGAACTTCACGATTTTGATTACGTAAGCCGGGGTTATCGCACCTAAGGCGGTTACCGCGGCTGAGTTCATCGTGTTAGTGGATGTCGTAAGCCACGCCCAGATGTGCCGCGGTTTGGCGCAGTCGCTTATCCAAGCTCCAGATCCCTAAACCATCTGTAAGAAAGGCGGAAGCCAATAAATGAGCGTCGACGTAACCTACACCACGGCCCATGATTTGGTGTTGCTCGATGAACAACAGCGTCTCCGCGTACGTGGCGGTGGGTGCGCGGGGGAGTTGTCCGAGCAAGGACAAAATTTCCGCACGATTGTGTAGCTCGCCGCAGGCGAGTTCACCAATAACGTACTCATGGACAGAAACTTGGGTGTCCTGCAGAAGCTCGCTGAGGACCTGATTGTGTTGCTTGAAGTGGCGTATCCACACGCTCGTGTCAACCAGTACCATAGTGACCTGCTTGCTGCTATGTGCGTTGCCGGGGAATGCTTTTCAGCTCCCTTTCGGTCGCACCCAACTTAGCCAGCCGATGCGCGGCTTCGCGTTCCACCAGCGCCTCTAACGCCATGCGAATCAGCGTGGCCCGTTCTTGTACGCCGGTGAGCGACTGGGCTTGTTCCAGCAAATTGTCATCAATTGTCACGGTGGTCCGCATCCGTAACTCCACAAAGCAAACTCTGCATCAAATAGTACATCATTTGATGCAGAGTTTGGCATCATGGGATGTGCGTACATGGCACTGCGAATGCTACTGGGCAGCCTCCGCCGCAAAGTTGAGCCGTGCCACTTCCGCCATGGTTTTAATGGCTTCGGTGTTGCCGCTGATCGTCAGGCCCGTGACACCGCTGTCTTCCCAGGTTTTAAAACGTTCTTGGATGCGTGCCTTCGGTCCTATTAAGGCGCCGGTATCGACAAACTCATCGGGTACCGCGGCGATCGCCTCATCTTTGCGTTTGGCCAGGTAAAGCTCTTGTATACGTTCCGCCTCTTCGCCGAACCCGCGTCGGATCATCATCTCTTTGTGGAAGTTAATGTTCTTATGGCCCATACCACCCACGTACAGCGCGATGCCAGGTTTAAGCCGGTCTAAAGCACTTTTTACGTCGTCGGTGACTTGCACTTGAGTCATGGCTTGGCGTTCAAATTGATCGGCCGTTTTACCGGCTTTGTCCAAACCTTGGTTAATCCAATCTTCGTATAGATGCGCGGTTTCCGGCACAAAACCCAGCGGCAGCCAGCCATCGGCGATCTCCGCGGTCATGCGCACGGTCGCCTCCATGCCGGTGCCGAGAAAGACAGGGATATCAGGGTTCATGTGCAGGATCGATTTGAGCGGCTTGCCAACACCCATGGCGCCTTCTCCGGTGTAGGGGAGTGAAATCTCTTTGCCCTCGTGGGTCACCGGCTCCTCTCTGGCCCAGATCTTCTTCATGATGGAGACGTAATCTTTGATGCGGTAATACGGTCGTCCCCAAGGTTGTCCATACCAACCTTCGACAATCTGTGGGCCGGAAACACCGAGGCCACAGATGGCGCGGTTGCCGCCGGCCAGCTGATCCAGCGTGGCCATGGCCATGGCCGCGTTGGCGGGGGTACGGCCGGCAAGTTGTAGTACCGCGGTGCCGAGGCGTATGCGTTCTGTGTGCGCCGCGATATAAGCGAGCGGCGTGATGGCGTCGGAGCCATACGCTTCGGCGGTCCAAACGCTGTCGTAGCCGAGACGTTCTGCCAGTTTGACGTCTTCCAGCGGTATACGCAGTTCAGCGCCGGAGTAACCCAGCATTAATCCAAGTTTCATACAGTTCCCCTGCAGTGATTGGTTGGCCAGCCGCGCCGGTGTGGCGCGCTGATGGCCTATGCGTTTCTGCGAATAAGCAGCCAAGCGATGGACCAATATACCGCGATTGGAATGAGGATGGCGATCACCGCAGGAATATTGAAAACAATGGCTGCCGGTGCAAACAGATCTTGCAGATATTTAAATCCTAAACCGGCAAATATGCCAAACGTGAGGCGCAGCCCCATGCCCACCTCACGTAGCGGGCCCATCACCACCGCCAAGGCGAACAGCGTCAGGCCCAGAAATGTCAGGGGTTTTAACGCGCGCGTCCAAAACGCCAGCTCGTATTCGGACACACCGAGAAGCTGACCGCGGGCAAACTCAATTTGCCGCGAAAGTGCCAACATGGACATTTTGCTGGGGTCGAGAAAGGCTTGTGCAGCCAATAGATCCGGAGATATTGGGTTGTCCCAACGCCACTCGTCGAGGCGTTCGTGCTCGGCGTTGCCTTGTGTCAGCCGGGTACGCACCACGTCGCGGAACAACCAGGTTTGCGCGGTTGCATCATATTGTCCGCTAGCGGCCTCAATACTTTCTGCCAGGGCGTTGTCTTGGTCTAACCAATATTGTTTGACGCGCCAAATGTCACCGTTTTCATCAATGGCTTGGACCTGCATAAACATCTGGCCGTCGCGCAGCCACAACCCACCTCGGCGATTCAGGGCGTCGCTGCCAAACTGAGCCTGGAGCTTGTCCGCCTCCGCCCGGCGTTCACTCTGGGGTGCCACGTATTCGGAGATGGCCATGCTTAAGATCAGCCACAAGGCCATGGACGGCGCTAATGCAAGACTCAGGCGCAGGGGTGACATGCCGGTGACACGGCACACGGTTAACTCGTTAGATTCCGCCAGGCGGCCCAAGGCAATGAGGTAGCCGATAAAGAGGCCGTAGACCAAAATTTCATCAAAGCGGCGTGGCATGGTTTGCAGCACATAGCGAGCAGCTTCTGTGAAGCCGTAGGTCACTTGGTTTTCATCAAGTTCCTCGAACAACGCAAACAAGGAGATCAAGCTCAACAGCACAGCGACCACCGCAAAGATGCTGCGATTAGCGATGCGTGTGATGTATCGGTCAAGCACAAACATAACTAGTGCTCAAACCCCTTGATAACTGAGGATCAGAGTTCGCCAGCTTTGGGTTGGCAAGGAAGAGTGAGGAGTAATATCTGGATATTGCGACGAGGGATGACGCGGACAACGCGAAGCTGGCGATCTCCCACCGGGCGAGCCTGTGGGCTCCTTGGTCGTTGTTGGCGCACCTTGATGGGGCCCAACCCCACCGGCGGCGCGCCGTCTAGCCCAAGAACCCCACAGGCCCGCTGATCCTAAGTTATCAAGGGGTTTGAGCACTAGTAAGTCGGCTCCGTTGCCGAGTCTGTTGTGTCTGCTTTTTGTGAATCCACAGTTTCCGATTTCACAGGTTGAGGGTTTTGCTCAACAGAGCCAGAGGCTGACTGATTTGCGACAGGTGCCTCCGCGGCGACATCTGCTTTCAGTTCCAGCTCTTTAGCAAAGTGTTTCATGGCGCGATCAGCAGTAAAGAAGATTTCTCCGGTGATGATTTCACTCAGCTGGGCTGCGTTTAAATGCGGCAGGAGTGGGCCTTTGATGTCGCATAAGTTAAGCGTGATGCCCGCGCGCGCCAGATTGCTATTGAGCCGGACCAGCATCTGTAAGCCGGTGGCGTCGATCATATTCACCGAGCTGCACACCACCAATAGATGCTGTGTGCCTTTGCGCCGCTGGGCGCGTTTCAAAAACTTGTCTTCAATTTGCGCGGCGTTGGCGAAGTAAATGTTCTCATCCACCCGCAGTGCAAGCACGTGGGGCAGGGTTTCAACGTCATACCGTTTGATGGAACGGAAGTGTTCAGTGTTGGCCAGTCGCCCCACTTGGGTAATGTTCGGTCTACTGGAGGTACGGATAAAAAACGCAATGGACAGCAACACCCCGGCGGCAAGCCCAATCTCGACCCCCGTGAACAGCACCAATAGCATAGTGGCTAACTCGGTAATGGTGTCGTGTCGGTGGATGGCCCAATGCTCCCGCGAACTTTTCAAGTCCATCAGCCCAACCACCGAGACCATGACAATGGCCGCCAGCACAGCATGGGGCAAGGCGGCAAACAAATCAGTAAAGAGCAGCAACACCAGCACAATAATGACCGCGCAAACCAGGTTGCTGACTTGTGTGCGGCCGCCGCTGAAAAAGTTCACGCTGGAGCGCGAGAAACTGCCCGCCACTGGGTAAGCCCCGGTAAATGCAGCACCGATGTTTGCCGCGCCCACCGCAATCAGCTCCTGGTGAGAATTCACCCGCGTCTGTTTGCGCGCCGCCAGGGTGGCGCCGATAGAGTAACTCTCTACATATGACACCAGGGCGATTACTGCGGATGACGGCAGCAGTGCAAGCCACAACTGAGGGTCAAACGGCGGAGGTTTTAGTGCGGGTAATCCGCTGGGGATGGCACCTACCGTGGCAAGCTGATCCGCGCCGCCGCTGAGCGTGGCCCACACGACCGCAAGGGCGGCGACCAACATGGGCCCCAGGCGTGTTAGCGGGTTATTCACCGACATGTTGACGCCGATTGCCCAGGCGATGCGTGGCACCACCTTAGGAATAAGCAACAACAACACCAATGCCACCAGGCCTACGCCGAGAGTGGTTGGATCAATAGAGCCGACCTCTTCTAACAAGGAGGTCAACACGTTCAAAGGTTGCGAATTATCGTCCACCGCCACACCGGTCAAAGCCGGCAGTTGGCTGACGATAATGAGGATGGCGGCGGCGTTAACAAAGCCGGTAATAACCGGATGGCTCAGCAGGTTCACCAAGCCGCCCATCCGTGACAAGCGCAACAACCACAAGATGATGCCGGACTGAAGGCAAATGATGGTGGTGATGGCCAGGTATTCGTCAGAATATTTGGGCGCGTATTGGCTGACGGTGGCGGCCACCATCAGTGCTGCCACAGCGACCGGGCCGACCACCAATTGATTCGAACTGCCAAACACGGCGTATAAAACCATGGGGACTAAACAGGCATACAAACCAGCTTCTGGCGGCACTCCCGCGAGGAACGCATAGGCCACAGCCTGGGGAATGGTCACCATCCCCACAACCAGGCCGGCCACCAAGTCGTGGCTGAAATCTTCGCGGCTGTAGGTCTTTAACGTCGGCGCAAGCGGGACGTAGTTTGGCCACTCGCGCAGGCCCATTTTGAACCACAGGGCAGGGCGCATTACTTCTTCTGGCAGGGCGTTGGCATGACTTGGCAAGTGTATCAGGTCTGTTCCGTTAAGAGGTTGGAGGTGATCACAGCAACACGTTGGTTGGCAGCGCCTTGCTTCATGCACGGCCTTGCCGCATTGCCTTGCAAAGTCGCATTGCCTTGCAATGCGGGAGGTTCCTCTAGAACATGTGTGACGGTGAGACCGGCTAAACACTAAGGGAGGGATTATGGATAGCAAAGCAGCCGTCGCTTTTGCCGCGGGTGAGCCACTCAGTATCGAAACCGTGCAGCTGGCCGGCCCTCAGGCGGGGGAAGTGCTGGTTGAAATTATGGCGACGGGGCTTTGTCATACCGACGCCTATACGCTGTCAGGAGCGGACCCGGAAGGTTTGTTTCCGTCCATCATGGGTCATGAAGGTGCTGGCATCGTGAGGGATGTGGGTGCCGGTGTGACTTCTGTTTCTCCCGGCGATCACGTGATTCCGCTGTACACACCGGAGTGCCGGCAATGTAAGTTCTGCCTGTCCGGTAAAACCAACCTCTGTGGCGCTATCCGCGAAACCCAAGGTCAAGGCGTGATGCCGGATGGCACCTCGCGCTTCTCACTAAACGGTGAACCTTTGTTCCACTATATGGGGACCTCAACTTTCTCAAACTTCACGGTGATGCCGGAAATTGCCGTGGCCAAGATTCGGCCGGATGCACCTTTCGACAAGGTCTGTTACATCGGCTGTGGTGTCACCACGGGTCTTGGCGCGGTGATGAACACCGCTGAGGTGGAAGCGGGCTCGACAGTGGCAGTGTTCGGCTTAGGGGGTATTGGTCTCAACGTCATTCAAGGGGCGCGTATTGTCGGCGCGGACCGCATCATCGGGATTGATCTTAACGACGACAAACGTCCTCTAGCCGAGCAGTTTGGCATGACGGATTTCATTAACCCCAGCGAGGTGGACGATGTGGTTGCTGCCATCGTCGACATGACAGATGGTGGGGTGGATTATTCATTTGAGTGTATCGGTAATACGGACGTGATGCGGCAAGCGTTAGAGTGCTGCCACAAAGGTTGGGGTGAAAGTGTCATCGTCGGCGTGGCAGCGGCGGGCAAGGAGATTTCCACCCGGCCCTTTCAACTGGTGACCGGTCGTGTTTGGAAAGGCACTGCATTTGGCGGCGCCAAAGGCCGCACCCAGGTACCCAAAATTGTGGATTGGTACATGGAAGGCAAAATCAACATCGACGATCTCATTACGCATACGTTAAGCCTCGAGGAGATCAATCAGGGTTTTAACCTGATGCACGAAGGTAAGAGCATTCGCTCGGTGGTGGTTTACTAAACGAAACGTTTGAGGGGTAAGCGATGCGCGCGGATTGGCTGGACCAGGTGGTGGAAGACATTATCGAACCGGATCTACCGATATGTGATCCGCACCATCACCTGTGGGACGATCAGGACAACCCCTACCTACTGCCGCAGCTTTTGGCGGATACCGGCAGCGGCCACAACGTGGTGAGCACCGTGTTTGTTGAATGTAACGCCATGTACCGCGCTGACGGCGCACAAGCGCTAAAACCCGTGGGCGAAACAGAGTTTGTAAACGGCGTTGCAGCGATGACCGCCAGCGGAAAATACGGCGGCATCCGCGCCTGTGCCGGCATTGTGAGTTATACCGATCTCACTCTTGGGGTAGAGGCTGGCGCGGTGTTGGACGAGCACATGCGCCTTTCCGATCGTTTTCGCGGTATTCGTCATGCAGCCGGTTGGGATGCGGACGATCGCGTGCGTAACTCGCACACCCACCCACCGCAGCATTTGTACCTGCAAGAGGACTTTAGACAAGGTTTTGCTGAACTAGAAAAACGTCAACTGAGTTTTGATGCCTGGTTGTACCATCACCAAATTCCGGAACTCACCGATCTCGCCAAAACGTTCCCCAACGTCACCATTGTGTTTGATCACTTCGGTGGTCCCCTCGGTATTGGTCCCTATGCGGGTAAAGGAGAAGAGATTTTTACGCAGTGGTGCGTTGACGCGGCTGAACTGGCTAAGTGCGAAAATGTTTACGCCAAACTTGGCGGGATTGTCATGCCGATCAACGGCTTCGGCTTTCACAAACGCGATAAACCCGCTACCTCAGACGAAATTGTGCAAGCTACGGCGCACTATCACCGCAAAGCGGTAGAGCTGTTTGGGCCCGAGCGCTGTATGTTTGAGAGTAATTTCCCGGTGGACAAGCAAAGCTGCTCGTATCCGGTACTGTGGAATGCGTTCAAGAAGATGGCCGCTGATTTTAGCGCCGCAGATAAAGCCCGGCTGTTCCACGACACCGCGGCAGAAGCTTATCGTTTGTAACGCTTAACCGCTCTGGATACGGCGATCCAATCTAAACGCGCGCCTGTAGTGTCTGTACGCCAATTCAGTCGAACAAGGCATAGATGAACAGTTGCAGCGTAATCAGAACCGTGGCCCAGATGCGGATGTCGCGCCAGCGAGCGTGGTCCGTAGCGCCGGTGTAAATGAGCTTACGCGGGATCAGCCACACCAACAGCGCCAGCAACAGGAAACCGCCGATGGAGATGTAGTTGGCCCAGGCCACTGGCATGTCGCCGAAATCCATCAGCTGCGTCTCCACGGGCTATAGGTGAGTTTGTCCAAGTCGATGTTGTCGTTGTGGGTGGTAAATCGGCTAAAAAGCCACAGGGCCGCCAGTGAATAAACAAAGCTCGCGAAGGCTACGTACAGCATGTTTACCCCGCCCAGCAGAATGGCAGAGGCGACCGCGACACCGCTGATGAGCGTCCACAAACCAGCGGACGGCGTTACGCTGCGGGTAAAAGCCCCCAACAGCAACAGGGCTAGCATCGGTCCTTGAAACAGCGACAACACGGTTTGGATGAAGGTATAGATGCCTCCCATTTCCGCTACCACTGGTGCCACACACATGGCGAGCAGCAATAGCACCAAGGTCAGGATGCGGCCGACTTTCAGATCGTCAGCCGGGTCTGCCTGTTTAAACAGCACGTGGCGTATGTCCCGGGTAACCATGAGCGAAGTAGAGTTGATACCCGAGTCGATGGTGGATTGCAGGGCAGCGATGATGGCAATAAACATCAAGCCGGATATCCCTGGCGGCAGCACGTTTTTGATCACCCAGGGCAATGCCATGTCCGGATACTCAATTTCTGCGTGCATCACCAGCGCCAGCAGGCCTGGAAACACCACCAACAAAGGCACAAACGTTTTGGCAAAGGCAGCAAACATCATGCCGGCGCTGGCGTCCCATTGAGTGCGTGCGCCTAAAGTCCTTTGCAAAATTGCCTGCCCTGCGCACCAGTAGGCTGGGGAAAGCACCACGCCTAAACCGAGAATGACACCCGGCCAGGGAAACGATTCATGATCGGCCGGCAGGTAGGCCTGCAAATGATTGGGGTTCTCCTCAGTCAGAGTAGTGGCGAAGCCGGCAAACCCACCGGTCTCGGCAATGCCGAGCCCGACAATCACCAAGCCGCCGACAAACATAATGCACACCTGTAACGTGTCGGTGAACGCCACCGCCGCCAACCCACCGGCAATGCTGTAAAGACCCACTACGGTGCCGGTCACCATGATACCCACCCAGATGGGCCAGCCGAGGTAGGTCTGCAGCGTCAGCGCCAATGCCCACAACGCCACACCGATGGCAAACACCGCGACGATACTGGTGATTAAAGCCGCCACCACACGCACCGCCTGGTTGTAGCGCAATCCCAGGTACTCTGGGATGGAATACACCCCCGCTTTCCAATACAGCGGTATGAAAACCAGGGCAGCAAGGATCATCGCAGGAATTGCGCCGATCCACTCGAAATTGGCTTGCGCGATACCGACGCTAAACGCGTTCCCCGCGGCACCCACATAGCTGTTGGCGCCGATATTGGTGCCGATGATGGACAAGCCGATCACCCACCAGGTCAGAGAACGCCCGGCGAGAAAAAAGTCATGGGCGGTGTTTACGCGACCGCTCAACCGCAAACCCACCAGCGTGATCAAAACTAAGTAACCGACGATGATGGCAAAATCTAGAGGGTGCAAATGAAGCTTACGGCGTGTGTCTGTTCTCCCGTTGGCAATGGTTACACACCGCGGAGCGCGCGTACACGCTTGTTGCGCCGAGTTCTTCCGGTCAAATTCAGCGGACAAAAAAAGACCCGGGATCGACCCGGGTCTGAACGAGGCATCTAACAGCCACGGCCCATCAGCTGTGGCTACTTCGCCGCGATCACCAGTTGCATGCGATCGGTGTCGACCACTTCTACCAGGGTGCCCTTGGTTAACGGTGATTCGCTTTTTACATGCCACAGGGTGTCACCTATCTGTACTTTGCCTTCGCCCAGCTCGATGTCTTCCTCAAGCTTGAACTGATGCCCGACGAGGCGCTTGGCACGCTTATTGAGCAGTGGGCGAGCCGGCTCGGACTGCGCATCGCGAAACACCTGGAAGTACAGCAAGGTGGCTGCAACCGCGGCGATGGCGTAGATCACCAGCTGCCAGCCGAAGCTGAGTTCTGGCACCAGCCACAACACGACACCCATACCTAGCGCTGCGACGGCCGCGCCCAACAGGAAACCCGCCGTGCCGAGTACTTCACCGATGAGTAGCAGTAGGCCCAAGGCCAACCAGTGATAGGCGGTGATGTTTGTAAACATGTCCATAGTGACCTCCTTACTTCTGACAAAGTTACGGTCCCTACAATCCGCTAGGCGGAGTGCCGGGTTACATCTTTAGCAATTTCGCTGATACCGGCAATAGAGCCGATGACGCTTGAAGCTTCCAGCGGAATCATCATGACTTTGTTGTTGTCCGATTCGGCGAGTTTGCCTAATGCATCGACATATTTCTGCGCAACAAAGTAGTTAATGGCTCGAGCGTCGCCACCGGCGATGGCCGCAGAGACCACTTCAGTCGCCTTGGCCTCTGCTTCGGCCAACCTCTCGCGGGCTTCCGCTTCCAAGCGAGCCGCTTCAAGCTCACCTTGGGCGTCAAGGATTTGCGATTGTTTCTTACCCTCGGCCACTTTGATCGCCGCTTCACGCTCACCTTCCGCTTCCAGAATTTGCGCGCGCTTCTCGCGTTCCGCTTTCATCTGCCGGGCCATGGAATCTACCAGGTCGCGTGGCGGGGAGATGTCGCGAATTTCCACACGGGTAACCTTCACCCCCCAAGGGTCGGTTGCGTCGTCGACTTTGTTGAGGAGTTCGCTGTTGATACGGTCACGGTTGGAGAGCATTTCATCCAGTTCCATGGAACCGAGCACAGCACGGATATTGGTCATGACCAGGTTTTGCATGGCACGCACCAAATCGTTGACTTCGTAGGAAGCTTTAACCGGTTCAAGCACCTGGTAAAAACACACGGCATCGGTCTGCACCTGGGCGTTGTCGGAGGAGATGACCTCTTGGGGCGGGATGTCGAGCACCTGCTCCATGAGGTTTTGTTTGTGACCAATACGGTCAGCGATGGGAAGAATAAAGTTGAGGCCGGGTTGTAGGGTTCTGCGGTACTGTCCAAACCGCTCAACTGTCCAACCAAAACCCTGGGGAACGGATTTAATTGCGCTGAGAATTAGGATAAACGCAAGCACTATCAGAACGAGTGCAGTGAGGTTGCCGATCATGAGTAGCTCCTTGGTTACGGCTGCCAATAGTCCGGGGCATTGCTCCGAAGACGCTCCGGGTCTAAAACTAGACATATGTCAAAAATTAAAGACTTACATCTAATAAAGTAGACGCATGGAAGTATGCCTAAATCCGACTGGTCCCGCAATACAAATCGCTCAGAATTGACATATGTGGCTTATTGGTTTCGAATGTCTCTCCAGGCATGCACATCGTGTGCAAATCAGTGGTAACAAGGGATAGGACAAACGATGGCGAAAATGTTTGATTCGCCGCCCATGCGGGAAACGCTACGGCGCCTAATTCGCTCGCGCATGGCGTATAAAGGCTTTGAATACAAAGACTTAAGTCGTGAGCTGGAGGCATTAGGCGTACACCAGAACGAAAGCAATTTACGCTCCAAGGTCAACAACGGCTCTCTGGGCGCACAGCTTTTTATGTACATCTTGCTGGCGTTGGACATGACTGAGTTAGACATGCGCCAGGTTCAGGAGATTCTCGGCGAAGTGAACGAGCAACAAGATCGTCTGCAAGGAGAGCATGTTGAGCATTAAAGTCATAGGCGCCGGATTTGGCCGCACCGGCACATTGTCGCTGAAATTCGCCTTGGAGAAACTGGGTTTTGCGAAGTGTTATCACATGATGGAAGTCCACCTAAACCCCAGCCACACGCAAATATGGCGCGACGCCGCCAGCGGCAAGCTGCCGGACTGGGTTAGCCTGTTTGACGGCTACCAAGCCTCTGTGGATTGGCCTTCCTGCAATTTCTGGCGTGAACAACTGCAAGCGTTCCCGGCCGCCAAAGTAATTCTCACGCGGCGAGATCCTAATAAGTGGTATGACAGTGTCATGAATACGATCTGGCTGGCCACCCAGGCGAATGCCAAACGCGACGACGCCGGCGCTGCCAATGGTGCGGCCATGGCCTACGAAGTGATCTGGGACCCGGTGTTTGAGCGACGTATGGACGACAAAGATTGGGTCATCGCTCAATATGAAGCGCATAACCAAGCGGTCATTGACGGTGTGCCGTCGGATCAACTATTGGTGTACGAGCCCGGTGAAGGTTGGCAGCCGTTGTGTCAGTTTCTGGATGTGTCTGTGCCTGACGAGGAGTATCCGCGGGTCAATTCGACCGAAGATTTCCAGGCCCAATGGCAAAAGATTGCCGCGCAGGCGAGCGCGGATCGAGATGCGCCGCCACAATAGGTAGGTCACCGTAAGCGAGACTGTGTCAGAAGGGCTGAAAGCGGACGGTGGTTAAGGCCGTGGAAGACTGTCTTAGTTCGACCTATTTTGTTGGAAAACCCGTTCTAAATTCGACGTCGTCTTGCCGGCCACAACGAGGGGGCAGCGTACTCTAAGCGTCATAGCGCTTGGTTTTGTTTCATTCCGTTCGCTATATGCCGCCTTTTTCATCAAGCAGAGGCACCTAACGCACTGAATGGTGGACCCGTTGTCAGCCACTGGGCCATACGGCGGAGGTTTTGCGCACTGACGGCCATTAGGAACTCATCTCGTGCAGAGGTCAGACCACGCAGGCGCAAACGATCCAGCTCTAAGTAAGATGCGTTCCATGTGACCAAACAGCATCTCAACTTTCTTTCGATCTTTACGGCTTTGCTAATACTCAGGTGTGTCGCGCAGAGCACGCGCCACATCTCTCGCGACTTCGTTGGGCAGGGGTGGCTTCAGCATCAACAATGATCCCGGCATCGACATCGATCAGGTCGTTGGTTGAGTAAGCAAAGAACGCTGGACCCCCCCTGGCGCGGCTGTCCACGGTGCACCAGGATCGGCTGTGGACACGCGTTTACTCGGCTGAGCTCCTTCATCCAGCGCATCAAGATACTCGCGTACAGCACGACTCGACCTGCTTGGTCGAGGCCAATCATCGTCATCTTCCTGCTTGATCGCCTCATCGAAGTGGGCATCCGCTGGGACAACACTGGCATCGATAGCAAAGCCTTCACCCACCGCCCACCGCCCACCATACCTTGCGCGATACACCGTTCGACCGTCTGCTCAAACAACAGCCGCAATGCTTCACTCTCTCTAAAGCGACCGTGACAGTTCTTTGAAAAGATGGAGTGGTTCGGGACTTTATCTTCGATGCTCAATCGGCAAAACCACCGATACGCCAAGTTCAACTTCGCTTCCTCACACAAACGACGCTCGGAGCGGATGCCGTAGCAGTTGTCCTGGTTCATTACATATGAGACTGGCTCAGGCAGCCGCGAGTGATTGAACGTACTCATTTGGGGTCATCAAGTCCAGTGACTGGTGTGGCCGATAATCGTTGTAGAGGTGTTGATAGTCTAAGAGTGCTTGGTTCACCGCCTCGATGGTAAATGCACCTTGGTAGAAGGGATAAAACTCACTGCGTGAGGTTTGGTTGGCGCGTTCCACGCAGCCATTGTATTGA
>JANQKS010000090.1 GCA_028281005.1 Pseudomonadales bacterium
TTGCTCGTCGCAATATCCGGATATTACTCCTCACTCTTCCTTGCCAGCCCAAAGCTGGCGAACTCTGATCCTAAGTTATAAAGTGGTTTGAGCACTAGGCGAGGACAGGAGTCCGAGGCAAAACCCGTAGGATTTTGGGAGGTTTGCAACGCAAACCGTCGGAGCAAAAAGGTCAGGACGACCTTTTTGGGACAAAGACAAATTAATGTCGCGCGCTTGTCACGTTTTTATCGGGTTACACGTCTATGGAGGTGAATCCGCAAAAAACTGGAGATCAAGCGATGACCGAAGCATTGATGACTGGCGGTGAGCGAAGCCTAGACACCCGGGTTTTAAAGAAGCTCCAGGCCGGCACCGGAATTTTGTTTGCGGTGTTTGTCTTAGTCCATCTGCTCAACACCTGGCTGGCTGTTTTTGGCGCAGACGTATACGACGGCGTGCAGGCGGCGGTGCGGCAGGTGTATCAATTTCCACCGCTTGAAGCGCTGTTGCTGGCGGCGCTGGCCGTGCATGTCGTGGTTGGCGTGATGCGCATTGTGAAAGAACCCAAACGGCAGCTGAGTACGCGCGCTTGGTTGCACCGCTACGCGGGCTTTTTCCTGATGCTGGTGATTGTCGGTCACATTCTTGCGGTGCGTGGCTCGTCGTGGTTTTTTGATGTTTACCCTGGCTTCGCCGGTCTGGCTTTTTCTTTACAGGCGGTGCCCGGCTATTTTTTCCCCTATTACTTTTTGCTCGGCCTGGCCGGCTTCTATCACGCTTTGAATGGCACCAGTATTGCTGCGGTACGCTTGGGGTGGCAGGTGCGTCTGCCGAATCGCGGCTTAGGCGGTGCAACGGCGCTGGCAGCGGGGGCGATGCTGGCGGCACTGCTTGGTTTAGGCGGCGTGTTGTTTGAGGTCGGCGATCCTTGGCAGAGCGAGTTTGCTATTTTGGCGCTGGAGTTGCTGGGTGAGCGCGCACCTTAAGTCCCTCGCCTATCGGATGTTGGGTTCGGCGGCAGACGCAGAAGATGTGGTGCAAGAAGCGCAGTTGCGCCTGCATCAAGCAGACCCCGTGCCGGACAATCCCGAGGCGTTTTTATACCGAGTCATCAGCAATTTGTGTGTTGATAAATTGCGCGCGGAGAAGGTGCGGCGGCGTCAGTATGTTGGGCCTTGGTTGCCGGAGCCGCTGGTCGAAGATGACGCTGAAGTAGTGGAAGTGGCTGAACTGGCGGAACAGCTGAGCATGGGATTTATGCTGATGTTGGAGCGCCTGTCACCGGCGGAGCGAGTGGTGTATGTCTTGCGCGAAGGATTCGATTTTAGCTTCGCAGAAATAGCACAGATCCTTGATGTCAGTGTTGCCAATGCACGCCAACGCGCACATCGTGCGCGCAAGCGGTTAGGCGGTGGGGAGGTCGCGGCACCTGTGCCGCCTCTAGCGCCTCACAATCTGCAGCAAAAACAGATGCTGGAAACCTTTTTGTTAAAGGTGGCAGAAAGGGACGTAGAAGGTTTGGTGGCGCTGATGAGCGATGATGTGGTCGCTTATGCCGATGGCGGCGGCGTTGTGTCTGCAGCCATCGCCCCGGTCCACGGTGCGGCACGGATCGCACAAGTGACGCTGCATCTGGCGCACAAAGTGCAAAACGAAGGCAGTGGACCGTTGAGTTTTGAGCTGCAGCCCATGAATGGCGGTTGGGGATTAGTTGTTAAACAGGGTGGCGCGGTGCATTCATGTTTTCAGCTGGCGCTGCGCGACGAACTCATTCACCGTATCTACGTGGTGCGCAATCCGCACAAACTGTCGCGGTTAGGCTAGTGGCAAGCCACGCCGAACTTCTTTAAGCGCCAGTAGTTATATGGCCAGGGAGTGAGGAAACCGGCGGCCAGACTGGGTAACACTGACCACCAGGTGAGTTTCAAACTCCCCACCAACAACCAGTCGGTGAGGTTCATCGCTAATTCCATGCCGATCATGGAAATCAGGCTCATACCAGCGGCGGTGCGCAGTGCTTGGCCCCACAGCATTTGGCGGCTCAAGATAACGGTTTCCAAAGCGATGCTGGTCAACAAGCCGTTGGTGATGGCCAATGTCAGGACAATGAACGGATTGGTGTCCGGCGCGTAAATTTGGAATGCCGAAATCACCGATCGCGCAACCGAGCAGACACCAGGCGGTGTTTTTGGCGGATTGTCGCCAGGTATGACGGCAATGCCAGTGAAAGTTGTCCATTACCTCAGCCATTTGGCCAGTTTAGCGTAATTAGGGTGGTATGCTTAACGCTCTTCCAGTCAGCACTGAAGTGCTTATTCGGCAGCACATTGAAGACCATCTACATCGTTCGCCATGGACAGACCGAATGGAACGTTGAAGGACGCATGCAAGGGCGCCTGGATTCGCCTCTGACCGAGTTGGGGCGCGAGCAGGCCAGTGCCAACGGTGCGTTACTGAAAAACCTCGGTGGCGTTGATCAATTGTGGGCGTCGCCTTCGGGCCGTACCACGGAAACGGCTTACCTGATTAATTCTCACACCCAAGCGCCGATAGACTTCGCGGAACAGCTGATGGAGCGGGACTGTGGGTTGTGGTCCGGCATGACCCTTGAGGACATCCAGCAGCAACACCCGCAGGCCTGGGCGAAACGCGCCCAGGAGCCTTACTGGCACCAGCCGCCCGAAGGTGAAAATCTGCAGGATATGCTGCTGCGCAGCCATGAATTTCTCGACGGTTTGTTTGATCTGGATTGGGATGCGCTGGGTTTAGTGACCCACGGGGTGATGTCAAAAGTGATCTTGAAGTATTTCTTAGGCCTCAATGAGGTGGAATGTGTGCGTATTCGGCATCCGAATGAATTGGTGTATCGCTTGACGATGACCGCGCAAGACATAGAAACTCACCATTTCCTGGGTGGAGGGGAAGCTCAAGCCGGCCTGCTGAGGGCAGAAGCGGACCTCACTCCCCACCCAACAACACGATAAATAACTACATCGGGGGAATCATGAAAGTAGACGGTGGCGTAGGCTTCGACCTGGATACCGTGGGTGCGCAAGCTCAAGAATTAGAAGAAATGGGTTACGCGGGCATTATGACCGCGGAAACATCGCACGATCCGTTCTTTCCATTGTTGGTGGCGGCACAGAACACCGAAAAAGTAGAGTTAATGACCTCCATCGCAGTGGCATTTGCGCGTACACCGATGATCTTGGCGAATATCGGACACGACTTAAACGCATACTCCAAAGGCCGCTTTGTGTTGGGTTTGGGGTCGCAGATACGCCCGCACATCACCAAACGTTTTAGCATGCCTTGGTCGAGCCCGGCGGCGCGGATGCGCGAGTATATATTGGCAATGCGCGCGATCTGGGCGACCTGGCACGAAGGCAAACCGTTAGAGTTTACCGGCAAGTTTTATACCCATACGTTAATGACCCCTATGTTCACACCCACGGATTGTGATTATGGTGCGCCGAAGGTGTTCTTGGCCGCGGTAGGGCCAAAAATGACGGAAGTGGCGGGGGAAGTGGCCGACGGCATGATTGTGCATGCCTTCACCACCGAGAAGTACCTGCGTGAAACCACCATGCCAGCCTTACAAGCGGGTTTTGCCAAAGCCGGCAAGAAGCGCGAAGACTTTGAGGTCAGCTATCCGGTGTTTGTGGTCACCGGAAACAATGAAGAGCAAATGGCGGCGGCGCGGGTAGAGACCTGCAAAGCCATTTCCTTCTACGGCTCGACCCCGGCCTATAAACCGGTGCTGGACAGCATTGGCGCGGGTGAACTGCAGGGTGAGCTGAATACCATGTCCAAACAAGGACGCTGGGACGAAATGGGTACGCTCATCACCGACGATGTGCTGAAAGAGTTTGCTGTGATCGGCGAGCCCGATACCATCGCAGGCCAGATCAAAGACCGCTACGGTGATCTGATCGACCGCACGTCCGCGGCCTACGCAAACATTCCAAAATCCGACCGCAAACAGATCATTGCGGAATTGTCGGCTTAGGGGTAAGGGGTAGGAACACTCATGAAAGTAGACGTAGGCATCAGCCATCAGCTGGCCAAAATCCCTGACACCGTACGTAGAATGGAGGTGGCGGGTTACGACGGCGTACGCACCGCGGAGATGAATCACGACCCGTTTTTCCCCTTGCTGCTAGCGGCAGAGCACAGCGAAAAACTGGAACTGGCGACCTCCATAGCGGTTGCCTTCGCGCGCAGCCCGATGAACCTAGCCAATATAGGCCATGATCTAAACGCGTACTCAAAGGGGCGTTTCACCCTAGGGCTGGGTTCGCAGATCAAACCGCACATCACCAAACGCTTTAGTATGCAGTGGGGTGCTCCGGCGGCGCAGATGCGCGAGTTGGTGCTGGCCATGCGTGCGATCTGGTCAAACTGGTACGACGGTGAGCCGTTGGAGTTTGTCGGTAAATACTATCGCCACACGCTGATGACGCCGGCTTTTACTCCGGAAGACAAAGAGTATGGCGCGCCACGCGTCATTCTCGCCGCAGTCGGCCCGGCCATGACCGAAGTGGCCGGCGAAGTCGGCGACGGTATGATCATCCACCCCTTTAGTAACATTCCCTACATCAATAGCGTGACCATGCCGGCCATTGAGGCAGGTTTGGCCAAAGCAGGGCGGGCGCGGGAGGACTTTGAGTTGTCTTACTCCTGTTTTGTCATCACCGGTCGCAATGAAGAGGAATTTGCGGCGAGCAAGAAAGCTGCCCAAGAACGCATAGCGTTCTATGGTTCCACCCCGGCATACAGAGGTGTGCTGGATGCCATCGGCTGTGGAGATTTACAGGGTGATCTCAACACTATGTCTAAACAGGGTCGTTGGAAAGAGATGGGCACCTTGATTACCGACGAGATGCTGCACGAGTTTGGCGTGATGGGTGAACCGCATGAAATTGCGCCGCAGATGCTGGCGCGCTATGGCAGTTTTGTTGACCGTACCTCAGCCTCTTTCCCGGTCTCCGATGAAGAGCAACGCAGCCAGATCATTCAAGCGTTGCGCGCCGGGTAACCGCACCGCTGGACCCTCCGACCAAACCTCCGACGCCAAATTGAGGCGTTGGAGGGGTCCGCTTAGACCAATTTTTCATAAAAAGTGAGAGAAACTGAATAAATAGAGCGCTATTTCAGGGATTTCTCTCCATTTTTCATCCATTTTTGTGCGTCGCCAGGTGAGTGTGCACTAACTTTCATGTTGGTTACATGCCCACAGACAATTCTGAAGGCTGAGTTCGATAGAATTGGGTTCATAGTGTGAACTGGCGCATATAAAATACGCGCCGCAAACATTGCACGGAATGAGGTCCAGAGCCCTTCAGGCTCAGGAGCACCAAGGATACGTAGCGACTTATAGATACGTACAAGATCGACATAGAGATACTTATAAAAGATACGTACAAGAGATACGCAAGTAAGGCACCAATCGCAATTCATGACGCCTCAGCAGTCACAACAATCAGCCAAGCCAGGCATAAAGGCCAAAGTCGGCAATCTGCTTCAACAGATCAAGGCCAGTGCTCCGGTGCGCCTGTGTACGCGTGCGCCGCGTGCTGTCTATGCCGCGTGTGGCGCATTTGCAGCAACGGTGCTGGTTTTGATGGGCGTCAGCTTTTCACTCGGTCATGTAGTGGTCCATCAGGGTTATGAAACCATCGCCTTTGCCACGCCCGCCGCCAGCGCGCGCCTCATTCGTCAAACCGAGGTGGCGCAATTTGGTGACCGCGTGAGCGACGCCTTAGGGGTCAAGAACGATGTGGCCCACGAATTTGCTGATTGGATTTTGGAAGCTTCAGAACGTCAGGGTTTATCTCCGGAACTGCTCGCCAGCCTGGTGCTGACGGAAAGCTCGTTCCGCAAGCAAGTCCGCTCCCATGTGGGTGCGATTGGGCCTGCCCAAGTCCGCCCGGACTATTGGGGCGACTTCTGTGGCCACGCTGATGAGCTACACGACCCGGAACAAAACGTGTATTGCGGGGCGCAAGTGTTGTCGCATTTGTTGGAACGCTGCTCCGGAGACAAGGAGTGTGCGTTAGCGGCTTATAACATTGGTCCTTACAGTCAGCGTGCGGCGGCAGCAAACCGCTATTTGCAGAAAATTGACCGCTACCTTTCAAGCTTCGAAGAACAGTCTCTCTAGGCTCGCCTAGGAGTCTGCGCGGTAGAAACGAAAGTTTGAGATAATAAGGGTCCGCCAACGAACAGCGCCATTGTAAAATGCCCACCCGCTATCGCCCGTATCAA
>JANQKS010000091.1 GCA_028281005.1 Pseudomonadales bacterium
TTGATACGGGCGATAGCGGGTGGGCATTTTACAATGGCGCTGTTCGTTGGCGGACCCTTATTATCTCAAACTTTCGTTTCTACCGCGCAGACTCCTAGCTGCAGGGTGTCACCTACTTTGATTGCACCAGGTTGCACTACGCTTGCGTACACACCCAAGTTACCTTCATTGGCCTGGACCAAGGCGCGCATAATGCCCGGGTCTTTCGGCAGATCATTAAACCCGTGGGTGGTCATCACACAGCGTGGGCAGGCCATCTCGAACTTCAACACGGCTTGCCCCAGGCGCGCGGTTTTACCGGCCCAAGTGTCCTCAACAAAACCGCTTTGCGGCGTGTCTACGACGATGTTAGGGCGAAAGCGTCGCACGTCAAACTCACTGTCGCTGCGGTGTGCCGCCATGGCGTTGAGCGCGTTACTGGACATGATCAATAGCGGGAAGGCATCAAAATAGGTGCCAGGCGGGGATTCGTAACTCATCAGTTCCGCCGGGAAAGCGCTTAGATCGGGGAGTGGTTCCTCGGGTAAGCGGGCAAACACCTCGCGCAATGCTGCTTCCTGGTCGATCCCTTGGGGCATCGGCTGTCGTCGGTAGTGGTCCAACTGATCTTTTGACAACAGCGGCCACAGCGACACCGGCGCGCCAATGGCGGCGCTCAGTTGCTGGTTGACGTCGGCGTCATCCGTGTGCACTACGCGGCCGTCTTGCAAGGTGATGTCGGCGTGGGGTGAAGGCAATTCTGCCGCGGGTTCCTCGCGTAGCCGGGCGGCCATCCCCATCAGCGCGGGAAACCGTTTGCCGCCTTTGATGCCGCCGCGCTCTTCGTCCTTGAGTGTCCAACAGCGGTCGCCGGGAATACCGTGCTCACTAAGATAGGTGTTTTGCAATGTATGGCCACCCATGCTTTTAACCGGGTAGCGGTAAATATCGGTAATGGTAATGCTCACGTAAACGCCTTGTTAGTGCACGTTGGGTTCAATGCCTTCCAGTTCATGTACCAGCGCCGCGGTCTTCTTCAGAATGCGGTTGACCAGTGCGTCTGCCGTATTGGAAAAACGGAAACCCATGGCCACGCAGGTAGACAACTCGATGATGGATTGGCTCAGGTCCAAGGCATCACTGGCGCCGTGCAGGTGCCCGCGGATGCGCTTGAAGTGCGCTTTTTGGGTCGCGCAGCCTTCTTGCTCCAGCTGCGTAATCAACTGGTCGAGTAATGGGCCAAGTTCGTTCCGTGCGGCAGTGGTGTGTTGCATAGTCGGGTCTCGGTGTGGTCTCGCAGTACCAGAGCTTGATAGGCATTTTGCATGCTGGCTCGGATGAAGCCAAGCCGTTAAGGTGGTTAATCGCGACGCAGCACAAATGACAGACGCAATCGGGGGACGGCATGCGGGTCACCATCTGGAACGAATATCTTCATGAGCAAAGTGACGCCAATGTGGCGCGGGTGTATCCACAAGGCATACATCAGGCATTGGCAGCGTTGGTGCAAGGCGCCTACCCGCAGGCGCAGGTCACCACCGCTACCTTGGAGGACCCGGAGCATGGCTTGCCGGATGCGGTGCTGGCCGCCACCGACGTGATGTTGTGGTGGGGTCACCTGGCCCACGAACGTGTTGCGGATGAGGTGGTCGACAAAGTGCAGGCCCGAGTGTTGCAAGGTATGGGACTCATCGTGCTGCACTCGGCGCACCTGTCAAAAATTTTCCGCCGCTTGATGGGGACAACGTGTAACTTGCGCTGGCGCGAGGCGGATGAGCGTGAGCTGATTTGGACGGTGAATCCGGCGCATCCCATCGCAGCAGGGGCACCGCAACCCTTGGTGTTAGAGCAGCACGAGATGTACGGTGAATTGTTTGACATCCCCGCCCCGGATGAGCTGGTCTTCATCAGCGCGTTTCCGGGTGGTGAGGTTTTTCGCAGCGGGTGTTGCTTCTATCGCGGCAAAGGCCGGGTGTTTTATTTCAGCCCGGGCCACGAGACCTATCCGGTGTTTTATCAGGCAGACATCGCCAAAGTCATCGGCAATGCGGTGGGTTGGGTGTATCAGCCTGTGGTATCCGATATTGTCACCGACACCAGCCCCAATGCGCCGCTAGGCTGGTTTGAAGGGTCAGACCAATAGACCTAAACAATCCGCGAGTACCGTGTGTGCACCGGCCTGTTGCAAGCGTGGGTGGTCACTGCTGCCGCTGAGCACGCCCACACAGTACATATTGAGTTCGTGCCCGGCATGCATATCGAGTGCGCCATCACCCACCATGGCGGCGAGTTGTGGCTCAATCGCCAGCGTCTGCAGGCATTTTTGTAGATGGCGGGGGTCAGGTTTGAGAAATTCTGTGTCGTCTCGGGCGTGTAGCGTGTCTACATAGTCGAGCAGGTCTGGGAACACCTGCAATACCGCGGCGCGGCAGTTGCGCGTCACCACCCCTAACCGCAGTCCCTGTTGCCTAAGGCCTTCAAGCGTGCTGTGAATGCCCGGAAAAGGCTGGGTTTGCGCGGCGGCGGCAAGCTCAAATTCGGTGATCAGTCGATGTGCCTGGGTGTGGTAGTCAGCCGCGCGCTCCGTTGCCTGTGTTTGCAGCCAGTTACTCGCGGCGGTGATGATTTCCACAATATAGAGCTCTGCGTACACGGGCTCCGGCACGTCGTATGCTTCGGTTAGCGCAACAACTTGGCGGCGCATGTCGGGTAAATCTAGATTTGGTGCAAGCGTACCGTCGAAATCAAACAGTACGCCCTGCAGGTGGTCGGGCAGAGAGGAAGCGCTCGGCATAGTCTATTCGTGCGTATGGCCGTCTGTTTTACGCGCGGTATCCGATGTGTTTGCCGCGGCCCCGTCTTGTTGGTCAGTTTGCTGGCGCCGTCGTGCCCAGCGTTCCTCGTGGGTCTGGGCAATACGTTCGCGAAAACGCTGCGTGATGACGGTAAGACAGACGAGCAGCGCGATGGCGGCGACCGTGGGGTAGGCGATACTGGGGATCCATGATTCCGCGGACCAGCGCGTGCTGATGGCGGCCATGGTGAAGGTGGCAAATGCCACCGCCATCAGCGAGCGCGTCATCAGCCAAGCCGCTACGGCAAGCCCTAAGGGCAATATCAGCCGGTGTAAGGCGCTGATCGATTGTGTATCCAGAAAGAACACGATCATCGCAGCCGCCACTACACCGAGCGCGCGTGACCAGGGATGGCTCAAAGTGTTCATGACACGATGTCGACCGCACCGCC
This sequence comes from Pseudomonadales bacterium, assembly GCA_028281005.1. Taxonomy (GTDB): domain Bacteria; phylum Pseudomonadota; class Gammaproteobacteria; order Pseudomonadales; family Azotimanducaceae; genus UBA4421. The sequence continues at coordinate 3,226 of JANQKS010000091.1, forward strand.
GTCGATGCGGATGTTTTGTCCATGGATGGCATCCGCTAAATCACTACACAAAAATGCCACCAAGGCCGCTACTTCTTCACGACGGGCGATGCGACGGATGGGGATGTCTTTGGCGACGTGGGGTTCCACTTCCGCCCAGCTGTCACCCCAACCTTCGCGCTGCCCCTTGGCCAGGTAAGCCGCTTCCACCTCCGGGGTTAAAATGAGACCCGGAGACACCAGATTGACCCGTACTCCGGTCCCCGCTACTTCTTTGGCCAAACCCACCGACAGGTTGGCCAGCGCACCTTTGGCCGCGTAATAGCCGGGCATACGCGCGTTGGGACGTGAAGAACCCACAGTGCCGAGGTTGATGATGCGCCCCCAGCCTTGGGTCTGCATGGTGGGTAAAAAGTGCCGGATCATACGCTGTGCGGACAACACGTTCTTTTGGTACGCCTCAATCCAATCGTCTGCGGAAGACGCCAGCCAACTGCCTGGGTCTGCGGTGCCGTAGTTGTTGATCAGCACATCTACATGATAAGCGCTACATTGTTCCGCTACTGCCTCCGCTCCGTTGTCACTGGTGATGTCGCCGGTGACCGGGATACCGCCGCCGATGGCTTCCACACTGGCTTGTGCCTGGCCGGGTAACAGGCCGTGCACCAGGACCTGGGCACCTTCGCTGAGCAGCTGTTTGGCGATGATCTGACCGGTACCTCGATGACTGCCGGTGACCAAGGCGGTATGTGTGTTAAGACCCAGTTCCATAGTGATCCGTGTTTTTTCGACAAACGCCAACCATAGCAGAATCTGTCACGCAGCCAGATTCGCATATTTGATGACGACGCCACTGGCCGTGGGACTGAGCTTTCGCGGATAATTTCCCCATGGAGTTTTGGGCGTGGGTAGGCTTCCTGCTGGCGGTTTTTGTCGGTAGTTACGTGCAAGCCGTGGCGGGGTTCGCCATGGGTATGATCATCGTTGCGGTGGCCGGCGGCCTGCGCCTGTTGGATGTGCCGACGCTCAGCGCAGTCATCAGTCTGTTGACCATTTTGAACGTGTTTTTAGCCCTGCGCGGGCAAACTCACTTTATTCACAAACGTTTGTTCTTGTGGTTGGCGTTGGGGCAGGTGCCCGCCATTTACCTGGGTCTGCTTCTGATGACCTGGTTAGACGGCAATACGCGTTGGTTGTTGGAGGTGTGTTTGGGCCTGTTTGTGCTGCTTGGCGGGCTCTCCATGTCGCTGAAACCGCAGCCGTGGGCCAAAGTCTCCGGCCCGTTTGCTACGTGGGTGACCGGTATATCTGGGGGACTGGTGGGTGGTATGTTTTCAGCCAGCGGGCCGGTATTGGGGTGGTTTGGCTACAGCCAACCGTTAAAGTTGGTCACCATCCGCGCGACGCTGTTGGCCTGCTTTGTCCTGACTACGGGCACGCGAACGGTGATGGTAGGTTTGGAAGGTGGCCTCACCCAGCGTGTGCTGAGCTTTGCCGCGGTTGGCTTGCCGGTGGTGTTTGTCGGCACCTGGCTCGGGCGACATTTTGCGCCGCCGGTGTCCGAGGAGCAGATTCGACGTGGCGCCTACCTGCTGTTGTTGGTGATGGGGGCATGGATGTTGGCCAGCGCTCTATTGCGCTGGCAACAGGTTTAGCTCCCCAGCGGCCGTTCGTACCAGGCCACATCCCAAAATTGCTCAAATTTGTAGCCCACCTCGGTGTAGTGGCCTACCTTGCGAAAGCCGAACCTTTCGTGCAACGCGATGGAAGCGTCGTTCGGCAAGGTGATCCCGGCATAGGCACGGTGCAGCGAGGTCGTGTCTAGGTAGCGGCACAGCTCGGTGTATAAGGTTGCACCGATACCCTGGGTGCGCTGTTCCGGCGCCACATAAACGCTAACCTCGGTAGAAGTGCCGTAAGCGGGTTTTTCTTTGAAGCGCATGCAGCAGGCATAACCGACTACCTGGTTGTGGTGTAGCGCCACAAAACATTCGTAAAGCGGGTGTTCAAATTGCGCAAACCAGGGCACCCGTGCGGCCAAGCTGAAGGGCTGCGTATCAAACGTACAGGTGGTGTTCTCGATGTAGTGGTTGTAGATGTCGAGTACCGCGGCGTGGTCGCCTGCATCCAAACGGCGCACGGATACCGCCGCAGTTGCTTCGCTGCCGCCGGAGTTATTTTGTGTTGCCACGCTGCGCCTTGTATTGCCGCCTCTAGCTCCGCTCCATTGTAGCAGCTGCGCAGCGATCCTCCGTCCTGTCCATGCTGGCGCTGACACATCTACCGGCTGATTGCACGCTTGTTTTTTAGGCTGAAGGCGCTACTGTGCGGAGCATGCAGGAATTCGACAGCATCCGCCCTTACCGCGATGACGAAGTCCCCGGGGTAGTGGAACGGGTGGTGAAAAACCCGGAGTTCGGCAAAGCGGCCTCCACCTTGGTGATGCCCACATTCCTGCGCGGCACACCTTTGGGGGATTGGGCCACCTCGCTTCTGTTACGCATCAAAACCCGACATCTGCGCTCGGTGCACGACTGTCAGCTGTTCATTGCCGATTACTTTGAGCGCCTGGTGTTCGATACCGTTGAAGATCTCACTGTCAGCGGACTGCAATCGTTAGATACCAGCGGTGTGTATCTGTACATGTCCAACCATCGCGACATTGTGCTCGACTCCGGCTTGCTAAATTTTCTCATTCACAATGCGGGGCATGAAACCTGCCGTATGGCGGTGGGCGACAATCTGCTGATGAATGAGTTGGCCGCGGATCTCATGCGGTTAAACAAAAGTTTTATCGTCGAGCGCAACGTCAGCGGCGCCAAAGCCACTTTAAACGCCCTCACCCGAACCAGTAACTACATCCGTCACTCGCTGCAGGAAGGGGTATCCATATGGATCGCCCAGCGCGAAGGCCGCGCCAAGGATGGTTGGGACCGTACAGACCCCGCACTCTTGAAGATGTTGGCGCTGGCCTACAAGGAGCAAGACGAAGGGCTACAGGGTATGTTGCGGGAAGTACAACTTGTGCCGGTGTCGATTTCTTATGAGTTGGACCCAAATGCGCTGCGTAAAGCCCATGAACTGCAGGTGGTTGCCGAACACGGCCACTACGACAAATCCGAACAAGAAGATCTCGAAAGTATGATCCTAGGTTTGGTGGGTCAGAAAGGACGCGTGCACGTTCACTTCAGCCCTCCCTTGGCGGTGACCGCATTGGAACCGCTCGACACCCCTGAAACGCTTGCTACCGCGATCGACCAGGCCATCATTGGTGGTATGCGCATTTTTCCAACCCACATCGCCGCCGCTAAAGCGCTGGGCGATAATGTGCCGGGTGATGCCGACGTGCCCGAGCTGGTGAACGTCATGGCGATCTACAAATCGCAGTTGGATGCATGTCCGCCAAAAGAGCGGGAGTATCTGTTGCTGCAATATGCCAACTTACTGCGCAATCGCCAAGCGCTGGGTGTGATCGAAGCCGAGCCGGTCGACGCGCTCTGAGTTTGCTAAAGGTAGGTTTACGGGTAGGTTACAGGTACGTTAACGGCGGTTCATCCAACAACGCTTGTTGTTCGCGTAGCTCCAGCAAGTGATCTGACCAGAAGCGCGGTGACTCAAACCATGGGAACGCCAGGGGAAATGCCGGGTCTTGCCAGCGGCGCGCAATCCAGGCGGCGTGATGCATGATGCGCAAGCTACGTAGGGCTTCAATCACCGCTAAGGTGCGCGGGTCGAAGTCATAAAATGTGTTGTACGCATCCAAGATCAAACTGAGCTGATAAGTCTGATCAGGCCGTTCACCGCTGAGCAACATCCATAAATCTTGCACCGGTGGTCCCATGACGCAGTCGTCAAAATCCACGAAGTGGGGTGTATCGTCGCGCCACAATACGTTACCCATGTGGCAATCGCCGTGGATGCGGATCGCCGGGAGCGCATCCATCAGCGGATCGATGCGCTGCAGCAGGTGTTCGGTGACGCTGGCGTAGGCGGTTTCTATGTCTGGTGGTACAAAACCGTTGTCGAGTAAGAAGCTGCGGCTGTCGTGGCCTAAGCGTTGGCAGCTTAAGTTCGGCCGGTGGGAAAAAGTCGCTGCGCTGCCGACGGCATGTAAGCGGCCGATGGTGCGCGCCAACACCTCGAGGTCTTCCTCAATTTCCAGGTTCGGCGGATGTCCGCCTTGGCGCGGGTAGACGGCAAAGTGAAAGTTCTGATATTCAAACAAGCTCTCGGCATCGATCACCAGCGGCGCGACCACGGAGATTTCCGCGGCCGCCAGTTCAGCGGTGAAGGCATGCTCCTCGCGGATTGCCGCATCACTCCAGCGACCGGGGCGGTAAAATTTACTCACCGTGAAACTGCCGTCTTCCATTTCAGCTTGGTAGACACGGTTTTCATAGCTGTTTAACGCCAGTAAACCGCCGTTTGGCTGTAAACCGACCGATTCTAACGCTTCTAATATCAACTCGGGGCTAAGGTTGGCGTAGGGGGTGGCCGCTTGCGTCTGTTCTGTCATGCTGCCACTGTAGCACGCGCCGGTGGTCAGGACGGCATGGCGCGGGTTGCACTCCAAACATCGACGCGTTCGACCCCGGCGCCGGTTAACAATTCAGACAACGCTCTGACGGTAGCGCCGGTGGTTAACACATCGTCCACCACCGCCACGTGGCGAGCAGCGAGTGGTGCCGACAATACAAAGGCAGATTTACTGAGCTTTAGCCGCTGGCTGCGGCTCAAGGTTTGCTGGGCTGGGCCGTGGCGACGTTTGATGGGGTCGTACAATACCGGTAGCTGCAAGTGTTGACCCAGGCGATAGGCCAACCACGCAGCTTGGTTATGGCCTCGCTGGACCTGGCGCCGCCAGGACAACGGCACGGGTAACAACACTTCGGGTAGGCTGCTCTGCGCGTACTTCAATTCGATGGCTTGCAACATGGCGTGGGTTAAGGGCGTTGCAGCACGCAAGTTGCGCGTGTACTTCAGTTGGTGCACAAGCGTGCGTGCGTCACCTTCGTGTCGTAGAGCCGCAACACAGATCTCTGCGAAGGGTACCTGCAAACACGCGCCACACGCCCCGGGTGTTGGCTGGGGTATGCCGCAGTGGGTGCAGGCGCTGACGTTACGCGGTAATGCTGCCCAGCAGTAGGGACACAATAAATGTGGGCTGCGCTGGGTCTGACTGCGGTTGCACAACACGCAGGTGTCCGGCAACACTATATCGAAGAAAGTCTGCAACCAGTTCATGCGTCTAGCATGCGGCGAACGGCTGCCTCGCCCCAGCCGTCTCAGTCCCTTGAGAACGTAGGACAAACCCCTTACAAGGCATGCCGTTAGCCACTGAAATCACGTACCAGTGCCGATCTTGATCCATTAAACTAGTGCTCAAACCACTTGAAAACTTAGGATCAGAGTTCGCCAGCTTTGGGCTGGCCAGGAAGAGTGAGGAGTAATATCTGGATATTGCGACGAGCAA
>JANQKS010000093.1 GCA_028281005.1 Pseudomonadales bacterium
TTGATACGGGCGATAGCGGGTGGGCATTTTACAATGGCGCTGTTCGTTGGCGGACCCTTATTATCTCAAACTTTCGTTTCTACCGCGCAGACTCCTAGCGCACCAAAATCTGATGGGCACCCGGTACCGTGTCGGCAGAGACAATTTCGCCGACTCGGATCGGGTCTTCACCTTGCTCGCTCAGTACGTCCATACACGCCTGCGCTTGATCCGCGGCGACAATCAGCAAAAAACCAATACCGCAATTAAATGTAGTTAACATCTCGCGTTGCTCAATGTTGCCGGCCTGCTGCAACCACGCAAATATCTCCGGCCATTGCCAGGCGTCGGTGTCGATCAGTGCTGCGTGTTCCGGGTGCTGCAAAACCCGCGGTACATTCTCAAAAAAACCACCGCCGGTGATGTGCACCATGGCATGCACCGCAGCGTCCACATTGATGTGGTTTAGCAGCGCCAGCACCGGTTTGACGTAGATGCGTGTGGGCGCTAGGAGTTCGTCCAGCAAATCGTCGTTTGGCGTCATCGCCTGTTTTTCCAGCACCTTACGTATCAGTGAATAACCGTTGCTGTGGGGGCCGGAGCTTGGCAGGCCGAGGATGACATCCCCCACGTTCACCGCGGCGCCGCTGATTACTCGAGACTTTTCGACGACACCCACGCAGAAACCCGCCAGATCGTATTCTTCGCCCTGGTAAAAACCCGGCATTTCGGCGGTTTCACCGCCAGCGAGGGAACAACCCGCCAGCTCGCAGCCGTGGGCAATACCTTTAATGACGCGTTCCGCGGTGTCGACGTCCAACGCACCGGTGGCGTAGTAGTCGAGAAACAAAAACGGTTCCGCGCCGGTGACCAGCACGTCGTTTACACACATGGCGACGAGATCTTGGCCTACCCCATCGTGGCGACGGTGATCGATGGCAAGTTTTAGTTTTGTGCCCACCCCGTCCGTGCCGGAAACCAGCACCGGTTGCTCGTATCCCGTGGGGATCTCTGTCATAGCGGCGAAGCCGCCGAGGTTAGAGAGCATTTCCGGGCGGTGGGTGGCTTTACACGCCGCTGCAATCCGGCTGACCAGTTCAGCACCGGCTTCGATGTCTACGCCGGCGTCTTTGTAACTTAATGATGAGGGTGGGGGGCTGTCCGCAGCCAAGTGTCTCTCCGTTGCAGGTCTGTGATCTGAGGCGTAAGCCGCGCCGAGTTTAGCAGACCTCGGGCTCTCACCGTTTGCGGATTTTCGTTAAAATGAAAGGTTCTACTCTTAGCGGATGACGTAAGTTTGGACGCCGCAACAAAAACACGCGAGCCGGCTGTGTGGCTCGCAAACATCTGCCGCACGCAACATTGGCTCACGCTCTGCCTGATGGTTGCGTGTTTGAGCCTGTCGCCACGGGTATACGCGCTGCAAGATGCGGACTGGTTGTACTCCGTGGAGCAGCCGGTGGCTGCACAAAGTGATGCGGAGCGCACTCGGGCAGCCTCTGAAGGTCTGCTGGTGGTGCTAACACGACTCACCGGCTTGGTGTCGGTGCCGCGCAACGAGTGGATAGCCGCGGCGCTGGCGCGCCCATCGGCTTACTACAACCGCTTTGTGTTTACTTCCAAGCCGCTGCCGAACGGCGGCGAGCAACGCTATGTACGGGTGACGTTCCAATCTGCAGCGATTCAAACACTGCTGCGCGAAGCCGGTTTGCCGGTATGGTGGTCGAAGCGGCCCACGGTGATGGCTTGGGTGGTGGTGGATACCAGCGGTGAACGGCAAATTTTGAGCAGTGCCAGCCGTCACCCCTTGGTAAGTGCCTTACGTGAGCGTGGGCAGCTGCGGGGTTTGCCGCTGGTGTTGCCGCTCATGGACTTGGACGACAATTTGGCGGTCAGCGCGGCGGATGTCTGGGGTAAGGTGGGGCAATCGTTAGATGCCGCAGCCTCTCGCTATGATGCCGATATCGTGCTGGTTGGGCGCATCACCCGCAATCCTGGGTTTTTACTGACCACACAACCCTACCGTGGTGACTGGGAAGTATGGGTGGATGGCCGTCCAATGGCGGAGAATTTCAGTGCCGCCAACGCTGCAGAGGCGGCCGCTCTAGGCCTGGATATGATCGCTAATCGCCTGGCGGAACAATTTGCCGTGCTGCCGCGACCTCTACAGGTACAAAGGTTGGCCGTTGCGGGACTCGCGGATACTGCCAGCTATGCGGAATTTATGCGTTATCTTGAAAGCTTGGAGTTTATTGACCGGGTGGCGGTCACCGCGCTGGCGCCGGATGCCCTGCAGATTGCCGTCGCCAGTCGCGCTCAGGCGGAGCAGTTGGAGATGCTGCTCACTGCGGAAGGCCGTCTAAGCCGCGACCTTCTGCACCGCGGGCTATACACCCAACTCATTTGGCAAGGCTAGTCGGAGCCCTACTAAACGTGTCGCAAATACCCAACATCATCACCGTGCTGCGCATCTTGCTGGTGCTGCCGACCGCGTGGTTTATGTGGGAGTCGCGGTTTTTAGAGGCGTTTGTGCTGATGATTGTGACCGGGCTGTCGGATGCTTTAGACGGATTTTTGGCTCGACGCTTCAATTGGATGAGCAAGCTCGGCGCTACCTTAGACCCGCTGGCAGACAAGTTCCTGGTTGCCGCCATGTTTATCGTCTTCACGCTGCAAGGTCATATACCACTGTGGGTGGCGCTAATTGTGTTGTTGCGCGATTTCACCATCATTGTTGGCGCCGGTGTGTACAAACTGCTCTACGAAGAAGTGGAGATAGCGCCTACCTTCATGAGCAAAGCCAACACCGCCATGCAGATCGTGACCTTGTGTATCGTGTTGGCCAGTTTGTTGCCATTTGGGTTTGTCGCGGAATTCGCCAAGCTGGCGGCACAGCCGTGTTTCTATTTACTGGCGGTGCTCGGCTTTGGTTCCGGTTTGGATTACGTGGTGACCTGGGGTTCAAAAGCGCATCGCGAAAGTAAAAAACGCAAGCAGTACACCCGCGGTCCCGGCGGCTTTCGGCGTACGGATTGATTCCTCGTGGCCACCCCCCGCCAATTTACTCTGGCCATCGATCACCCCCACCGCCAGACCCTGGATACCTTCGTTGCCGGTGAAAACCGCGAGTTGCTGCAAGCGCTCAAACAAATTGAAGCGGGCTTTTCCGGCTATTGGATCTACGGTGAGCAGGGTAGTGGCCGCAGTCATTTGCTGCGCGGCTGTTGCTTGGCCGCTCAGCAGGACGATAGCAGTGTCAACTACATCGGCTGCGATGACTTCACCCATCATGCGGACGGTTTGGCCGCGGCGTTGGCACACGCCGGACAATTTGGACAACTGGTGGCCGTTGACGGTATTGGTGCGATCGTTGGCGACGCTGCGCTGGAAGCCTTGCTGTTGGCAGTTTATCAGCGCCTGCAAACTGAGCAGGGGCGGCTGTTGGTGAGCCACCATCAACCCGCACAGACGCTGGCATACACCACCCCGGATCTGGCTTCGCGCATGCGCAGCCTGCAGCATTTTCAGATCCTGCCGTTGAGTGATGAAGATAAGATGGATCTGCTGCGCCGCCGGGCGGAAAACCGCGGATTTGAGCTTAGCCAACAGGTACTCGACTACTGGCTGGCGCGCGGCCCCAGGGATCTTGGCGCGTTGTTAATCGATTTAGAAACCTTAGACAAAGCTTCTCTGTCGCAACACAAAAAAGTCACCATCCCCCTGCTGAAGCAAGTGTTGGGATACTAAGACTAAGTCCGTGCCTAGCGCTGTAGCCAATCATGCAACCCTTCCTGAAGACCTCGTCCACCTGCGTTTGTTAGTGGTTGGCGGCGGCTCAGCCGGGCACGTCCTGCCGGCCTTGCCGGTCATTGCTCAGTTGCAGGCGCGGGGCGCCAAGGTCAGCTATGTGGGCACGTACTCGGGGCTCGAACAAGCATTGCTGAAAAATGAGGACGTGGCTTTTTATCCGATATCGGCGGGCAAATTACGCCGCTATTTCTCCTGGCAAAATTTCACCGATTTGTTTCGCATCCTGCGCGGCGTCACGCAGGCTTGGTGGTTACTTGGGCGCATAAAACCGGATGTTGTGTTTTCCAAAGGCGGGTTTGTCTCGTTCCCGGTGGCGCTGGCCGCATGGCTGCGCCGAGTACCGGTGGTGGCCCATGAATCCGACATTACGCCAGGGTTGGCCAACCGTCTGGTGTTGCCGTTTACGAAAACCTTGTGCGTCAGTTTCCCGCAGACCCAGGTGGGTGAGACTAAGGCGAAGGTTGTGCATACCGGCACCCCTTTACGGCAGGAGATGCTGCACGGTGACCCCAATACAGGGCGTGAACTTCTGGGTATAGGCACAGACAAGCCGCTGCTGGTGGTGACCGGTGGCAGCCTGGGTGCGGATGCGTTGAACACCGTGATCCGCAGCAGTTTGCCGCGCTTACTTGAGCACTATCATGTCTTGCACGTCTGCGGGCAGGGGAAGCTCGCGGATATCACAGCGGCCGGTTACCTGCAAAAAGAATACGTGGGTGAGGGTTGGGGCGACATGCTGGCCGCGGCGGATCTGGTAGTGTCCCGTGCGGGCGCCAATGCGTTATTTGAACTGCTGACCCTCGCCAAGCCGAATCTGTTGGTGCCGCTTTCGGCCAAAGCTTCGCGCGGCGATCAAATCCAAAACGCGGCTTACGCCGAACAGGCGGGTTACAGCCTTGTGGTGCAAGAAGACGAATTTGATGCCGACGCGCTGATGCAAGGTCTGGCTCAACTTGAACAACACAAGTTGCAGTTTCAGCAGGCGTTGGTCCGCTTCGAAAAGGTAGATGCCGCGACGGCCATTGTTGACGAATTGGTGGTGTTGGCTGGAAAGTAAACCTCCACCCGCCTTGAATAAGTCCTTTGGTGCGGTAAATGCTAGGAAAAACAAAAGCTTATCATTCGGCTCATTTTCAGTATTAATGGCTTTTCTTGACATTCGCCCGACCGAACCCTACCGTGCGCGCCTTCTTTTTTACCCACACCGTCTAACCACACCAATATAAAAGTCACCAACATGTATAACGTTCGTACCTATAACGCCATTGCGGCCGCGGGATTGGACCGCTTTGACGCCGCCAAATACACCGTAGGCGCTGAGATTGCCGATCCCGACGCCATGCTGCTGCGCAGCCACAAGCTTGGCGTAGATGAATTGGGCGCCAACCTGCGCGCGATTGCCCGAGCCGGCGCCGGTGTAAACAACGTCCCCGTGGATGCCTGTTCGGAACGCGGCATTGTTGTATTCAACACCCCCGGGGCCAACGCCAACTCGGTCAAAGAGTTGGTGCTCACCGCGTTGTTGCTGGCTTCACGAGATGTATATGGCGGCATCAGCTACGTGCGCTCATTGGCGAGTTTGGCTGACGAAGGGGAACTGAATGCCCAGGTGGAAGCGGAGAAGAAACGCTTTAAAGGCCGCGAACTGGTAGGTAAGAGCCTTGGCATAGTCGGCTTGGGCGCGATTGGCTCCTTGGTGGCACGTGCCGCGTTGGATCTTGGTATGCGGGTGTTGGGGTATGACCCGGCGCTGTCGGTAGAAGCCGCTTGGCGGGTACCGGCGGAAGTAGAACGGATGGAAAACCTGCCCGCTCTGTTTGCCCAAGCAGATTTTGTCACTCTGCATGTGCCGCTGTTGCCGGCCACCGAAGGCATGATTAACGAAGAGAGTATTCGGGCGTTTAAGCCGGGCAGCGTGCTATTGAACTTTGCCCGTCAACCGATCGTGGATACCCAGGCACTGGGTGAGGCATTGGAAAGTGGCCACATTGGGAAATATGTGGCGGACTTTCCGGTGCCGGGCTTAATTGACCACGAACGGGTGATGCTGACCCCGCACCTGGGTGCCAGCACCGCGGAAGCGGAAGAAAACTGCGCGGTGATGGCCGCGGATCAGCTCATACGTTTTATGGAGACCGGTAGCATCGTTAACTCGGTGAATTTCCCGGCGGTGAGTTTGGAGCGCGTGGATGGCTTCCGCATCGCTGTGACCAACAATAACGTACCCGGCACCTTAGGAAAAATGACCTCGGTACTGGCCGAGCGCAACATTAACGTCATCGATCTGTTTAATAAGAGTCGTGACGAAGTGGCATACAACCTCATCGACCTCGAAGCACAGCCCGACCAAGGTTTGCTGGATGCCATTTGCGCCATTGATGAAGTGATCAACGTCCGCGTCATCAGCGGCGCCGCTTAAGGATCTAACGACAGCGGTTTGATGTGGCGTATGCCGCGCCGCGCTTGCCGCTCTTGAAACCGCCGTGGATGCATGAGCTGCGCCACTGCCTCGCTAAGTGGTGGTAGCCAGCCGTTAATCTCCGCGCTAATGGCGGCTGCCGCCAACACGCCGGCGGTGGTCCCCATGGAGCCGAGCCCGGTTAATACCCATAGCGGTGCCGCAGCCTCGGCCACCTCCATCCGTCCCACCACGGGGGTTCGATCGCTTGCCACGCAGCGTGCTGCGCGTTTGCGTGCCTGCCATGTCAAAGGTGTCGATCCCAGCAGGTGTAGGTTTGTTTTGAGGTTGTGTTCGGTGGCTTGTTCCTCGGGCCACGGACTGTGTTCATAGCTGGCGCCGAGTACGCAGCCCTCGGCGGTAGGGACAAAATAGCCATTGCCGACGATAGGCATGCGGGCAACTGGTTCGGAACTGTGATACCAATCCAACTGGCCGTAGACGTCGGTAATTTCAAGCAGCTCACACCCCGGGAAACGACGCGTGTCGGTCGATGCGCACACCACGTTGGGTTGGTCGGGGGTGATGGGACCGGTGCTGGGTACCACGTCGATGGCATCGTGGGTCAGTAGAGCTTGGCACAGTTTTGGCGCATCCACTACCCCGGCACTCGGGTAGTAGAGTGTGTCGCCGTCAATGTGGGCTGCGCTCAAACGACTTGCATCAGCCGCGCTTAAGTGTTGTAGCCAGGCGTGTTGATCGGGATTGGCGGCGTCGTAAGCCGTGCTGATACGCGCCAGCTTGTCAGCACCCAGATTGGGGCCTTGGATCCACATCACCCCACTTGGGCTGAAGCCGGTGAACCTGTGCAGGTAAGCCGCTGCATAGTGAAACGCGCTGCTGCGTAACTCAGCATTGACGCTACCGTCGCCTGACAAACGCGAATGCAGCACTGTGGCAGACATGGCTGATGCACCCTGTGCAATGCCTTGGGGGTCATACACCGTCACCGCCACGCCGCTGTCCGCGAGATGTCTGGCGGTAAACGCACCTGCCATACCGGCGCCGTGAACCGTAACGGCGCGTGGCGCAGATGACGCGCGACGAGTGCCTTTGCCGCTGTAGCGTCCGGCTAAGCTTTCGCGTTTAAACGGTTGTTGGTCCACCTTAAACATCTCAAAGCCAGCACGCTGCAAACCACGGCGGACATGTCCGGCCGCGGTGAAGGTGGCGACGGTAGAGTCTGTGTGGGAGAGGGTGGCCATGTCTGCATAAAGCCCGTCCGCCCACATGTCAGGGTTTTTGGCGGGTGCAAACCCATCTAAGAACCACGCGTCTACGGCATTTGCCTGGCGCTTCGCCAAATCGGCTAAGCCGTCGGCCACGTCGCCGTGATACACCTGCAGCACAACTTTCGATTGCGCCAAGATACGCTGGTGCCAACCCGCCAGCAGCGGCGGTGGATTGACCGCTAATTCTGCATAGATCGGGAGGTCTGCGGCGCGTTGGGCGGCGACTTGGTCCCAGTCCGCCTGGCGCAGGGGGTACTGTTCAAAAGAGATGAAGTGCAAGCGAGTGTGGCTGACGTTTTGCAGCGCGGTGGCCAACACCGCAAAGTTCAAGCCGGTGCCAAAACCGAGTTCCGCAACACACACACTTGGCTGTTGCTGCGCACGTGTGAGGATGGCGCTTGGCTCAATAAATACGCGCTGGGCTTCGGCCCTGCCGTCCGCACTGTGATAGATGTCGCCAAACTCTGTGGAGCGAGGCTGGCCTTCGTGCCAGGCAATATTCGCTGGAGATAGAGGCACCGCTTGCGCTTAGGTGGCGGTCTTGATGGGGCGCGATGGGTCGGTGATCCAACCGCTCCAGGAATCCGCGTACAGGGCCGGTTCCGGTAACCCGGCAATATGCATGGCCAGGATGTTGTGGGCGGCGGTGACCCCGGAGCCGCAATAACACACCACATTTGCCCCCGGTGCGTTGAAGCGGTTGCGCAATTCAGCGGCGGGGCGGAATTTGCCGTGGTCCGCCAGATTGTCCTGGAACGGATAGCAGTGGGCGCCGGGTATGTGTCCGGCAACCGGGTCGATGGGTTCTTGTTCCCCAGCCCAGCGTGGGCGTGCCCGGGCATCAACCAGGATCGGCGGCGTGGCGCTGCCCAGTTGTGTTTCCAGTTCCGCGACTTCGATCAGCCGCGTCAGCGGTTCGCTGGGTTCAAAACGGCCGGATTCAACGGGTGCTGCGGTTCCAGCTTCAAGCGCGTGCGGCCATGCGGGTAACCCGCCGTCCAGCACCGCTACCTTGTGATGGCCCAACCAGCGCAACATCCACCACGCCCGCGCGGCGTAAGCGCCACCGGCATCGTCGTAGCACACCACTTGGGTGTTGTTGTGAATCCCCCATTGCGCGACACGCGCGGCGAAACGATCGCGGCTGGGCAGTGGGTGACGGCCGTGCTGGTTGGGCGGATCCGCCAGATCTGAGTCCAAATGGGCATATAAAGCGCCTTTTATATGCCCATTTTTGTGCTGCTGACGGCCCCAGTCCGGCTCACCTAACTTGCTGCGGCAGTCGAGTACGGTGCATTCGGGCAAAATCGTCGCAAGTTCGTCTGCGCCGATAATATTCGTGTACTCGGTCATAAGATTGCGGGTTGTTGTTCCTTAAAATAGTCCTGCTATTGTACTTGGAATGGGTACTGGCTTAACCGGGTTTGCGCCCCTACAATGTGCAGTTAAGTCACTGGCCAATGTATTTCAAAGGAGTGTCAGCGTTGAGCATATTGGATTGGCTGCAGCACGGACTGTTAAATTTCTCCGTCCTTCAAATCATTATTTTCACCTTGGTGGTGACACACATCACCATTGTTTCGGTCACCGTATACCTGCATCGCCATTCGGCGCACCGCGCCCTGGATTTGCATCCGGCGTTGGCCCACTTTTTCCGTTTTTGGCTGTGGATGACCACCGGTATGGGCACCCTCGAATGGACCGCCGTACACCGCAAACACCACGCCAAGTGTGAAACCGAAGAAGACCCCCACAGCCCGGTAGTGATGGGTATCCGTGAAATCATGCTACGCGGCGTGGAGGCCTACCGCGAAGAAGCGGCAAACGAAGAGACCTTAAAAAAATATGGCCGCGGCTGCCCGGACGATTGGATGGAACGCAATGTCTACTCACGCTGGCCGATAGGCGGCATTGGCGCCATGCTGGTGATCAATGTGGCTTTGTTCGGTGTTCTGGGTCTTACCGTGTGGGCGGTGCAGATGATTTGGATTCCATTCTGGGCCGCGGGTGTGATTAACGGCATTGGTCACTGGTGGGGTTACCGCAACTTCGAGTGCCAGGATGCATCTCGCAACATCTCACCCTGGGGCATCATCATCGGCGGTGAAGAGTTGCACAACAACCACCACACCTATCCTAACTCGGCCAAATTGTCGGTAAAACCGTTTGAGTTTGACATCGGCTGGGTGTGGATCCGCGTGTTTGAAAGCCTGGGTCTGGCCCATGTCATCAGTAAAGGCCCGGTTGTGGAGCGGGTGCCAGAGAAGAATGCCATCGACAAAGATGCCGCTTGGGCGCTGTTAAACGACCGTTTCCAGGTCATGGCACGCTACTCCAAAGAAGTAGTGAAGCCGGTGATGGCACAAGAGTATGACAAAGCCGATCAAGCCACGCGTAAACTAATCAAACGTGCACGCAAAGTTTTGTGTCGTGAATCTTCCTTACTGGATGCCCGCGGCCGTGAGCGTATCAACGCGGCAGTGGCCAGCAGCGCCAACATCGCCTTGATCCATGATCTGCATCAACAGCTGATGGACATCTGGGCCAAGCGCGGCGGCAATATGGAAGAGGTTATCCAGGCGTTAAGTGATTGGTGTAAAGAAGCCGAAGCTTCAGGCATGAAGAATCTGCGCGAATTTGCAGACACCCTAAAGTCCTACGCGACCCCTCAGCCTTCCGCGGCGTAAGCGTCACACAGCCGCCGCGGCAAGACCGTTTTACTCGTTACATACGGTCAACTACACCGATACCTAAAAACCCCAGGCCCTGTTTCAGGGTCTGTGCGGTTTGTTGTGCCAGCACCAAACGCCGCTCCCGCACTTCACCCGTGCTGCTCAAAATGGGACAGGCTTCATAGAAGTGCGTGAAGCGCGTGGCCAGGTCAAACAAGTAGCCGCACAATAGGTGCGGCAGCCCATCCGCCGCCAATGCCTCGAGGGTGTCGTTGAACCCGGCTATCGCCACGGCGAGCAAACGCTCAGCTTCATCCACACTGACGGTCTGAGAAGGCAACGCCGCCACGTCTATTTCACCGCGGGCAAAAATACTCTGGATGCGTGTGTAGGCGTATTGCAGGTAAGGCGCGGTATTACCTTCGAAACTGATCATTTGATCCCAATCGAAGACGTAGTCGCTGGTGCGGTTCTTCGACAGGTCAGCGTACTTCACCGCACCGATGCCGATGACTCGGCCTAATGCGGCCGCGTCGGCTTCGGCCAAATCCGGGTTTTTCTCGATCACCAACGCGGTGGCGCGTTGCTCGGCTTCGTCCAACAGCTCAGCAAGTTTAACGACGCCGCCGCTGCGGGTTTTAAACGGTTTACCGTCGCTGCCTAACATGGCGCCGAACGGCATGTGCTCGAGGCTGGCAGCATTGACGTTAAAACCGGCACGGTCTGCCACGGCGAAGACCTGCTTAAAGTGCAGCGCCTGGCGAGCATCGGTGAAATACAGTGCGCGGTTGGCGTTTAGCGTACCGGTACGGTATCGAATAGCCGCTAAATCAGTAGTGGCGTAAAGGTATCCGCCGTCGGATTTTTGCACGATGACCGGCAGCACATCCCCTTTTTTGCTTTTGAACTCATCCAGAAACACACACTGGGCGCCGTCAGATTCAGTCAACAGCTGTTTGGCTTGCAGATCTGCTATGACGTTGGGGAGGTCGTCGTTGTAGGCGCTTTCGCCTCGGATATCGGCGCTACTGAGGGTGACCCCCAGACGGTCATATATTTGTTGGCAATGGGACATGGAAATATCGATGAAGCGCTGCCACACCTCCAGCGCCGCGGGATCACCCGCCTGTAGGCCGACTACCGCTTGGCGGCTACGTTGTTGGAAGTTGTCGTCTGCATCGAATTGTTGTTTGGCGGCGCGGTAGAACTCTTCCAGGTCTGCAAGCTCAGTGGAATTTGCGCCGGTGTCCTGTAGATAGGTGAGCAGCATGCCAAACTGTGTCCCCCAGTCGCCGACGTGATTCTGGCGAATCACGCGGTGGCCTTGCCCTTCCAGCACACGCGCCACACAGTCGCCAATGATGGTGCTGCGCAAGTGGCCAACGTGCATTTCTTTGGCGAGATTTGGTGCGGAATAGTCCACGACCACGGTGCTGGGCTGGGCGGTTTGGGCCACCACGCCAGCCTCCGCCTGTGCCAAATAGGTGGGTGCCAGGGTGATGTTCAAAAAACCGGGTCCCGCTACCTCCACGTTGCTGGCGATGTCTTGCAGATCCAAGTGTTCGAGCACTTCAATCGCCACCTCACGCGGATTAAGACCGGCGCGTTTGGCGGCCGCCATGACACCGTTGGCTTGATAATCGCCGTGTTCTGGCCGGCTGGCACTCTGCACCAGAGCGGCGCCTTCTAGATCGAGGGCTGCAAAGGCAGCCTCGATACGCTGGGTCAGGGTCTGGCGGATGTGCATGGAACTGCGTCGAGCCTAGTCGAGCCCCTGCACATACTCAGCCTGCGCACCTTTTTCCTGGTGGGATACGACGTAGCTGACCTTTTGACCATCGCGCAACACCGGGCGTTGACGGCTGTCGTCGTCGCGCACGATGGAACGTTGGTGCACAAAAATCTCTTCACCGTTGTCGCGGATGATGAAGCCATAACCTTTCGAGCGGTTGAACCACTTCACCGTGCCTGTTTCCGTGGGGCCTTCTGGCTTCTCGGGTTTTGCCGCGGTGGCGGTTGGCTGGTTGCCGTCTTGGCTGGGGCGCGTTTGCTCCCGATCTTTAGCGCGGTTTTGGCCCGGCTTCTGATTGCGGTTTGAAGATTTTTCACCGCGCTGGGCCTGGTTTTCTCCGCGATCCCGTGCGCCGCGGGACTTGTTATTGCGGTTGTTTTTGTTCCCACCGTCGCGGCGTTGACCCTGCTTGGCCGTGTTGCGCGACTGATTTTCAGAGCGCGGGTCTGTGCGAGCTGCACCGGCCGCCGGGGCTTGGCGCAGACGTGCGTTAAACAGTCCGTTGATGAATAACGCCGCAAAGGTAATAACCAGCAGCGCAAAGTAGCTGTTTGGAAAGAAACGCTGGGCCGTTTCCGTGACCACAGCAGCAAGCAACAATGCGCTTGCCGCAGCGATAAGCAATGTAGGCATAATGACTCTTAAGCGTGTTAAGCGTAAAAAAAGTAAAAAGCAGTCAGGTAAAAAGCGCGGCAGTTTACCCCAAATGCAGGCGGTGGATCACTCGATGCGGGTGATCTTTTGAATCACCACAGGCTCCTCTGGAACCGCCGCCATGCCGCGGCTGAGGTGCGTGTTGACCACTTCTATTTCATGCACAACTTCCATGCCGGAGATCACCCGCCCAAATACGGTGTAACCCGCTTTGTTACCGGCAGCGTCCAAATGCGGATTGTCGCGTACGTTAATGAAGAACTGAGCATTGGCGGAGTCTGGATCGGACAGGCGGGCCATGGCCACCGTGCCGAGGGTGTTTTTTACCCCATTAAATGATTCGTTTGCCACTGTCTTTTCGCGTGGCTTGTAGTCCAGTGACGGTGTGTAGCCGCCACCTTGTATCATGAAATTGGCGATGACGCGGTGAAATACCAGGCCGTCGTAGAATGCTTCGTCGACCAGCTCTAGAAAGTTGGCCACCGTTTGTGGCGCCAGTTGCTCCAACAGTTCAATTTCGATGGCGCCGAAATCGGTCACCATGCTGACACGTGGATTGTCCGCGTGGGTGAAAGGGGCCATGGCTAAGCTGGCCACGGTCAGAATGAGGATCGGTAATTTTTTGAGTGTTTTCATGGTGTTGTATGTTAGTCGATTTTGTAGGTAGCGCCACTACAGGTGAACTGCTTGATGTGCCTCACGGGCCTCACGCTATTTATGCATACAGCCGGCCCTACTGAGAAAAGCGCTCAGCCCGAGGGGGTGGTTGCTTCCTTGGGCGCTAAAATAGCCGCATAAGCTTCTACCGCGGCAAATAGGCCGCGTTCCAACGCATCCGAGATCAGTGCGTGCCCGATAGACACCTCCGCAATCTCTTCGATGCGGGCAAACAGCGGTAGGTTGTCCAGATCCAGATCATGCCCGGCATTCACGCCCAAACCGATCTGCGTGGCGTATCTGGCGGCCGTTTCATAGCGGTTGAAACTCTCTTCGGTGGCACCATGGTCAGCACCGTGGGCCCAGAACAGTTCCGCAAAAGGCCCGGTGTACAACTCTATGCGGTCTGCGCCGTGGGCTTTGGCCGCCTCGATCTGTTCCGGCACAGGATCCATAAACAAGCTCACACGGGCACCCCACGCTTGGTAACGGGCAATACGCTCGGCCAGCTGCGGATCGAACGTGCTCAAATCAAAGCCATGGTCGGAGGTCAGCTGATCGTCGCTGTCCGGCACCAGGGTGGCTTGCGCCGGCCGGGTTGCTTCGATCAAGGCGTCAAAGCCGGGGTATCCGTGCGCTGTGGGGCCTGCCTCGGGATTACCCTCGATATTAAATTCGATGTGGGGGAATTCTTCGCTCAGCAAGCGGCTTAAGGCGTAAACGTCATGCGGACGTATGTGGCGCTGATCCGGGCGCGGGTGCACAGTGATCCCGGCAGCACCGGCGCTGATGGCGGTCCGCGCGGCACCCACCACGCTAGGCCGATGGCCTTCACGCGAGTTGCGCACAAGCGCAATTTTGTTCAGGTTGACGCTCAATACCGTCATGCGGGTTAGTTCCAGGCGCTGCGTTGGGGGCGCGACTTAATTGCCACACCGGCAATCAGGCCGAGCAGAATGAGGATACCGCCAATCATCAGCATTTGGTTTTCTGAATCGTTTTGCAGTTCGGCGTGGCTTTCGGCCAAGTCATCCAGCTCATCCTGTAGGCGCGCGTTGCTTTCTTCCAGCTTAAGATTGTTGTTGTGGGTTTCGACGGCGTCCGCGGAGATACGCTTGAGTTCCGCCAGCTCCGCCTCTAGCCGCTCGATCTGTTGCTGGTTGTTGTTATTGGCGCTGTTTTGTTGGCGCGTGGTTTGGGTCAGGTCTTGCACCTTCTTTTGCTCCGCAGCCAGGTCAGCGCGGGCGCGGCGCAACGACTCCTGCGCGGATGCCAGTTTCAGCCGTGCAATTGGCTCCGCCACCAGATATTGGCTGCGGATCCAGCCTTCGGTACCGCCGTCGGTGCGGATGCGGCTAAAACCGGACCCTTCATCAACTTCCAATACTTGCATGCGCGTGCCGCTGCTTAGTCCACGGTGCACAATGCGGTGCCCGCCGGAGGGGCCGCTACGTACCGGTACCGTGAGTTCATCTGAAATGTAGCGGGTATTTGCGCTTGCCGACGGCGCGGCCAGCGTTGTCAGCGCCAAGCTCAAGAGGCTCAAGTTGAAAGTCCAAGCGAAGTGTCGCACAAGCGTCATAAGTTGGCGCGCTCCTAGTTTTTTGTTTGTGTGTTGGCAGGGTCGCTGTTATCTGCGGGTGCTTGTTGGGGGTCGGGCAAATTTTCTTCACTTAGCCAACCTTTGCTATAGAGGTAGGTGAAGGTGATGATCAAGTACAGCATGTTAAGACTCAGCAAACCGACAAACCGGAAGGTCACCCAGGTATCCATGGAGAAGTTGTACGCCACCCACAAGTTCAGCGAACCGGCGAAGAAAAAGCCGGCGGTCCATCCATAAGTCAACACAAACCAGGCGGCGTCCGGCAGCTTCAATACCTGGCCGAGCATTTTCTTGATGAGATAAGTTTTGGCGAACAGGTGGCCACCGGCCAATGAGCCGGCCAACAGCCAGTTCACGATGGTGGGTTTCCATTGAATAAACGTTTCATCGCGTAAAATGAGCGTCATGCTGCCGAGGATCATGCTGGCCCAGAAGGTCACCTTGAGTTCGTTGCCGATGGGTTTTTTCAGCAGCCAATAAGCCGCCACCTGCAGCGTCACCCCGCCCATGAGGACCGCGGTGGCCATAAATATGTCGCGGGTAACGAAATACACCACAACAAATGCCAAGATGGCGATGTAATCGAGCAACTGTTGCATAAAAATCTGTATCCTTGCGGCCTTTTTCGGCCATTTGGCGCTGTTGGAGGCGCCTTTACCAGCGCATAAGTTGCGCTTTGGAGCCGGTGTGATCCATGCCGGCCAGACGACAGGCCGGGATGATAAAAGATTCATCGGGCAAGGTGTTAACCGGATAAGTTGTTTTCGTGAGCCAGCTTCTAACGATCCATCCAGACAATCCCCAGAAACGACTGCTGCAGATTGCGGCTGATGTTTTGCATCGGGGCGGGCTAGTGGTGTATCCCACGGACACCACCTACGCCCTTGGTTGCCACATTGGCGATAAGGGTGCGCTCGACAAGATCATTGCCTTGCGCCGCCTGCACAAGCACCATCATTTTACGTTGGCGTGTCGGGATTTGAGCGAGTTGGGCACCTACGCCCGGGTGGATAACGTCAACTATCGTCTGTTGAAGCGCGTCACGCCGGGACCGTTTACCTTCATATTGCGCGCCACCAAGGAGGTGCCGAAACGTCTGGTTCACCAAAAGACCCGTACCATCGGCATACGCGTACCCGGCAACAACATCACCCAGACGTTGTTGGAGCTGATGGGGGAGCCGATCATGACCACCACGCTGCGCATGCCGGACGCGGAGGAACCTCTGCAAGATGCGCTGGATATCCAAGAGTTGCTCGGCAAACAGGTGGACGTGGTGCTCGACGGTGGTTTGTGCGGAACGGAGGTCTCCACCGTGCTTGACCTAACCGGACCCCATCCGCAGGTGACCCGTCAGGGTAAGGGTGAGATCGAACATCTGTAGGCACCGGCGTATGGTTAGGCGATGGATCAACGGCGCGTGATTTGATGCTTTGGGGATGATGCCCCTGGCCCGTATAATGGTTGTATCTTGTTTATAAAGGCGCTCGCTTGAGCAGTAACGATTCCAACCAGAGAGTACTCTCTGGCATGCGCCCGACCGGTCGCTTACACCTTGGCCATTTGCATGGCGTATTGAAAAACTGGGTACAGCTGCAGCACGAGTATGAGTGCTTCTTTTTTGTTGCGGACTATCACGCCCTCACCACCCAATACGAAGAGTCGGAAAATATCGAACAGTTCACCTACGATACGGTGGTGGATTGGCTGGCCGCGGGTGTGAATCCGAATACCGCCACGGTATTTGTGCAGAGCCGGGTGCCTGAACACACCGAACTGCATCTGATGTTGTCCATGATCACGCCGGTGAGTTGGTTGGAGCGCGTGCCCAGCTACAAAGACCAGCAGCAGAAGCTGAATGACAAAGACCTCTCCACCTACGGATTCTTAGGCTACCCGCTGTTGCAGGCGGCAGACATCCTGATGTACCGCGCGGGATGGGTGCCGGTGGGTGCGGATCAGGTTGCCCACGTCGAGCTTACGCGCGAGGTAGCGCGGCGTTTCAACCACATCTATGGTCGCGAGCCGGGATTTGAGAGTCAGGCGGAAGCGGCGATAAAAAAAATGAGCAAAAAGGCCGCGCGGCTGTATGGCAACCTGCGCAAAGAATATCTGGAGAAAGGTGATGCTGAGGCGCTGGAGCGTGCCCGTGCGCTGTTAGGAGAGCAGCAAAATCTTTCCATTGGCGACCGCGAGCGGCTGTTTGGTTATCTGGAAGGCGGTGGTCGCATCATCTTGCCGGAGCCACAGTCTCTATTGACCCCCACTGCCAAATTGCCGGGTTTGGACGGCGAAAAGATGTCCAAGTCATACAACAACTTTATTTCGCTGCGTGAAGACCCAGGCAGCGTCAGTGAAAAAATCCGCACCATGCAGACAGATCCGGCGCGTGTGCGCCGCAAAGATCCTGGTGAGCCGGCCAATTGCCCGGTGTTTGCCCTGCACGAAGTGTACTCGGATGACAAAATCCAACAGTGGGCGACGGAAGGTTGCCGTAGCGCTGGCATTGGCTGTGTAGACTGTAAAAAACCCCTCACCGACGCCATCAACAAAGAGCAGGCAGTGTACCGTCAGCGGGCTGAACAGTTTGAAGAAGACCCGGATCTGGTCCACGCTATTCTGCAGGAAGGGTCGGACAAGGCGCGCGCGGTTGCGCGCGAGACCATGGAAGATGTAAAAGAAGCCGTGGGTATTTCACATCGCTAGATTCACGCTAGGCCAACAGACATGACCGATCAACCCAGCACAGATCTTTCAAATTTATCCAAAGCCAGAGGCGAAAACAGCGAGACCATTGCCGTTGTTCAAGGTGAAGCGGTGGCTGAACTACCCACCGACCTCTACATACCGCCGGAAGCTCTGGAAGTATTCCTCGACACCTTTGAAGGCCCCTTGGATCTGCTGCTGTACCTCATCCGCCGGCAAAATTTGGATATTCTCAATATCAAAGTGGCGCACATCACCGAGCAATACATGCAGTACATCGAGTTGATGCAGGCATTGCAGCTCGAGTTGGCGGGTGAATATCTGCTCATGGCAGCCATGTTGGCAGAGATTAAATCCCGCATGTTGCTGCCGCGGCCGGAAAACGTTGAAGAGGAAGAAGGTGATCCCCGCGCCGAGCTGATACGCCGCCTGCAGGAATACGAACAGATCAAAACCGCGGCGGAAGGCATCAACGAGCTGCCGCGTATGGAGCGTGACACTTATCTGGTGGCGGCCAGCAAACCCGAGCTGGTGCGCCAGCACGCGGACCCGGAAGTGGATTTGAAAGAGGTGTTGTTGGCCTTGGCTGCGGTCCTGCGCCGCGCTGAAATGTTCGCCAAACACGAAGTGCAGCTTGAGCCTTTGTCGGTGCGCCAGCGAATGGGTGATGTTTTAGCCATCGTCAACGGTACTGATGATTTTGTGTCTTTCCATGAGCTATTTAGCGAAGAAGAAGGGCGCCAGGGAGTCATCGTGACCTTCCTGGCCATCATGGAGCTGGTGCGCGAATCGTTATTAGAGTTTGTCCAGGCCGAAGCTTATGCGCCCATCCACGTGAGGGCCGCCACCCGCACCATGGACCATGCGCCGGTGTTTAACACTAACTATGGCGGCGAAGAATATGGCGGCGAAGAAAACCCTGCTGAGGCCGCCGGCGGCGAGGACGAAGAGGAGGAAGCCTAATGGACGAAGATCGTATTCGCCGCATTGTTGAGGCGGCGTTGTTGGCATCCGACGGACCGCTCACGATAGCAAGCCTAACCAAGCTGTTTCAGCCGGGCGAGCTGGATGAAGAACACGCCACCAAGCAGATTCGCGATGCACTGCAGCAACTGCAAGCGGAAGCTGAGCATCGTGGGGTTGAATTGAAGCGCGTCGCTTCGGGTTATCGTTATCAGGTGCGCCAAGATCTCAGCGAGTGGGTCAGCCGTCTGTGGGACGAAAAACCGCCGCGCTATACGCGCGCGCTGCTGGAAACCTTGGCCTTGGTGGCGTATCAGCAGCCGGTTACGCGCGGTGACATAGAGCAAGTCCGTGGCGTCAGTGTCAGCCAAAATATTATGCGCACCTTGCTGGAACGGGATTGGATCCGAGTAGTGGGTCAGAAGGAAGTGCCGGGGCGGCCGTCGTTGTATGGCACCACCAAGGCGTTTCTCGACTACTTCAACCTGAAAAGCCTCGATGAGCTGCCGCCTTTGCCGGAGATACGCGCCTTAATTGAGCCCGCACTCGTGGAAGAAGAAAGCCAGCCGCAATCTGAAGCGGCCGCCGATACGGCTGCGTACAGTGATGCCGCTGCGGAGCTTGAAGCAGATGGCGAGTCCGACAGCAGCGGCAACATTACCGCGCATGTGGAGATGCCTGGCGAACAGCCCGAGGCGGACACTGCCGAGCCAGTCAATACCGCGGAAGTGGTACAGCTGCATAAACAACCCAAACACTAACGTCACTTGGTACAAAGAGTGTCAAAGACATCCGCCAACGCCGCGCCTGTGCGCGCGGAGAAAATCCACAAAGTGCTGGCCGCCACGGGTATGGGTTCACGGCGTGAAATCGAATCCTGGATTGGCGCCGGCCGTGTGGCTGTGAACGGCGAGCCTGCGCACGTCGGCCAGCGTGTTATCAGCACCGACCGCATCGAAGTGGACGGCGTCGCCATTGACCTGCGTAACCAACCGATCCCCGAGGTCATCTTACTCAACAAAACCGCCGGCACGGTCTGCAGCCGCAAAGATGAAGAAGGCCGGCCAACCATTTTTGACGATCTGCCACGTTTGCGCCGCGGTCGCTGGATCAGCGTCGGCCGTTTAGACATGCAAACCACTGGTTTGCTGCTGCTGACCAATGACGGTATGTTGGCTAACAAGATGATGCACCCGTCAACCGGGTTAGATCGGGAATACGCGGTGCGTATCAATGCCAAGTTGGAAGAATCTGAGTTAGCGCAGCTAAAAGCTGGCGTGGAAGTCGACGGCGAGTTACTGCGGTTTAGCGATATTCGCTACTACGACGGCACCGACAACAACTCCTGGTATCACGTGGTGTTGATGGAAGGCCGCAATCGCGAAGTTCGACGTTTGTTTGAGAGCATTGGCTGCACGGTGAGCCGCTTGAAGCGCGTGCGCTATGGGCCGGTGATTCTGCCCAGCTGGTTGCGTCAGGGGCAGTGGTCGTTGTTGCAAACAGAAGACGTCAAAGCGTTGTATAAACTGTTGGGCTTGCGCTACTCGGCACCTAAACATAAACGCCAAAAACGCACCCGCGTGGCAAAAACCACCTGCCTGTTACCCTACCCGAAGCTGGAACAGCCCAACTAATCTGCGCTGGGTTGCCAACCCCGCGCTTCGAGCTGTGCGCCTGTGGCAGGCAGCGTTTTGCCGGATTGGGGTCCTTCCATCAGATAGACGTAAAGCGCCATGTGATCTTCCGCGGTCGGCAGAGTGTCTGGGTCTTCGGCCGGGTAAGCGGCTGCGCGCATGCGCGTGCGTGTGCCTCCCGGGTTTACGCTGTAGACGCGGATGTGGCCGGCGTTTTCAGTTTCATCCGCGAGCACCTGGTTGAACCCTTCGGCGGCAAATTTAGAAACAGCGTAGGCGCCCCAGTAGGCGCGCCCCTGACGGCCCACGCCGGATGAGGTGTTGATGACACAGCTGTCCGGGGCTTGGTCCAATAAAGTGAATAGTCCCTGGGTCAGCATAAACGGCGCGGTCACGTTAACCTGCATGACGCGTACCCATTCGCTGGCGGGGTAGTGGGCCAAGGGGGTGCGCGGGCCAAGCATCGAGGCGTTGTGCATCAATCCGTGTAAGACGCCATAGCTGTCGGCGATGGAATCGTGCAACGCGTTCACCGCGTCCACAGTCAATTGCTCAAGGTCGCAAGGTACAATCACGGCTTCGGTGGCTGTATTGGCTTCGATCCAGTCGAACACCTGCTCAAGCTTTTGACGGGTGCGGCCAAGTAACATTACGTTGGCACCGAAACTGGCAAATGTTTTGGCGGCGGCGGCACCGATGCCGTCACCTGCTCCGGTGATGAGGATGTTGCGTCCAGCCAGTGCATCCGCGGTGGGCTGATAAGCCCAGTTGGCGGCCGCTGCGGTTAAAGCCGCATACCCTTTGGCGCCTTTGTGCTGGGTCGGAGAGGCAGGTTCGCTCACGCCGGCTTCCTCGCATGCACCAAATAGTTGGCGTCAACGTCGCGATTGATGCGGCATTGTCGGGTGAATGGGTTGTAGACTATGCCGCTGATGTCCGCCACCTCCAATCCCGCGGCACGGATCGCCTGACACAGCTCCGATGGTTTGATGAATTTACTGTACTCGTGGGTGCCTTTGGGCAAGATGTTCATGATGTACTCAGCGCCGATCACCAGCAGCGCATAGGCTTTTGGATTGCGGTTGATGGTAGAAAAAAATACATCGCCGCCGGGTGCGGTCATATCAGCACACGCCTGCACGGTAGAAGGGTAGTCGGCTACGTGCTCCAACATCTCCAAACAGGTTACCGTTCGAAAATGATTGGGTAGCTCGGCGGCCACTTCCTCTGCGGTGCCTTCCCGGTAGTTGACCGGCACGTTGGTTTCCAAAGCATGTAAACGCGCCACGGAGAGTGCCTTGCCAGCCATGTCGACGCCGGTCACCTCCGCACCGTTGGCTGCCATGGCTTCCGCCAAGATACCGCCGCCGCAGCCGATATCGACGGCTGGACCGGCGTTTAACTCAGTGCGTTCCATGATGTAGGCCAGGCGGGCGGGGTTAATGTCGTGTAGCGCCTTGAAGTCGCCGTCCGGGTCCCACCAGCGATGTGCGAGTGCATTAAATTTGGCGATTTCGTCCGCATCGACATTGCTGTGGCTTCTGTCGCCTTTTGGGGGGGCGGTGTCGTTCATATCGTGTACTTGTCTCTTTTTCGGTGGCTACTGCTTTGGTTCTGGTTCTGGTTAGCCATTCACGCGCTGTTTTGTGCGTGCCAATTTTGCACGCGCTGCGTCAAATCAGACAGCGAAAGTTGCGTCAGTTCTCCCTCACGCAGCAATGCTTGGCCATTCACAAAGACGTTGTCCACTGCTTGCCCGGCATCACCGTGGACGACGGTGGCAAACGGGTTGTACAGCGGCATCAGGCCCAAGGTCTGGGTGTTGATGCTGATAAAGTCCGCCGCTTTGCCTGCTTCTAAAGATCCGGTGACGTCATTTATGCCCAGAGCTTTGGCACCGTCCAGAGTGGCCATCCGCACCGTGTTCGGTGCCGTGCCCGCGGCTGCGTTGGCGTTTTCGTGTTTTGCCAGCAGTGCCGCCAGGCGCGCTTCACTGAACATGTCCAGTCGATTGTTGGACGCGGCACCGTCCGTGCCGATGGCCACGTTCACGTCAGCGTTGTGCAGTTTGTCAACGGGACAATAACCCGAGGCCAGCTTTAGATTTGAAGTTGGGCAATGCACCACATGGGTACCGGAGTCCGCGATGAGAGAAAGTTCTGCGTCGCTGATTTGGGTCATGTGGACAGCCTGCAGTTGTGGGCCAAGCAAACCCACTTCGTGTAAGCGATAAATCCAGGACTGGCCGGTTTGCGCCACCGCGTTGGCGACTTCCGCGGCCGTTTCATGCAAATGTATCTGCACCATGATGTCGAGCTCATTGGCGTACATACCGATGTGCTCCATATCATGCTCGCTGAGGCTATAGGCTGCGTGTGGTCCCAGCGCCACATTGACCAAATTTTCGTGGCGATAATGGTGGAACAGCTCCAAGCCTTTGTGCAGCGCATCGGCGACGTTTTTACTCCACGGATTAACAAACTCGATGAGGGGAAAGGCAAGTTGCACACGTATGCCGTTGTCCACACAAGTCTGCCCCACCACTTCCGGGTAAAAATACATGTCGGAAAACGTGGTGGTGCCGCTGCGTATCATTTCAGCGATGGCGAGCTCCGTGCCAAGACGCACGTAATCGGCGTTCATCAAACGGGCTTCCATTGGCCAGATGGTGTCGTTTAGCCACACCTCCAAAGGTTCATCTTCACCGGCGCCGCGCAGCAGCGACATAGCGGCATGCCCGTGGGCGTTGATTAAACCCGGCATGAGAATGTGGTGGGGCAGGTGGATGGTGTGTTGAGCTTGGTATTGCGCTTGCAATTCCGCGGCGGGTCCAAGCGCCTCTATGTGGCTGCCGCGCACGGCTAAAGCGTGGTTTTCCAACACAATATTTTGCGGCGCCACCGGTAACATCCAGGGCGCCGAAATCAGTAAATCACATGCGTTCATAACGCGAGTATAGCGGTACTAAAGAGCGAATCGTGGTAACATTTCCGCCTTTTATTTATGCCAGATTTGCATGTCAGAAATCGGTCCTGAAGACAACAAAGATATCCTCCCGGTAAACATCGAAGACGAATTGCGGCAGTCCTATTTGGACTACGCCATGAGTGTCATTGTGGGCCGTGCGCTGCCTGATGTGCGCGATGGATTGAAGCCGGTACACAAGCGTGTGTTGTTCGCCATGAACGAACTGAACAACACCTATAACCGGCCCTATGTGAAATCTGCCCGCGTGGTGGGTGAGGTGATTGGTAAGTACCACCCCCATGGCGACAACGCCGTTTACGACACCATCGTGCGCATGGCGCAGGACTTCTCCATGCGTTACATGTTGGTGGACGGCCAGGGCAACTTTGGCTCCATCGACGGCGACCCCCCGGCCGCTATGCGCTACACGGAAGCGCGCATGTCCAAAATCGCCTCGGAGTTGTTGGCGGATTTGGACAAAGACACCGTGGACTTTGTCGCCAACTACGACGACACCCTGACCATGCCGGAAGTGTTGCCCACCAAGGTGCCCAACCTATTGGTGAATGGCAGCTCAGGGATTGCCGTGGGCATGGCCACGAATATCCCGCCGCACAACCTGTCAGAGACCATCGACGGCTGTCTGGCGCTGTTGGATAACCGCGACATCAGCGTGGATGAGCTGATGGAGTACATCAAAGGGCCGGATTTCCCTACCGCAGGCATCATCAATGGTAGAGCAGGGATTGTGCAGGCCTACCGTACCGGGCGTGGGCGTATCTACATGCGCGCCCGGGCAGAAGTTGAAGAGTTGAGCAATGGCCGCGAGCGCATCGTGGTGCATGAAATCCCTTATATGCTCAACAAAGCCAAACTCATCGAAAAGATTGCTGAGCTGGTCAAAGACAAGAAGATCGAAGGCATCACCGAGCTGCGTGATGAATCGGACAAAGACGGCTTGCGTGTGGTGATAGAAGTTCGCCGCGGCGATTCCGGCGATGTCATCCTCAACAATCTCTACACGCAAACCCAGTTGCAGTCTGTGTTTGGCATCAACTGCGTGGCGCTGGTCGACGGTCAGCCGAAGTTGCTGAACTTAAAACAGATGCTCGAGGCGTTCCTACAGCACCGTCAGGAAGTGGTCACCCGCCGCACCTTGTATCTGCTGCGCCGCGCGCGTCAGCGCGGCCACATTCTCGAAGGCCAGGCGGTGGCGTTGGCCAACATCGATGCGGTCATCGAGCTGATAAAAAATTCCGCCTCCGCGGCGGACGCGCGCGCCGCGCTGATGGAGCGTCGTTGGGAAGCTGTGGCGCTGTTTGAGTTGCTCGAGGAAGTGGGTTCGGATGCCTGCCGTCCGGAAGGCTTAAGCGAAGATTTTGGATTTGTGGACGGCCTCTACCGGCTCACCGAAGAGCAAGCCCAGGCGATCTTGGAAATTCGTTTACACCGCCTTACCGCCATGGAGCAAGACAAGCTCATGGAGGACTACAAAGGTGTGCTCGACGAGATTGCTGACCTGCTCGATATTCTCGGTTCCCACGAGCGCTTGCTGTCGGTGATTCGCGAAGAGCTGACCGAGATTAAGAAAAACTACGGTGATGAGCGCCGCACGGAGATCTTAGCCACTCAAGAAGACCTTTCGGTGGAAGATCTCATCAACGAAGAAGATCTGGTTGTGACCATATCTCACCAGGGGTACGGCAAGTCCCAGCCGCTGGATCTATACCAGGCGCAACGTCGCGGCGGCCGTGGCCGTGCCGCCACCAGCGTGAAGGATGAAGACTTCGTTGAGCACCTTGTTATCGCCAATTCTCACGACATGCTGCTATGTTTTTCTAACCTGGGTAAGGTCTACTGGATAAAGGCGTTCCAGATTCCCCAGGGTAGCCGCGGCGCCAAAGGTCGCCCGATGGTTAACATCCTGCCGCTGATGGCGGAAGAACGCATTACTGCCATCATGCCGATCAACGACTTCGACACAGATCATTTTGTATTTATGGCCACCGCCAACGGCACGGTCAAAAAGACGCCCCTGGAGCAGTTTTCGCGACCGCGCCCCAGTGGTCTCATAGCGGTGGATTTGGAAGAAGGCAATACCCTGGTTGGGGTGGCTCTCACCACCGGTTCTTCGGATGTGGTGTTGTGCTCCAGCGCGGGTAAGGCGGCACGTTTCAAAGAATCTGACGTGCGCGCCATGGGCCGCACCGCCAAGGGGGTGCGCGGCATCAAGCTCAACAGCGGCCAACGCGTGATTTCTCTGATGATCCCCCAGGACAACGGCTTTGTCCTCACCGCCAGCGAAAACGGCTACGGCAAACGCACCCCCATGCGCGATTTTCCGGTGAAAGGCCGCGGCGCGCAGGGGGTCATCGCCATGCAAACCAGCGATCGCAACGGCCAGCTGGTTGGCGCAGTGCAGGTCTTCCCAGGCGATGAGCTGATGTTGATCAGCAATATGGGCACCCTGGTGCGTACTGCCGCCGATGAGATCTCCGAACTGGGCCGTAACACGCAGGGTGTGCGCCTGATCAACTTAAAGAGCGGTGAGCTGCTCAACAGCGTGGAACGCATTGCGGAGCAGGTGGAAGATCCAGCAACATCTGGGGAAGCCGGTGAGTCATCCGCGGATCAGTCCGGCCCGGACAGCCCTGCAGGCGAATAAAACAAGCACAAAACGGAGACCCTAGTGGCTAGGATTTTTAATTTTTCCGCCGGCCCCGCGGCATTGCCCGAGGCTGTGTTAGAGCAGGCGCAGGCGGAGATGCTCGACTTTGGCGGCAGCGGTATGTCGGTCATGGAAATGAGCCATCGCAGCAATGAGTTTGTTGCCATAGCCGCGCAAGCGGAAGCCGACTTTCGCGAACTGTTGGGCGTCTCGGACGCATATCACGTTTTGTTTTTGCAAGGAGGCGCCACTACTCAATTTGCCGGTATTCCGCTGAACATAACGGTTGCGGGAGACACCGTGGACTACGTTGATACGGGCTCCTGGTCGAGCAAGGCGATCAAAGAAGCCGAGAAGTACTGTAAGGTCAACATCGCTGCCAGCAGCAAAGGCAGTAACTACGACCATATTCCCGCGGTGGACAGCTGGCAGCTCAGTGCGGATGCCAAGTATCTGCATCTTTGTTCTAACGAAACCATTGGGGGAGTGCAGTTTAAAGAGTTTCCGCAAGTTGACGTGCCGTTGGTGGCGGATATGTCGTCGGATTTCCTATCCCGTCCGGTGGATGTGGAACAGTTCAGCATCATCTACGGCGGTGCGCAGAAGAATATTGGACCCGCCGGCATCACTGTGGTGGTCGTGCGCAAAGACCTGTGCGGCAAGGCCCGCGACATCACGCCGGGGACCCTGGATTACGCCCAACAAGCCGATGCCGACTCTATGTCGAATACACCCCCCACCTATACCTGGTATCTGGCCGGATTGGTGTTTGCCTGGCTTAAAGCGCAAGGTGGTTTGGACACCATTGCGGCCTTGAATGAGCGCAAAGCGGCGAAACTGTACGGGGTGATCGACAACAGCAATTTTTACCAATCACCGGTACAGCCTTCCGTACGTTCGGTGATGAACGTACCGTTTACCATGCCGGATGATGCCTTGGATGCGTTGTTTTTAAGCGGCGCGCAAGAGCGTGGCCTGTCGGGGTTGAAAGGGCATCGCAGCGTAGGTGGCATGCGCGCCAGCATCTACAACGCGGTCCCCGAAGCGGCGGTGGACGCGTTGGTGGGATATATGACTGAGTTCGAGCATGAGCACGGATGACGATAAGCTCAAACCCATCCGGGAGCGCATCGACGCCATAGACGCGGATCTGTTGCGTTTGCTGAATGAGCGCGCGCAGTGCGCTTTGGAAGTGGGGGAGATTAAACAAGGCCAACAGTCGGATGAGCCGCCGGTGTTTTATCGCCCGGAACGGGAAGCGCAGATCCTCTCTGCGTTGATGAAAAAAAACCCCGGCCCGCTGCAGGACAGTGACGTCGCGGCTCTATTCCGGGAAGTGATTTCCTGCTGTTTAAACTTAGAGCTGCCGTTGACGGTGGCTTACTTAGGCCCGGAAGGCACCTATACCGAAGCCGCGACGATGAAACAGTTTGGTCACTTCGCCACCACCCAGCCGCTTGCGTCCATAGATGAAGTTTTTCGTGAAGTGGAATCCCAAGCGGTACATTACGGCGTGGTACCGGTGGAAAACTCCACCGAAGGCATGGTGAATCACACCTTGGATTGTTTCCTCACTTCCAAGGTCAAGATCTGTGCCGAGGTCGAGCTGGCCATCCACCACGCGCTGTTGCGGCATGAAAACGGCAGCGGCGACATTGACGAGATTCGCTCCCACGCGCAAAGCTTAGCCCAGTGCCGTGGTTGGCTGGATCAACATTACCCGGGCGTACCGCGGGTGGCGGTCACCAGCAACGCCGAAGCCGCGCGCCAGGCGGTCTCTGATCCGGGCATTGCTGCGATTGCCGGTGAGATGGCGGCAGATCAATACGACTTGCGGGTGCTCTCGGCCCGCATCGAAGACCAGGCCGACAACAAGACTCGCTTTTTAGTCTTAGGTAACCAGCAGGTTGGCCCCTGTGGCAAAGACAAAACCTCTATATTGGTGTCAGTGCGCAACGAGCCGGGGGCGCTGCTGCGGGTATTGCAGCCGTTTGACACCTACGGCATCAGCCTGACGCGCATCGAAACCCGTCCGGCACGTTCCGGCGATTGGTCGTATGTGTTTTTTATCGATTTTGACGGCCATCAGAACGACGACAACGCGCGCCAGGTGATTGACGCCATTAAACAAGTCGCGTTTGAAGTGCGCTCGCTGGGTTCCTATCCCCAGGCCGTGGTCTGATCACCCAGGAGGATCTGTGAGTACGCCGTTGAACAACGTGCACCCAGGCATCGCCAGCCTCAACCCTTATCAGCCCGGCAAACCCATCGATGAACTGGCGCGTGAGTTAGGGCTGGATGACATCGTCAAGCTGGCCAGCAACGAAAACCCGCGTGGCCCCGGCGAGCGCGTGCAAACTGCGCTGCGTGCGGAGTTGGATAGCTTGTCGCGTTACCCCGATGGCAATGGTTTTGTCCTGAAACAAGCCCTTGTACAGCACCTCGGTGTGGCGGCAGAACAGATTACTTTAGGGAATGGCTCCAACGACGTGCTGGATCTGATTGCCCGGGTGGCGGTGGAACCGGGCTACGAAGCCGTCGTCTCGGCGCACAGCTTTGTGGTGTACCGCCTGGCGGTGACCTCTGCCGGTGGCCAACTGATCGAAGTACCGGCACAACAGTATGGTGCGGATTTAGCCGCCATGGCGGCAGCGGTCACCGAGCGCACCCGGGCAATCTTTATCGCCAATCCCAACAACCCGACGGGGACCTGGGTGGGTAAGACAGCACTTGCCGAGTTTTTGCAGGCGGTACCGGAGCAGGTCTGGGTGGTGCTGGATGAAGCTTATTTCGAGTATGCGGATGAGCCGGATTATCCGGATGGCATCAGCATGCTGGCGCAGCACCCAAACCTGATCGTGACGCGGACCTTTTCGAAGATCCACGGCTTAGCCGCTTTGCGCGTCGGTTATGGGGTGTCCAGCGCCGCGTTTGCTGACATGTTAAACCGCGCACGGCAACCGTTTAATGTCAACAGCGCTGCTTTGGCCGCTGCCGCGGCTGCGCTAAGCGATCAGGAATTTGTCACGGAAAGTGCAGCTCTTAATCGGCAAGGCATGCAGCAGGTCACGCAAGGGCTCACCGAGCTGGGTCTCGAATACATTTCTTCATTGGGGAACTTTGTCGCCTTCGATTGCGGCCGCAGCGGCCAGCACGTATTTAACGCGATGCTGCAAAAAGGCGTAATTGTGCGGCCGGTAGCGGAGTACGGTCTGCCGCAGCACATCCGCGTGAGTATCGGCTTGCCGCAGGAGAACTTGCGTTTTTTAGATGCCCTGCGCGAAGTGCTGGCTGAGGTGCCGGCTTGAACACGCTGGACACCGCCCTGGTTGTGGGGGTGGGTCTGATCGGTGGCTCATTGGCAGGTGCTTTGAAGGCGGCGGGTGTCGCCAAACAGGTGGTGGGACTTGATGCGGACGCCGCTGCCGCCGCCACGGCGTTGCAGCTCGGCTTAGTGGATTCGGTGATAGACACATTGGACACATTGGACGCGTTGCCCGCTCAAGTAGACCTTGCGCTGGTGTGTACCTCTTCAGAACAAATTGCCGCCCAAGTTGCGGCACTAGCACCCAAAGCAACGTTGGTGATGGACGTTGGCAGCGTCAAAGCTCCTATCATCACAGCGCTGGAACAGGACTTTGGCGGTGTGCCGCCAAACTTCATTCCCTGCCATCCTATTTCCGGCTCGGAACAAAGCGGACCCGCCGCCGCGCAAGCGGATCTGTTCCAAGGTGCGGTCACCGTCATCAGCAGCCCACACCCTGAGGGAGACGCGGATGATTTAATTGCCGCGGCCGCACAGATATGGGAGGCCGCCGGCGCACAGGTTCTGTACTTAAGCCCGGCTGCGCACGATGAAATGTTGGCGGTGACCAGCCACCTACCGCACCTGTTGGCATTTGCCTATATGCAGCAGGTGGATGAGGGGTTGTTGCCTTACACCGGCGGTGGTTTTAGAGATTTTACCCGCATCGCCGCGGCAAACCCGCAGTTGTGGTGGCGCATCCTCAGTATGAACCGCAAACAAGTGGTGGCCGCTGCGGAAGTGTTCAACCAGCATCTGCAAATACTCACCCAGGCGCTGGCGGCGGACGACGCAGAAGCGGGGTTAGCCGCATTACAGGCTGCCGCTGATTTGCGGCAAAAGTTGTGAGCCGCGATAGCCAAGCTGCCCTGGCGGTGCCGGTGATTGCCGTGGATGGTCCCAGCGGCTCCGGCAAAGGTACGCTGGCACGGGCGCTGGCAGATCAACTGGGCTGGCATCTGCTCGACAGCGGCGCGCTGTACCGCATTGTTGGCGCTATGTGTGTACGCCGCGGTGTCGATTTTAGCCAAGCAGGTCAGCAACCAAAGCAAGAGCGAGCCGTGGCAGCGCTTGCCGCTGGTTTAGACATCCGCTTCACAGGTGCTGCGGTGTGGGTCGATGAACGTGACCTCACCGATGAGATCCGCACCGAAGATGCCGGCGCCAATGCTTCAAAAGTAGCGCACCTGCCCGCGGTACGTGATGCGGTGCTGGATCTACAGCGCAGCTTCCGCCGCCCGCCTGGGCTGGTGGCGGATGGCCGTGACATGGGCACGGTCGTGTTTACCGATGCGGCGCTCAAAATATTCCTCGACGCCAGCGCGGAAGAGCGTGCGCAGCGTCGCTATAAACAGTTGAAAAACAAAGGCTTAAGTGTTAGCTTGCGCGGCCTTCTTGCGCAGATCCAAGATCGGGATGCGCGGGATCGAGGGCGTGCAGTGGCTCCGTTGAAGCCGGCAGACGACGCCATAGTCGTCGACAGCACATCGATGAGTATCGAGGCTGTTTTAGAACTGGTGCTGACAGAGGCTCGACATCGAGGATTGTGCTGAACAATCGCCTTGCGCGCGTAATTTTAATCAACCAACGGAGAGTGCTTTTTCAAGCCTGTCTATCGTGGCCGAACCCGGTCCAGCCCAATGGGGCTGAGTAGACCCCCAGAGAATTTTTAAGAAGTTTTAAACAAGTATCTAGGACAAATCCCCAAACACAAAAGTTTGGGCATAGAAGTAGAAGGTTGTGCAATAAAAACCTGTGTTTTGGATTAAAAGTTAGGGAAGGGAGTTGAGGAATGCCGCACGGCAAGGCAGCAGAACAAGCGCAACATTTATGAGCGAATCTTTTGCCGAACTATTTGAAGAGAGTTTACAGACCATCGAGATGGCCCCTGGGTCCATCGTAACCGGCACGGTGGTAGAGATCGACGACGACTGGGTTGTTGTCCACGCAGGTCTCAAATCGGAAGGTGTCATTCCGAAAAATCAGTTCTTAAACGAACAAGGTGAGTGCGAGTTACAGATTGGCGACCAGGTCAAAGTTGCCATGGAAGTGGTAGACGACGGCTTCGGGGAAACCCGCTTGTCCCGCGAAAAGGCCCGCCGTGCAGAATCCTGGCAGCAATTAGAAGGTGCACATACCGCCAATGAGGTAGTCACCGGCATCATCAACGGTAAAGTGAAAGGCGGCTTTACAGTCGACATCAATGATATCCGCGCGTTTTTACCCGGCTCCCTGGTGGACATCCGGCCCCTACGCGAAACCGCCCATTTAGAAGGTAAGCCGTTAGAATTTAAAGTCATCAAGCTCGACCAGAAGCGCAACAATGTGGTGGTGTCCCGCCGCGCGGTTCTGGAAGAAGAAAACAGCCATGAGCGTGAAGCCCTGTTGGCTTCCTTGCAGGAAGGTCAAGACGTTAAAGGTATCGTCAAAAACCTCACTGACTACGGTGCCTTTGTTGACCTTGGCGGGGTGGACGGCTTGTTGCACATCACCGACATGGCGTGGAAGCGCATTCGTCATCCGTCCGAGATGGTGAACGTCGGCGACGAAGTCAACGTGCGTATTCTCAAATTCGATCGCGAGAAAAATCGCGTGTCCCTGGGTATGAAGCAGCTGGGTGATGATCCGTGGGTGGATATCATCGGCCGTTATCCGGAAGGCTCCCGTGTGCTCGCCACCGTCACTAACCTCACCGACTACGGCTGCTTTGCCGAGATCGAAGAAGGTGTGGAAGGTCTGGTCCACGTGTCGGAAATGGATTGGACCAATAAGAACATCCATCCGTCCAAGGTGGTCACGGTGGGTGACCAATGTGAAGTGATGGTGCTCGACATCGACGAAGACCGCCGCCGCATCTCTTTGGGTATTAAGCAATGCCGTCCCAACCCGTGGGAAGAGTTCAGCTTGCATCATGCCAAAGGCGATCGCATCAGCGGCAACATCAAGTCCATCACCGACTTCGGGATCTTTATTGGTCTGGACGGCGGCATCGACGGCTTGGTGCACCTCTCTGACATTTCCTGGAACGAACCCGGCGAAACCGCAGTACGCCGCTACTCGAAGGGTGAAGAGATTGAGACCTTGATCCTGTCCGTAGACCCTGAGCGTGAACGCATCTCGCTGGGCGTCAAACAGCTGGATCAGGATCCGTTTTCCGACTTCACCGCGGTGAATGATCGCGGCAGCATCGTTAACGGCACCATCGTTGAAGTTGAGCCGAAAGAAGCGATTATTGAGCTGGCTGAAGACGTCCAAGGCGTGCTGAAAGCTTCGGAAATCTCCATCGATCGCGTGGAAGACGCACGTAACGTGCTGAACGCAGGCGACCCTGTTGAGGTGAAGATCATCAGCGTCGACCGTAAAAACCGCACCATCGGTTTGTCGATCAAAGCCAAGGAAATGGATGAAGAACGCGCCGCGGTACGTGAGCACCAACGCCAAGAGACAGACCGCCCCGGTACAGCCACCTTGGGTGATCTGATCAAAGCGCAAATGGACCAAAAGGACGACTAACCCTTCAAGGGTAGCCGCTAAGTTCTTCGCGCCATGGCCGATGACAGTATGACTAAGTCCGAGCTGATCGAGCGGATTGTGGCTGCCCAGTCACAATCCTCCGGCTCCCAGCTCACCAGCAAAGACGTCGAGCTGGCCGTGAAGACCATGCTCGAACAAATGTCACACACCTTGGCCAGCGGCGAACGCATAGAAATCCGGGGCTTCGGTAGTTTCTCTTTGCACTACCGCGCCCCGCGTATCGGCCGCAACCCCAAAACCGGGGAATCCGTTGGTCTCGCCGGCAAACACGTCCCCCACTTCAAACCCGGCAAAGAACTACGCGACCGCGTCAACGCCGCCCTGGCCCGCGAAACCCAGGCCGACGGCGCCGCCGCCCCCTCACATTCCCCGAACCCTTCGAACCTCGATAACCCCTTCAGCCGCGACGACGGCTAACCCCCCCGAACCTCGGTCCCGGCCCGCGCCCCCAACGCGGTAATGAGCCATTGCATGGGGAAAATGTCGTGTTGGTTGATGGCGTGGCAAAGAGTGTCGGAAGATTTCTGCATTGAACCTTGGGAACTGTGGGGCCGGCGAAGTCAGTCCTCTTTCAGGAGGCTCTGCGCCATGGATGGCGCAGCGCCAGCGTCCATGGATGGACTTGCAGCGGTTCTGAAAGAGGACTGACTTTGCCGGACCGATCAATCTGAAAGATCTAAGGTCGCGCGACACAATCTCATAAAGACTTTCACCCAATAACCGCTTACCATTTTCCCCATGAAATGGCTCAAAACCCTCGTTGTCTCCATCGCGCTGGTTGTGGCTTTCCTCCTAGCCACCCTAGCTGTCAACCAACAAGAACTTACGCTCACCTTCGCCGTCTGGGAGACACCCTTCGCTTTGTCGATGTTCTGGTGGTTGTTTGCCGCCTTCTTAGTTGGCTTGTCCTTTGGTCTACTCAACGCCTTATGGGTGAACACCCGGCACCGTCTGCAAGCCCGGCAGCTGCGCCAGAATCTGGCCAAGGCCAACGCGGAACTTGAGCGGCTGCGCTCCCTCAGCGTGCAGTAGGGTGTTGCTGAACACGCGTCAATGGATCTGCCGCATAACATTCTGTTGTACGTCCTGCTGCTCGTCGCAGTGGGTGCGGGTTTTCTCTTAGGGCGCAAGGAACGCCAGCGCCACCGCCCCCAGGAGGCGGTGATCAAAGACTACTACCAGGGCTTAAACTTCTTGCTTGGCGACAAACCCGAGCTCGGTGTAGACCGCTTCATCGAAGCCATGGAGGTTTCCGACAGCACCATCGATGTACACCTGGCCATGGCCGGAGTAGTGCGGCGCCGCGGCGAGCTCGACAAAGCCATTCGCATCCACCAAAACCTGCTGGCGTCACCCATCTTAAGTAATGCCAACAAACAGCTGGTGGAAATGGAGCTGGCCCGAGACTACCACGCGGGTGGTCTGTGGGACCGGGCGGAAAAACTGTTGGAACAGATTGTTAAACGCAAAGGCGCCCAGGAGCTACCGGCGTTGGAGTTGCTGCTGGACTTGTACGAGCAAGAACGGGAATGGCAGCGGGCTATTGATGTCAGCGCCAAGTTGGTGCGCAGCAGCGCGCAGATGCGTGTGCGGGTGTGTCACTTTTATTGTGAGTTGGCTGAACTAGCGCTGCAAGAAAAAGACACACGGCGCGCGCACAGTCTGGCACGCAAAGCCATTTCGGTGGCGCCTAATGAGGCCCGCAGTCACTGGCTGCTGGCGCAACTGGAATTGTCTCAGCGGAATCATCGCAAGGTGCTGCGCCATGTGCAGAAAGCCACCGAGCTGGCGCCGGAATTGGTCGGCGCTTACCTCGAGGTCTACCGCACCGCGTGCGAAGCCATGCAGAATGACGAAGAGTACGAACGTTTTCTGCGCAACAGTTTGCAGCTTTACCCGGATGCAGCCCTGCTGCGGGAGCTCATAGATTTCCGCCGCAAAAATGGCAGCGACGTGGCGGTGGAAGAACTGGTGGAAGAGATTGCCCGTGCCCCCAGCTTTGCCCACCTGCCGCTGCTGATGGAACTCGGTCAGCGCCAACCGGAAGCCATGGACGTGCGAGCGCAAGTCACCAAGATCGTAAAAAGCCAAGCCAAATATCAATGTGCAAACTGCGGATTTACCAGTCCTAAGGTGTTGTGGCATTGCCCAGGTTGCCGCGCGTGGGGTAGTTTCGGCGCCGCTGGCCGGTTTAAGTCCGTCGCCTCCCATTAAACATCTCGCACTGCTCCTCGCTCCTACAGCCTACCGCCAAACCAATTCCGCTGGCAGATACTGCGCTTCCTCAATAGTTGATGAAGGAGGTACTGAAATGAGTTACGTGGCCAAACTGCTGGTGGTGATGCTGCTGGCCTTGAGCCAGGCGGCGTGGGCGCTGCCAGGAGACACCGTGAACGTCAACACAGCATCTGCCGAAGTGTTGGCGCAGGTGCTCGACGGCGTCGGCGAATCGCGCGCGCAAGCGATCGTTGCGTATCGCGAACAACACGGCGAATTTGTGGATGTTGATGAGCTGTTGGATGTGACCGGTATCGGCCCCAGGGTGCTGGACAACAATCGAGACAAAATTGTGTTGGACGATTAACCACTAACCCCTGAGACCGCCCCGAAGGTGTGGCCTTCGGGGTGGCTTTTTTTTGCGGGTAGGTGAAAATGCGCCATCATGCCAACTGCCACCCGCATCACGCACGTTATTGTCCGCCTGGGTACCGGGGGCGCAGAACAGAGCCTCTATCGATTGTTACGGGACACCCGCGATGACTTTACCCATCAGGTGATCTGTGTCGGCCGGCCCACGCGTATCGGCGCAGACATTGAAGCCCTGGGTGTGCCGGTGCATTATCTGGATGAACGCCGTCTTGGGCCGTGGGTGTTGTGGCGTGCGCTGCAACTGTTGCGGCGTGATCCGCCGGATGTCCTGCAGGGCTGGATGTACTACGGCAATTTGTTGGCGTCATGGTTGGGTAACAAGTTAACCCCAGCCAGCCGAATTGTTTGGAACATTCGCCAAGCACCAACAGACATCTTCAAAGAGAAATGGCTAACACGCTGGGTCATGCGGCGTGCGGCTGCCACCGCGATGGCGCCGGACTTTGTCATCTACAACTCAGAAGCTGGTCGCGCAACGCACGCGGCACTGGGTTATAACAAGTACCCCCACCGGGTGATCAGTAACGGCATCAGCTTCACAGAGTTTACCGCTGATGCGCATATTCGCGAGCGTGTGCGTGAGCAGCACGCCATTGGGCAAACAGCTTGGGTGGCCATGGTGTGCCGCTACCATCCGCTGAAGGGAGTCGACCTGTTCTTAGCTGCGGTGCGGGCCTTGCTGGACGAAGGCTGCCCAGCGCGATTCACGCTGGCGGGTACCGGTATGCAGGCGGACAATTCGGCGCTATCAGATTTGCTGCGTCAATATGACCTGGCCGAGCACGTTGATCTGTTGGGGGAGATCAACACAACGGCCGCATTTTTGCCCGCCTTAGACGTGCTCGTACAAGCCTCCTGGCGGGAAGGTACCCCCAACATCCTGCTCGAAGCCATGGCTTGTGGTGCACGTGTGGTTGCGACTCGCGTAGGTGACAGTGCACACATTGTTGCCGAACCCGAGCGGTTGGTTGAGCCGGGTGATCCGCAGGCACTGGCTGCTGCCATAAGCGGGGCGCTGGCCGCGCACGCGGACGAAAGTGCGGAGCAGGCCGCCAAGCGCATCCGATGTGAGCGTGGGCGGCTGTGTGAGCGATTTGCTGCAGAAGTCTGCATGCAGACGTATCGTGATACTTATGCGCAACTGCTGGAAACGCCCGCGTGAAAATTCTCTACGTGGTGAATGAAGCGCGTTTTTTTCTTTCGCATCGATTGCCGTTGGGTCAACAGGCATTGCAACTTGGCTTTGAAGTGGTGGTGGTCACCGCGCCGGATACGGGTGAAGAGCAATTAGCCGCCCATGGGTTCCGCTATATACCGGTGCCGCTGACGCGTAGCGGCTTTGTGCTGCTGCAGGAAATTGCGGCCTATCGAGAGTTGCGGCGCATCTATCGGGATGAACGCCCGGACTTGGTCCACCAGGTCACCATTAAGCCGTTGATTTATGGTTCTTTTGCGGCGCGCGCCAGCAAACTGCGCGCGGTGGTGAATGCGGTGCCTGGTATGGGATTTGTGTTTTCTCACCGTGGTGTAAAAGCGGCGCTGTTACGTAGCGCGGTCACGTTGCTGTATCGCTGGGCGTTCGCCGGCGTGCCCATGCGGGTGGTTTTTCAAAACAGCGAAGACTTACGTGAATTTTTGAGCCGCGGCATTCTGCGCAAGGAACAGACGGTGTTGATCCGCGGCTCCGGTGTGGCGCTGACCGCCTTTGAATCTCCCACGGCAGAGAACGCGTGTGATAACGCTACGGCGGGTTCGCCGGTGTTTGTGCTGTTGGCGCGCATGTTACGCGATAAAGGGGTGGAGGAGTTTGCCCACGCTGCACACGTGGTGAAACAGCAATACCCACACTGGCGTTTTCTACTGGCAGGTGATGTTGACCCGGGTAACCCTTCGTCCTTGAGCCAAACCGAGTTGCACCGCTTGGAACAAGAGCGAGGGGTGGAGTGGCTTGGGCATGTGGAAGATGTGCCGTCTCTGTTGCATCAGGCGGACGTCTTGGTGCTGCCGAGTTATCGCGAAGGTTTGCCCAAGACGTTGTTGGAGGCGTCGGCCGCGGGTCTGCCGATGATTGCCTCCGACATTGCCGGTTGCCGTGAGGTTGTTACCGAAGGTGTGAACGGCTTGTTGGTGCCTGCGCGGGAAGTACAGCCCTTGGCCGATGCCATGCGCCAACTGGGAGAAGATGAGACGCTGCGTGTGCGTTTCGGAAAAGCGGCGCGTGACAAGGCCGAAGCGGTGTTTTCCATCGAAGACGTGGTTGAGCACACGTTTCGGGTATACCAGGAGCTGTTGTCGTGAGCGGGCCCACCGCGTTGGTAACGGGCGCCACTGGCTTCATCGGCCGCTACCTCGTGCCTGCGTTGAGTGATGCAGGTTTCGATGTACAAGGTGTAGTCCGCAATGGTGCGGCGGCGTCCGCCTCCGCAAGCCACCCCGCTTTGCAAAAACAGTGGCCGTCGCTGGGTTTAATAGCCGATGACCTAGCTGGTGTGGACACCGTCTTTCACCTGGCCGGTCTTGCCCACGCAGGTGCCCAGGGCGCGGACCCGCAGGCACTTTATAACGTGAATGTGGATCAGACCGTCAATCTCTTCCGCCAGGCGGTGCAAGCCGGCGTGCAGCGTTTTGTCTGGTTAAGCAGCATTAAGGTGCTGGGGGACAGCAGCAGCGAACCGCTGCCGGTCAGTGCACCTTATGCGCCAGGGGATGACTATGCCCACAGCAAAGTGGCGGCTGAGCGTCAGCTAATGGATGAAGAGTGTGGCGCGACGCGGCTGTGTATCGTGCGGCCACCTTTGGTGTACGGGCCGCAGGTGCAGGCCAACTTTCTACGCATGCTGCATTGGGCATTGTCTGCCTGGCCATTGCCGCTGCGGTCCGCCCGGGCGCCGCGGGCGTGGCTCAGTGTTCACAATCTGGTGGATCTATTGCTTACCCTGGCGAGGGTGGAACAGCTGCCGCAACAATCCATTTGGCATGTGCGTGATGCGGAACAAACCGCCGTGACCGAGATGTTGAGCTTAATCGCCGCCAGCGCCGGGCATCCACTGCGTCAATGGCCGTTGCCGCCAGGCCTGGGGCTTACCTTGGCGAGTGTAATCGGCAAGCGTGATATGGCGGGCCGATTGTTTTTACCTTTGGAAGTTGACATGAGCCAAACTCTAGCGGAGCTGCCATGGCAGCCGCCCGTTGCGCAACGCCAAGCCATACAAGAGGTGGTCGCTTGGTATCAGCAGCATTGATCATGTTGGCGGCTTTGGGGGTCGGCCTCCTGCTGCAGTGGGTGGTGTACTTA
This sequence comes from Pseudomonadales bacterium, assembly GCA_028281005.1. Taxonomy (GTDB): domain Bacteria; phylum Pseudomonadota; class Gammaproteobacteria; order Pseudomonadales; family Azotimanducaceae; genus UBA4421. Next base: position 38,578 of record JANQKS010000093.1, read on the forward strand.
TTGGTGCGTCAGCCGCATATGTTGGCGGTGCCCAACGAGCGTAGCTCCCACACCCAACCTACCCCAACCATGGGTGGTGTGGCGCTGGTGGTGCTGGTGCTTGCTTATTTAATGTACCTTGCCGGTCTCGAACCGCGCCTGGGTTGGGGCTGGTTTGCCGCTTTGGCGTTGATGGCACTCATCGGTTTCTGGGATGACCTGATCGGCCTCTCTGCGCGGGTGCGGTTGCCGATACATTGTGTCGCCGCGGTGCTTGTACTTTGGAGTATGTATCCTGTGCTGCAGCCGCTCTTGGCTGCCGAAACACTGCCTGCGCCACCTTGGTTACAAGCCACAATTCTCTTTATGGGATTGGTCTGGTTAACCAATCTATATAACTTCATGGACGGTATTGATGGTTACGCCGCGGCGCAGTGTTTGGTGTTCTGTCTGGGTGTGCTGCTGGTATCCGGCGGCTTAACGGGTTGGGTGGTGCAATTGGTGTGGTTGCTGAGCGGGGCAGCGCTTGCGTTTTTGGCCTTTAACTGGCCGCCGGCCAAACTGTTTATGGGCGACGTCGGCAGCGGTTTTTTGGGTTTACTGATCGGTATGTTGGTGCTGTACCTGTGGTCTACGGATCAAGTCCCGTTTGTCGCCAGTTTGATACTGCTCGCCGTTTTCTGGTTTGACGCCACCTATACCCTTTGTGTGAGAATAGTCACGAAACAGGAGTTTACCCAGGCGCACCGGCAACACTTGTATCAGCACGTTGCCATGCGCAAGGGGCATTTATGGACGACCGTCGCTTTTCTGCTCTACGCCGCTTTTTGGCTGTTGCCATTGGCCTTCTTCGCTTCAAATACTCTACGCAGTGGGTGGTCACAACTGACCGCCTTAACGGCGTCGGTACTGCCTTTGGCGGTGTTGTGTTACCGCGAGCGTGCGGGTTTGCCGGGGCAGGGCTCAAGTTAAGCGGCCAACGAGACGATAACGGCTTATGGAACCATAAGCAGTCGGCCCGAGTGCGACGGAATCCCAACAGCGCAACATATACGTAGACATCAGCACAAGGAATACACTCGAACGCACCATGCCCGGCTTGATTGACGAATTCTCCAGACGCCGAAAACAGGCCATTGCCGTCGCCGCAGACTTGGTGATGCTGCCGATTGCGCTATGGAGCGCCTTTGTCCTGCGGCTCGGGGAAATTAATCCCGCGGTGGGAGATTATTGGCCGGGCTTTGTCGTGTGTGTGTGTGTGGCGGTACCGGTGTTTGGCCGCTTCGGCCTGTACCGCCAAGTGATCCGCTATATGGGTAACCACGCTGTGATGGCGGTGGTGAAGGGCACGGCGCTGGCAGCGCTGGCGGTGGCGGTGGTGCCGTTTCTATTGCAGCTCAAAGGCTTCCCACGCTCGGTACCGATCATCTTCTGGCTGCTGGCTTTCATCTATGTCAGCGGTTCACGCTTTGCCGTGCGGGCCTTTATCCAACGCCAGAACAAGGCACACCAGCGTGAAGCGGTGATTATTTATGGCGCCGGCAGCAAAGGGGTAGAACTGTCACGCCTGCTGGCGCAACAGGATGACTACCAAGCCATTGCCTTTCTGGACGATGATCGCAAACTGCAGAAGCGCTCTATCGACGGACTGTACGTGTACGCGCCGTCAGAGCTACCGAAGCTGCTGCGCGACAGTCAGGCCAAACAAGTCCTGGTCGCCGTCGGCGGTGACGGTAAAACCCGCCGTGACATCATCGATTACCTCGCGGGTTTTTCCGTGCGCGTTCGCCTGATCCCCGACATCTCTGAGTTGGTCAGTGGCCAACAATCCCTGGCCAACCTGCGCGATGTCGGTATTGAAGATTTGCTTGGCCGCAGCGAAGTGCCGCCGCTCCCGCATTTGTTAGAAACTTCGGTAGCCATGCGCACGGTGATGGTCACTGGCGCCGGTGGCTCCATTGGCTCGGAACTGTGCCGCCAGATTCTGCGCCTGCAACCCAAGCTGCTGGTGTTGTTGGATCAATCCGAATACGGCCTGTTTGAAATCCAGCGTGAGTTGCAGGCCCTTGCCGATAAAGAATCCGACAAAGAATCCCTCGGCGCAGCACCCATGGCCGCGGTGTTGGGGTCGGTGACGGACTCAGCCTTGTTAAACCGCACGTTTGCGCGCTACCAGGTGGAGACGGTTTTCCACGCTGCAGCATACAAACATGTGAGCCTGGTGGAAAACAACGTCATTCAAGGCCTGAAGAACAATACCTTCGGTACGCTGTATTGTGCCCAAGCGGCGATGGATTGCGGCGTGGAAAACTTCATTCTCATCTCCACCGACAAAGCGGTGCGCACCACCTCGGTGATGGGCGCCAGTAAGCGCCTGGCGGAAATGGTGCTGCAAGCGCTGCAGGATGAAAGCCATCGCACCCGCTTTTCCATGGTGCGCTTCGGCAACGTGCTGGGATCCTCCGGCTCGGTGGTGCCCCTGTTTACCGAACAAATTGATAACGGCGGCCCGGTGACGGTGACGCATCCGGAAGTGACCCGCTATTTTATGTCCATACCGGAAGCAGCCCAATTGGTGCTGCAGGCGTCAAGCATGGCCCAAGGCGGCGACATTTTCATCCTGGATATGGGTGAGCCGGTGAAGATCCTCGACCTCGCGCACCGCATGATCCACCTCAAAGGATATTCCATTAAAGGTGAAGACAGCCCCGAGGGTGACATCGCCATTGAGTTCACCGGTCTAAAACCGGGCGAGAAGCTGTACGAAGAGCTGCTGGTCAGCGGTGACGTGGTCGGCACCGACCACCGCAAAATAATGCGTGCACAAGACGGGCACTTACCTTGGACAGAATTGCGCGGCGCCTTAAATACCCTGGAACAGGCATGTGACACCTTTGATTACGATGCGGTGAAAACTTTCATCGAAGGGTTGGTTGAAGGCGGCACGCTGGAAGCCCAGCTGGGGGATCTCACACCGCGCGCAGATGTGGTGTCGTTCAAACCGGCCAAAACCGACTGATTTCCCAAGCCACCCGGTTTTGCACGGCGGCTCCTCAAGCTATATCGTTTGTCGCTCTCACTATCCCTCGATCATCTCACCACCCCCTTAAGTCTGTGGGGTGCTGGCATCGCGCTGCTTTTGCTATAGTGGCAGGCTCGAACGCACATGCTCGCCGCCGTCGCACCTCTGCCATGGCGGCTGTGTCCAGGGAAAGAAGTGACGCGAGAACAAGAACAATTAATCCTGCGCCTGTGGCGGGAGTGGTGCAAAGTCTGGCCGGAGCAATATGGCCATGCCTCCCTGGAGGTGAAACCAGAGGGTTACGATCCTGTGTTTGATGTCATCCCCAGCCAAGCATACAAAGACTTTTATCTAGAGGTGGTGTGCGACCACCCCACCTTGCGCCAGCTTAACGTGTTTGAAGTGGTGGACACGGCCCTAAACCAGATTCGCGCGCCTGAAACCGTGCCTGCAAATGCCGATATCCGTCCGGCGCGGGCGGCGGACCATCCGCGTGTGGCCACCGTCGAGCTTGAACAAGCCGATGCCACAGCAAAACCCGCCGCGGCGCCGCCGCACGCAGACGATCAGCAGGCGGAATCTGCTTAATTGTGGCCAGGGTGTGGACACCGCTGTGTGAGCGCCTTGGTATCCGCTACCCCATCTTTGGATTTGCCCACGACGTTGTCACGGTAGCCGCCATTACCAACGCCGGGGGTTTTGGTGTGTATGGCGCCACCCGCCGCTTTCCCGAAGAGATCACCGCAGAGTTGGCCGCAATCCGCGCCTTGGTCGGGGATAAACCGTTTGGCGTTGATCTGGTGCTGCCGCCCGGCATGCCGGAGCACAACTCCCGGGCCGCGATCGAAGCCGAAATCCCTCAGGCGCACAAAGACTTTGTGCAAGGTCTTGTTGATAAATACCAGGTGCCGGAAGCTTCCGAGCCCGGCATGCGCACGCGTTTCATTCGCTCCACTGAAATTGAACAAGCCCAGCTGCGCGCGGTGTTGGATTCCGACGTTGATATGTTTGCCTGCGGCATCGGCGCGCCGCCGGATGCGGTGGCGGAAGCCAAACACAAGGGTAAAACCACGCTGGCGTTGATTGGCAGCCCACACCATGTCCAACGCAGCATCCAAGCGGGTGTGGAAATTTTGGTAGCACAAGGCTACGACGCCGGCGCTCACACCGGCCCCATCGGCACTTATTCGCTGGTGCCGCAAATCGTCGACGCCGCTGGAGATATACCGGTGTTGGTTGCGGGCGGGGTCGCCACCGGGCGGCATATCGCCGCTGCCTTGGCCATGGGGGCACAAGGCGTGTGGATGGGCACAGCGTGGCTGCTGTCGGAAGAACATCAGGGCCACATGCACCCGGTTAATACGCGCAAGCTGCTCGCCGCCGGCAGTGGCGACACGGTCATCACCCGTTCGGAAAGCGGCAAAACGTTTCGTCAGGTGCGGACTGCCTGGAGCCAGGAATGGGAAGCCGAAGACGCACCGGCGCCGTTAAAGATGCCGTACCAGGATGTGTTGGTCGGGGATTTGCTCGGCGCCATTGAGGAACACGACATCGAACCGCTCATACACTCCGGGGCGGGGCAAAGCATCGGCTACTTTGGTGCGGTAAAGCCGGTACAACAAATCATGGATGAATTGGTGGATGAGGCCAGTGCGACGCTGGCCAAACAGTCGAGTTTTCTTCAACCCTGATTTTTGAGGGGGCCCAACATGCAGCTACCCAAAACTTCTTTTGCCATGGTGCAGACCGCCAAGCGCGAACTCACTCCCATGGACATCGACATCCCCGATATCGACGACAACTCCGCGATTCTCAAGCTGGAAGCCTGCGGCATCTGCGGGAGCGACTATGAGCAATTTGAAGACGTGCTGCGCACGCCGATGCCGGTCATCCCCGGACATGAACCGTTGGGCGTGATTGCCAAAATTGGCGACCGTGCCGCAGCCCGCTGGGGGGTGCAGGAAGGCGACCGGGTGGCGGTGGAGACCATGATCAGCTGCCGCCATTGTGAGCCCTGCCTGGGCGGTACCTACCACTTGTGTGACCACCGAAAAATATACTCCTACGTGCCTTTGAGCGAATGGCCCGGGTTATGGGGCGGCTATGCGCAATACATGTTTCTGCACAAACACTCAGTGCTGCACAAAGTGGAGCAGAATCTACCGGCACCGCTGGCGGTGATGTTTAACCCCCTTGGCGCGGGCTTCCGCTGGGCGGTGGAGATGCCCAACACCCAGCCCGGGGATACCGTGGTGATCCTCGGCCCGGGCCAACGGGGTTTGGCCAGCATCGTCGCCTGCCGCGAAGTAGGTGCGGGTGACATCATCGTTACTGGGCTGGCGGCAGATGCGGACAAATTTAAGGTGGCTAAAGCCTTTGGCGTCACCCACTGTATCGACGTAGACAACGAGGATCCGGTGAAGCGGGTCAAAGCGCTCACCAACGGGCGCGGCGCGGATGTGGTGGTGGACGTGTCCGCTTATGCCACCAAGCCGGTGATGGACGCCATGCGTATGGTGCGTGCCGGCGGCAAGGTGGTGTTGGCGGGGGTTAAAGGGTTTAAACCAGTGAACGATTTCATCAGCGACTACGTGGTGACCAAGGAAATTCAGGTGATGGGCGCGATGGGGGTCACCTCGCGGGGGTACCGGGCGGCCATTAGATTAATAGAATCCGGGAAGGTAGATCTCATGCGCATGCACACCCATGATTTTGATCTGCAGGATGCGGAGCTTGCCATTCGCACCCTGGCGAGGGAGATCCCGGACGATGCGTCTATTCACTCCTGTTTAATCCCACCTCACTAAACGAAGCGGACCATCACGCAAAGTTAAGAAGCCGAAATTCTGATATCCACTAGTAAAACAAGAAGAGGACACCATGGCCGAGATTGCCTTCAACAAAAAAATTGCCGAGCGTTTCGTCGGGCCGGCCTCCGGGCAGGGCGGTATCGTGGAATTTTTGGGGTTTGAAATCACCGGTGCCGGGCCCGGCTACATGGACGGTAAATTCGACGTGCGTGATGAACTGATTACCCACATTGGCAATATGCACGGCGGCGTGTTGTCTGCGTTTTGCGACCACATGCTTGGCTGTGTGTGTTATCCGGCCATGGACAAAGGCCAATGGGCGGCCACCACTGAATTTAAGATCAACCTAACGCGACCTGTCAGCGGCGGCACCGTAAGCGCTCACGCCGAGATCATCAACAAATCCCGCACCCAGGCTGTGGTGCGCATCGATGTGCACAACGATGGGCGCTTGTGTGCCGTGGCTCAAGGCACCTGCACCTTAATGGATCCCCGGTAACGCTGCCTCGTGCGATTCATCAGATACATCAGCGTCGCGGCGCTGCTCGCTGTTCTGGCGGCCTGCACGTCAGATAATCTCTCCCCGGTGAACCCTGCCGGTGTGGATCTCAGCGGCGCCTGGCTGATCGATTTTTCCGAATCCGGCACCGTCGCCGACCTCGGTCGGCCCCGCTCCACGGCCAACAGCCAAGCCCGCAGCAGAAGCCAAGCGTTGCGCATCGCCAAAGGTTCTGACCTGGAATTTATCAGCGTGGATTTCCAGGTGTTACGCGCGGACAAGCTCGACATCGAGTTGAGTAAAGATTCCATGGGTATCCGTTACACGCCCGGTGTCTACCGCGACATCTCCTGGGGAGAACGACAGCGCGGCTTGTGGGAAGTGAACGCCGGCTGGGAAGAGCGGGATCTGGTGATCATCTCCAAGGCAGGCAATTTGCGCGTGACCGAGCGGCTGCGCCGCCCCGGTCCTAATCGGCTGACTGTTCAGGTCACCATTGAAATCGACGGTGGTGAGAAGGAAATTTTGCGGGTGTTTAATCGTCGGAACAGCTAAATGTTGGTGTCGGACACGTCCCGTAGAAAGTTGAGCTCAGGCGCGCGCAGTTCTATATTTTGACGCATGAAATGGATGCGGCTCAGCACAATTGCGCTGATCGCTGCGCTGTGCAGCGGGTGTGCCGGTATGGTGACCACGCCTGTCGACGTTCAATACCCCGAAACCCTTATCGACGGTCGTGCCGCCTTTGGCCACAGCGTACCGGCGGCGCCTGAGGAAGACTTGCTGGGGGTGAGCCCCGCCATGCGCGAATTCATCGCGGAAGACGTCGGCCATGCCCAATTTGCCCACTCCCGCTTCCACCGCTTGATGCGCAAGATGGTTAGAGAAGGCTTCTTCATCAACCAATATGACCGCGCCGCGACGTTCTCCGCAGCGGAGACTTTCGACAGTAAAAAAGGCAACTGCATCGCCTATACCAACATGTTTATCGCCTTGGCGCGTGAAGCCAGGCTGGATGCCTCTTATCAGCTGGTGCATGAAGCACCGCGTTGGGAAGTGGAATCCGGCTTTTTACTGCGTGCCAACCACGTCAATGTGCACATACGAGGGGTACGTTTACCCGGCGAATTCAGCAATGAGCTGAGCGTAGACTTCAACGCGGTCGAGCCGGACGACGATTCACCGCGGCAGATCATCAGCGACGCGCACGCCGCTTCGATGTTCTATGCAAACTTGAGCGTCGACCATTTGCACAATGAAGACTACGAGCAGGCGTTTGCCTATTTAAAGCGCGCCATCCAAACCGCGCCAGAAAACATCGATGTGTGGAATAACTTAGGCGCGTTGTACTCTATTTTGGAGAAAGACGAACTGGCTGAGCACGCCTATCAAGTGGCGCGCAGCATCAACGCCAGGGATAAAACCGCCATCTCCGGGCTGGTGAAAGTGTTGCGCAAACAAGGCCGCGAGGAAGAAGCCGAAGGCTATCACCGTCTGGTGCTGCGTTATCGCGACCGCAACCCCTACTACCACTACGCTGTAGCGGAGCAAGCTTATCGGCAAGCCTCCTACGAAGAGGCGCTCACTGCCATCAACCAAGCCATCAGACTAAAGCGCAACAACGCACGCTTTTATGCTCTACAAGCCGCCACCGCCGAAGTCCTCGGTGACACTCAGCTGCTCGCCAAGAGCACACGCCTGCAGCGTAAACACGCCAAAGACGACGACGAAGCGGCTTTGTTTACCTTGGGTGTGCCCTAGAAGCGCCTCGAATCACTCGTTGGGCCCGACAGAGTCGTTAGGGTCCGCCCAGCCATCGATCACCGCGGAGATGCGTTCAAAAAAATCGATACCGTTAACAATTTGGGCGTCGCTTAATCCATCGACGATGCGCTGCACGTAGGCGGTGCCGCGGGCAATCATCTCAGCCAAATACGCCTCACCTTGCGGTGTGAGACTGACCACTTTCTCCCGCCCAGATAGCGGATCTTCGCGCTGGCTGACCAAGGCGAGTGGTGGGGCTGACATGCCGCGCAACGCCTTGGTAATGGCCGCGTTGGAGATTTCAAACCAGCTGCTTAAGTTCGCCACAATGTCTTTACGGCGCATTTGTGTGCCGCCGTCGCCTTGCGAGTGGATCAACCACAAGATCGCCGTTTGATGCCGCGACAGTTCGCTGCCGCGCAGCGCGTCTTCTACACCGATACCCGCTTTGTAGTGGATGGGGTAGTACAACTCTAGGAATTGGGCTGCGGCATCAGCGGGCACTTTTGGTCGCTGTGGCCTCGGCGGCTCCTGTGGTGTCGGTATGTGTGGCGTGTCTGGCATAGAAGGCCCTGAAACAAAGCGCTAAAAGTTCACAGAATAAATAGTTTACAAAAGAAACAGTTTACTGTTTGAATACTATACCCAGGGTGGAGGAGGATAGGAAATCACATGGCAAACACACCAACCGCCGAGCGTGAGCACTGGGTGGCCGCATTACCCAGCGCGGCTACCATCGCCAATCCCTATCCGCTATATGCAGACTTGCGCCCGTTAACCCCGGTCTTCGGTTACCGCGACTACCCACCAGGCACCGTGCCAGGCCAGGATGAAGCCGTGGCCGCGTGGGTGCTGATGACCTACGCCGATGTTGCTGCTGCTGCGCAAGACCATGAAACCTTTAGTTCACGGGACCCGCTGCAGGAGCAATCCAGTGCACCTTCGTTGATGCTGGTGAATCACGACAATCCTGAGCACGATCACTTACGTCGATTTGTCAGCCCGCCTTTTGCTTTCCGTCAGGTAGAACAGTTGAAACCCTGGATCACCGCACGTATTGAGGAGATGTTGGCGGAGATTGAGCCTGCGCCCGAACGCGAGATCGAAGTGGTGCAACAGCTCACCTCGGTCATCCCCGCCCGGGTGATGATGCGTTTGCTTGGCCAACCCGATGCAGATGCGCTGCAATGCCGGGATTGGGCCAATGCCTTCATGCTCTCCGCAGACCTTTCGCCTGAGCAGCGTGAGGCCAGCAACCAGGCGTTGGCCGGTTATTTTATCGCCGAGGTCTCCAAACGGCAGGCGCAAATTGAGCAGGGCCAATCCCCGGGCGAGGGCCTCATCGGCTACCTCTTAACCGCGGAAGTGGATGATCAACGTCTGAGCCTGGATGAGGTGATTCGCTTCTGCCTCACCCTGGTGGTGGCCGGTGCGGAAACCACCACGTTTTTGCTTACGAACATTCTGTACAACCTAGCCACCATGCCCGAAGTGACCGCGCAATTGCGCGCAGATGAGGATTTGGTGCTGCCGTTTATCAATGAAACATTGCGCCATAGCGGGCCGCCGCAGCGTCTGTTTCGGGTAGCGACGCGAGATGTGGCGCTGGGTGGCGAGACCATTAAACAGGGTGACTGGGTGGCGCTGTTTTTTGGCGCCGCCAATCACGACCCTGAGGTATTTCCCAACCCTGAAGTGTTTGATCTCACGCGCAAGAATCTCCGCCAGCAACTCAGCATGGGCACCGGGTTACATCAGTGTTTGGGTTTTGCCCTGGCAAAAATGGAAGCGGCCGCCATGATTGAAGTGGTCACCCGACGTTTTCCCAACTTACGCCTGGGCAGCACGCCACCCGTGTCGCAAACCGCGAGTTTGCTGACCCATGGCTATGAATCTCTCACACTGGATTTTGCAGCTAAATAGCGGAGGTGCCATGACCACGCAAATAACCAACATCGAGGCCACGCAAAAACTGTTTGAAGCGTTTGGCGCGCAGGACATTCCAGCTATACTGACGTATGTCCACGACGACATCGTCATCGACTTCTACGGACCGGACGTGATCCCCTATGCCGGCCACTACGAAGGCCGCGAGGCGGCGCAGCGCTTCTTCGAAACCGTACTGTCCTCCGTGGACATTCACGAATTTGTGCCCGAAGAATTTCTGGCAGACCGCGACAAAGTAGTGGTGACCGGCCATCTACATCTGACCGCCCGCAGCACCGGTCGGCCGATTGTGTCCGACTTTGTCCACGTGATTACCTTGCGCGGCGCAAAGTGGACACATTTTCGAGATTTCATGAACACCACCGAGGCTTATTTAGCCTTCCAGACCTGATCTTCACACGGTCTTCACGCTGCGTTGACGCGCTTCCAATGACGATTATGGAGGAGCGAGTCGGAGCAAGACGGTGAACGATTTGTTGCGTGGTGCAATGTTCTTTTCCTGCTTCCTGCCTAGTTTTACGCGCCTAGGCTATGCGAGCAGGAAGTGGTTGTGGCCTCAACAGGAATTAGATTTTGGCGGTCAGCGCTGGGTAGTGACCGGTGCGACCGGTGGTATTGGCTATGAGATTGCCCGGCAAGCCGCCGCACATGGGGCGGAGGTGCATGCGGTAGCGCGCAGTGCAGAAAAGCTTGCCGAAATGGAAGCTGCCCTGGAAGGCAAAATTGTCCGCCATGTGGCGGATTTGTCGCTCATTTCCGAAGTGATGAGCACGGCCAATCACATCGCTGACGATCTACCCCACGTGGATGTGCTGGTGAACAATGTCGGCTTGATGCTAAACGAGCGCCAAACCACCAGCGAAGGCTTAGAACAGGGTTTCGCCACCAACGTGTTGGGACACTTTGCCCTTACCGAAGCACTGCGCTCTCATGAGCGCCTGGCCCAAGGCATCGTCATCAACATGAGTTCCGGCGGTATGTACAACGTACCGATGACACTTGAGCGTCTACAAGGCGGTGAAGATTACGACGGTATGTTGACCTACGCCTATCAGAAACGTGCGCAGGTGTTGCTCAATAGCTGGTGGCGCCAAGAGGGCCTCAACAGCTACGTCATGCATCCGGGCTGGGTGGATACACCCGGCGTGGAAACCGCCATGCCGGACTTCCACAAAATGACCAATGCAGTCCTGCGCGACACCGCCGCGGGTGCCGACACCGCAGTATGGTTGGCTGCCACCAAGCCGGCGCAGGTGAAACCCGAGGGTATCTGGTTTGACCGCAAGCTACGCCGTGAGCATGTATTCCCTAACACTAGGGACGGTAGAGATGGCGCTGCATTGGTGGGTTATTTGGACAACGCCTTTGGCGAAGCTACACGTGATCCGCAAGAAAAGTCTCAGCAAAGCAGTGCGGCCTAGGTGACCTCCTAAACCGTCTGCTTGCACGCCTGCGCCAGCAGCCTCAATCCAAGAAGGCATTCTTCGCAGCGGTACCAGCGTCAATCACGGACAGCGCGGATTGAAGCAGATGCTCATCATGAGCACATGCGTACGCTGGGTGAAGCGATGGATGTTTATCTCTCCTCGAGCCGCTTCCGGCGGCTTGCGGCGCGTACGCAACGTGATTACCAAAAAGCGATTCTGCGTTTGCGTGGGGCGTTTGGTCATTTACCCCCGGCGGCGTGGCGCCCTGCGGCGGGTTACGCATATTTGGAAACCCAGCAAGGCAGTGTACAAGCCAATCGTGACTTAAGTGTGCTCGCCAATGTCATGCAGGTTTGTGTGCGCAGTGGCGTCGTCGAGCGCAACCTTGTCAGAGAGGTTGAGAAAAACCGAGAACAAGCCCGAGAACGCTACGTGACCGATGCTGAACTCGCCGCCTTCCTCATACACTGCAATCCAAAGCTGACGGCGTGGATTGGGCTAAAAATGCTCACCGGCTTGCGTCAAGGGCAAATGCGCGCGTTGCGCGTGTCGGACTGGCGCGACGATGCATTGTGGGGACCCAAGGCAAAAGGCGGACGGACGCTGGTTTTCCATGGCCCCGGCCTTGCCGAAGCAGTCGACGAGGTTCTGCGCACTCACCACGGCGAGCAATTCCGATCCGTCTATCTGCTTTGCACCCGCCAGGGAAATCAATACACCGCCGACGGCTTCCGCGCGATCTGGCAACGGGCCATGCGCAAGCATGTCGACGCTGGCGGGCAGCGCTTCACCGAGCATGATCTGCGTGCCAAGGTCGCCAGTGACAGCGAATCACTGCACCTGGCTCAAGCGCGCATGGGGCATCAGACACCAAACACCACCAGTCGGGTGTATCGACGTGGACCACAGGTCGTGACGGTGCTGTCGAGACCTGAGGAGGGGAATAAGCAGGAGGTATGAGCGGGAGTGCGCCCGTGTCCACCATGCTGTATCAGTTCGAGTTTGCGCTATGGATGCGGTGCAGGACTGAGCTTGTTTTGGCGTTTGCTTAGATCCCAAATTGAGCTACGATTGTGACCACATATGTAGATCAGTATAGCGCATGAAATTTGTCACCGTCCGCGACCTCCGCGGCAAAACATCCGAACTCTGGAAGGAACTCGAGCAGGAGCGGGAACTGGTGGTCACCAGCAATGGCAAACCTATTGCCATCCTAAGTGCCACGGACGAAGCGTCTTTCGAGGAGTGTCTTTGGACATTGCGGCGCAGTCGCGCAAGTGATGCGCTTGCCCGGCTGCAGCGTGATTCAGCTGCACGCGGGCTCGGCGGGATGACCCCCGAGGAAGTTGATGCTGAAATCCAGCATTCACGATTGAAGAGGACCAATTGAGGATTGTGCTCGACACCAATGTTTTGGTGTCGGCGATCCTTTCCCCAAATGGTCCGCCCGCGGCGGTCCTCCGCGCGCTGCTCACCGAGCGTGGCAGGTTGTGTTTCGATGAGAGAATCGTCTCAGAGTATCGAGACGTACTCACGGGGGCCAAGTTCTCATTTGACCGCGAGCTGGTCGAAGAGCTGATCGGTTTCTTAGAGTCAGCCGGAACGCCAACGCTTGCCTCCCCGCTGGCCGTCGATCTACCTGACCCATGGGATCAAATGTTCATCGAAGTCGCTGTTTCCAGCGGGGCAGACTTCTTAGTCACGGGGAACCTCAAGCACTACCCAGAAGAAGCACGATCAGGTGTAAAGGTCGTGTCGCCGCGCGAGTTCCTGGACGCTCTGCTCGTCGGGTAGTTGCGGCTACAAACTTGTTAAGAGGTAGAGACGTTGAGCCTCGGCTAGTGTGAGTAGACTAGGTCGAACGATTTAAATCCGGATTTAACGCGACATCAGATTTGGCCTTGCATTTGCTCTATAGGGCTCTACAATTTCGGTCCTTGTCTCGCAAGGGACAAGTTTTGGGTTTGGTCAGAGAAGTATTTGGCGATCAAACCCAACCACTCCGCCTTAGCTCAGTTGGTAGAGCAGCTGACTGTTAATCAGCGGGTCGCTGGTTCGAGCCCAGCAGGCGGAGCCA